>JASHPJ010000024.1 GCA_030038195.1 Acidobacteriaceae bacterium
CAGCATCCGCAGGCGAAGAAAGAACCTCGCCGCGGTGTTCGGCTGAATACCCAGCAGACCGGCGGCTGCACGAGCCGTCGAGCCTGCCACAAAATATTCAATCAAGCGGCCTTGCTGGCGAGTTGTAAGACGGCTCTTCCGCTCGTAAACCATCGGCTAAGAATACCCAGTTCCGCATCCTTAGCTACTACAGCCCCTTTATTTATGTTACGAACTTTCGACTTAGGACGCTAAGAACGCTGCGTACAACGCCGTTGCAACCTGCAACCTGCGAACGGCTGCATGCAACCTCGGCACGGAAATTCCCCAAGAAAAACTTTTCATAATCCTCATAGGTTCTTTATGCCTTGTTTGCCAACCTGATGCTAACCAGTTTCGACCGGACCAACCTTATTCCTCATTACGCGATTGCCAATCCTGACGCGGGGATTCATGCGTTCGTGTGCATGGAGACTGAAGCTCTGAAAGCGGATAGATCGCGAGGGGCGTTGTGTGTGCATGCGACTCGCAATCCAGAGTCATACAACAAACTTTCATTTCCTGGAGGGGAGTGCCGAATGTATCTGAAAGTGAATCGCATCCTGCAAATCATGGCCGGTACGACTTTAGCTGCGGCGCTGTTGGCGAGCGCGCAAACACCCGCTCCACCGGCCGCCCCGGCCCAGACGCCGGCAGCGCAGGCTCCGGTAGCGCCTGCGGCGCCTCCTACATGGAGCGTGGGCCCCATGGACCTGAGCGGATTCATCGACGGCTATTACAGCTTCAACACCAATCAACCCAATACGCAGGACGGTGGACAGCAGATCAATCAGCTTTACAACTTTAACGACAAGACCGACCAGTTCGAGCTGAGCGCGGCCAAGCTCACGCTCAATCACGATCCCGATCCGGTGGGCGCACGCATCGACTTTGTCTATGGCCGCACCAACGATCTGATCAACTCCTCGCCCAGCAACAGCGACGGCACCGAGCAGTTGAACTACATCGAGCAGGCCTTCATCAGCATGAAGCCGCCCAAGGCCAAGGGCTTCGAGCTGGACTTCGGCAAGTTCGTCACCTCGGCCGGCGCGGAAGTGATCGAGGCCAAGGACAACTGGAACTATTCGCGCTCGCTGCTGTTCGTCAACGCGATTCCCTACTGGCACTTCGGCGCACGCACTTCGATCCCAGTTTCAAAGACCGAGACCCTGGGCGTGCAGGTGGTCAACGGCTGGAACAACGTGGCCAAATCCAACGGCGGCGCCACGGTGGGCATCACCAGCGCGCTGGTCAAGCCCAAGTACTCGTGGTTCCTCAACTACTATGGCGGCCCGGAGAACGCGAACACGACGCACGGATTCCGCAACCTCTTCGACTCCACGCTGCTGCTCACGCCCAACGGAAAATTCAACGCCTACATCAACTATGACTACGGCCAGAACCGCGACGGCACGTATACCGTCAACACGAGCGAGGGCACGGAAACCATGGGCGACACCGAATTGAAGCACTGGCAAGGCGTGGAATTTGCCGCGCACGGACAGATTACCGGTACGCAGGCGCTCACCGGCCGCTTCGGGTACTTCAACGATCCCAACGGCTCGCAGACCGGCATGATTCAGCACCTTTATGAGTTCACCGCGACCTACGAGTACAAGTGGGCCGCCGGATTGCTGACCCGCGTCGAGTATCGCGGCGACTTCTCCAACCAGCAGTTCTTCCAGAAGGATGCCAACGAAACCTCCGACAACCAGAACACGATCACCCTCGCGTTCATCGCCTTCTTCGGACCCAAGCGCTAGAGCTTGCGCGACCTTTGGCAACCGGAGAAGTTGCGGAAAAACGCCAGATCGGGAGAGCGAAGCACGAGAAGCGCGCATCTAGGGCTGAAGCTCGCGTAGATTTGGCGGAGACTAAATGCGGCGGTTCAAACCGCCGTCTCCCTCCGTATTTTGTTTTCCAAGGGCTTTCATCCTGCCCCTCCGGGGCCAACTCAATCTATTTTCCCGCTTCCCAGGGTTGCGTCCGCCTCGGCGGACTTCACCCTGGGCCATCTTCCGCCTGTCCCTCCGGGACGAAGGGACGGCAAGCCCAGGGCAGGCTTGAAGCGGTGCCCTTTCAAAACGGCGATTGAATCGAGGCCGCCCTGACAATCAATTTGCATTCTTTATTTCGTCCTGATGAAGGGAACGATACTCTCTCACCATCGAAATAAAGTTTGCGGGACTGGCCGGCGCATCCAGGCAAGTCGCCGGGTGGACCACAACGATCGATATCCGCAGACGATATCCGCGGACAGCTCGACCCCCTGCACACGAACTGTTCGCGGCACACGCGATGACAGCAGCCCGGATTGGATAGCGCAGACGGGCAGGCATCGAAAAAAATCTCCCAGGGCCGCAACTGGGAGTAGCCCTACGAACCCAAATCTTCAGGAGAATGCTCATGGCAGAAGCAAAAGCACCTCAGATGCAGGCCACCCTGGGCTTGACCGGGTTGACCAGCAATGCAATGGCCCTCATCGCCCCCGGCGCGTTCCTCTGGCTCACCTTCTACATTCAGGCAACCACCGGCACCACGGCGCCCTCCATGTGGATCGGCATCTTTGCCGCCCTGTTGCTGTGCCTGGCGACCGCTGTTGCCTACGCGGAGATCTCCAAGCTCTATCCCGGAACCGGCTCCAGCTACTACTACGCCGAGCAGGCCATGCTGTCGAAAGATGCGGCGTTCAAATACGCCCGCATCGCCAAGTTCATCGTCGGCTGGGGCTCGCACCTTTACTACTGGGTTTATCCCGGCGTGATGGTGGCCACCACCGGCATCTTCGTGGGCTACGTGGTGGGCTTCCTGGATCCGGCGTTCATGAGCGGCTCAAACCCCGGGCCAATCTTCATGGGGCTGGTGGCCATCGTTTTCTCGTTCTTTGTCGCGTGGATCGCCACGCGTGGCGCGGGCGCTTCAACGGCCGTGAACCTGGCCATCAACATCGTGCAGATTTCGGCGCTGGTGGTCTTCAGCGTGCTGGCTCTCGGCTATCGCGCCAACCACCCGGCGGGCGCGGCAGGCTTCCAATACGACGCGCAGTCGCTCTCCACCTACACATACCAGTTCGCCACCAATCCCAAGGATGGCTCCATCTTGCGCGACGCCAGCGGTGTTCCGCTGCCGCTGCTTGACGCCGCCGGCAAGCCGGTTCCCTACACCATCACCTATCCCACCACCGACGCGAGCGGCAACTTCCTTACCCACGCCACCGCCCGATCGGTCATTGGCATCCACAAGATCAGCTGGGTCTTCATCCAGGCCACGGTCGCCATCCTCATCCTGGTCGGCTTTGAATCGGTCACCTCGATGGGAGGCGAGGCAAAGAATCCCACCAAGCATATTCCTATCGCGGTCATTGCATCGCTGCTCATCCAGGGCCTGATCTGTTACCTGTTTGAGTATTTCGCAGCCAACTACTTTCTCAACTCGGGGTACACGATGCAAAGCGCCGCGGGCTCGGCCGCGCCCATCGGCGACATGATGATCATCGTCGGCGACGCGCTGCTGGGCCAGGGCCACGGCAGGTACTTCATGCTGGCCGAGGCCTTCACCGTGTTCCTGGCGCTCATCGGCACCACGCTGAGCTGCATGAACACCGGCGCCCGCGTCACCTACGCCATGGGCAAGGACGACGAGGCTCCCGAGCACTTCGGCCTGCTGCACGCCGGCTCGCTCACGCCGCGCCGCGCCATCTGGACGCTGGCGGTGATCTCGGCGATCATCGGCTGCGTCGCCGTCTCCTTCGTGTTCGCCGACGCCAGCGCTCCGACAGACGCGACCATCGCCGCGCTGCCACACGGCCTGCTCTCCAGCTTCGGCTACCCATCGCACGATACGCTGGTCGCCATGCCCAACTCGCTGCTGGCCATCACGCTCACTTCGAACTTCGGCACGTTCATTCTCTATGCGCTGAGCTGCTTCCTGTGCATCGTGGCCTTCCACAACCGGCCTGACTACAACGCCGTCAGGCATCTTCTCATCCCCGGATTCGGACTGCTGGCCAACCTCGTGTGCATGGCCTTCTACCTGATTGCTCCACTCTTCGGGCTTGGCACCACCAAGGAACCGCTGCTGGCACTGGGCATCTCGATCGTCTGGGGCATCTACGGAGCCATCTACTTCCTGCGCTCTTCCAAGGCCAAGGGCAAATCGATTCTGTTGACTGCAAAGTAAGCCTTGAGGCGAACCTTCAACCTGACTGCAACTGCTGGGTGGAGTCTCTGTTCGACCTTCGCGAAAGGCGGGAAACGGAGAGCCACCCAGTGGTGTTTTAAAAGGATGTTGTAAAACCTTGCAAAGCGACACCCTAGGCGCTACGCCGAAGGTGCCCATGCGGCGGCGCATATGTTGGACGTACAGTTTGGCGAGACAAGCGATTTTGGAAAAGTAAGAACGAATAATGAAGATGCCATGGGTTCGTTCATTCCGGCCTCGCGCCACCAGGCCAGATCGCACGGTTTTCTTTTCGCGGTGGCCGACGGTGTAGGCGGGCTCGACCTGGGAGAAGTGGCATCGGCCACGGCCGTCAAGGTGATCACCGAAGAGTTTGCCGGCGCACAGGCCGGAACCATGCTCATCAGCCTGTTGCCGCGACTGATTCAGCACGCCAACGCAGCGGTGCACGACCGCACGCTCGAGTCGCAGTACCGCGGTAAAAGAATGGCCACCACGCTGGTGGCCTGCGCCATGCGCTATGACCAGGCCGTGGTGTCGCACGTGGGCGACTCGCGCTGCTACCTGGTCCGCAATGGCAAGGCGCGGCAGATCACGCAGGACCACACGCTAGTGAACGAGCAGCGCAAGATGGGTCTCATCAGCGCCGGCGAGATTGCCCAGTCAGAGTCGCGCCACGTTCTCATCAAGTCGCTGGGCCCGGAGATGTTCGTTTCGCCGGATACGACGGCCATCACCCTGCAGCCCGGCGATATGCTGGTGCTCTGCACCGACGGTCTGCACGACGAGATGCCCGAGGAGACCATTGCCGAGATCGCTTCGCAGAAGAAGAACGCCGAGGAGATCGCGCGCGAGCTGGTCACGCGCGCCGTGGAGATCGACGGCACGGACAATACCACCGCGCAGGTTATTCGCGTGCGGTCCGTGGAGCAGGTAGGCATGTACCGCGGCCGTCCCTATCGCCTGCCCTCCTGAGCGGCGACGGCTAATCCGGCCAGCCTTATGGAATCCTTACCGATCCGGAGCCGTTTCCCGGTAAAGTAGTTATGGATATCTCCGAGGCCGAATGAGTTTTTACGACACCCTGCAACCCGGCACCGAACTCGATTTCTACCGCATCGAGTCGCCCGTCGCCCGCAGCGGCATGGCGTCTATCTTCAAAGCCATCGACACGCGCGACGGCCGCACGGTGGCCTTGAAGATTCCGCATCCCGACATGGAAGCCGACCCGATTCTCTTCGACCGCTTCCAGCGCGAGGCCGGCATCGGCGAAAAGCTCGACCACCCCATGGTGATGCGCGTCTACGGCGGCGAAAAGCGCTCGCGCATCTACATGGTGATGGAATGGTGCCAGGGCCGGCTGCTGCGCCAGATTCTCGACGAGGGCCGCATCCCGCAGGAGCGCGCGCTGCGCATCGCCGCCGGCGTGCTCGACGCGCTCGACTACATCCACACCCACGGCGTGGTCCATCGCGACCTGAAGCCGGAAAACATCATGGTCGACGAAAACGACCACATCAAGCTGATCGACTTCGGAATTGCCAGCGATGCCGCTGCGCGCCGGCTCACCTATGCCAACTTCACCGCGACCCTGGGCACGCCCAACTACATCTCACCCGAGCAGGTGAAGGGCAAGCGCGGCGATGCGCGGTCCGACCTCTTCTCGATGGGCGTCATCCTCTACGAGATGCTCACCGGCAAGCTGCCTTTCAGCGGCCCCACGCCCATGGCCGCCATGAACGACCGCCTGCTGAACTATCCCGTGCCTCCGTGCGTGGCCGATCCTTCCGTCTCGCCGCAGTTGCAGGAGGTGATTTACCGTGCCCTGGAACGCGACCCCAGAAACCGCTACGCCACGGCCCACGAATTCAAGCACGACCTGGAGCACCTTGACCAGGTGGGCGTGGGAGACCGCCCCGAGATCACGAACTGGCAGAAGCGCAAGTCGCACCTGTCGCGGCGGATTCTTTACTACACCGGGCTGGCCCTCATCCCGGTGGCCGTTCTGCTGCTGATGGTGCTGGTGGCCCGCCACCGCTGAGGCGCAATTTTTCCTCTTCAACTCTTCCCAAATCTTCACGGGTTCTTTATGCCCCAGGCACTAGGATTTCGTTGTGTTCCCGACATCTTTTCGCGTCCCCAAGAAGGAGCTCCATGGCAAAGTACAAACTCGAATACATCTGGCTTGACGGCAAAACTCCTATCCCTGAACTGCGCGGCAAAACCACGCTCAAGGATTTCGCCACGCCGCCCACCCTTGCCGACGTGCCCCTGTGGGGATTCGACGGCAGCTCTACTATGCAGGCCGAAGGGAAGAGCTCCGATTGCATTCTGAAGCCTGTTGCCCTCTATCCTGACGCGGCCCGCAAAAGTGCCTATCTCGTGCTGAGTGAAGTCATGCATCCCGACGGCACTCCGCACCCGTCGAACATGCGCGCCACGGCTCCGGACGATCCGGACATGTGGTTCGGCTTCGAGCAGGAGTACTTCCTGTATAAAGACGGCCGCCCGCTCGGCTTCCCTGAGGCCGGCTTTCCCGGCCCGCAGGGACCCTACTATTGCGGCGTCGGCTACAAGTACATGGGCAGCGTGGCCCGCACCATCGTGGAAGAGCACCTGGATCTCTGCCTGCACGCCGGCATCAACCACGAAGGTATCAACGCCGAAGTGGCCAAGGGGCAGTGGGAGTTCCAGATCTTCGGCAAGGGCTCACACAAGGCCGCCGACGACCTGTGGATTGCGCGCTACCTGATGATGCGCCTCTGCGAGAAGTACGAGGTGGACGTGGAGTGGCACTGCAAGCCGATCCGCGGCGACTGGAACGGCTCCGGCATGCATACCAATTTTTCGAGCAAGTATCTGCGCGAAGTCGGAGGCAAGGAGCACTTCGAGGTGCTCATGGAGGCATTTGCGAAGAACAAGGAAGCACACATCGCCGTCTACGGTCCGGACAATCATCTGCGCCTGACCGGCCATCACGAGACCCAGTCAATTGACAGGTTCAGCTATGGGCTCTCCGACCGCGGCGCGTCGATCCGCATGCCGGTGAACTTCATCCGGAACGGTTACAGGGGCTACCTGGAGGACCGCCGTCCGAACTCCGAGGCCGATCCGTACCAGATCGTTTCGCAGATCATCAAGACGATTGAGAGCGTGGGCGAGCCAGTGCTTGCCTGACAGCGACTGTTCCCGCCAGCGCGGCCTTCTGATGGCAAAGCCTGGAGCCCGCGCCGGAGGGAACGAAGCCGCGGAGAAATGCAGTGTCCTTTCCCGCGCCTGTTTTGGAGATGCCTCCCGGCGCGGGTGATTTATCCTATTGCCAAAAGCCACTGATGCTTTTTCCCGCCAAAAGGAGATTCGATGTCTACCGAGTATCGTGATTTTCTCGCGCTCTCATATGAAGAGCTGGAAGAAAAGAACCTGGAAGCTAAAGCCGACCGCATGAATCGCGTTGCGGCCGATGAGATCAAAGAGAAGCGGCTGAAGTACCTGACCGACGAGAAGCGGATCAAGGCCGTGACCGTGCTCTTCTCCGACCTCGAAGGCCGGCTGCACCTGCTGGACTACGACAAGAAGTTTCTCCTGGGAGCGCACGAGAACCTTACCTTCGACGGCTCGTCGATTCGCGGCTTTACCGCGCAGAAGGAGAGCGACCTGCGGCTGCGAGTGGACTGGGGCGCCTTCTACTGGGTGCCGGCCGACGTCTTCGGCAACGGCAAGGTGCTGGTCTTCGGCACGGTCATCGACAAGGACGGCAGCCTCTACTCGGGCGACATGCGCGGCGTGCTCAAGAACTACTCCGACAAGCTCTACAAGGAGAAGAAGTACACTCTCAACGCCGCCAACGAGATTGAAGGCTTCCTGTTCGCCGGCCGCGACGCGGAAAAGCGCTATCACGAGACCGGCAAGTTCGAGTTCATCAATACCGGCGGCTATTTTCACGTGCTGCCGCTCGATCCGCTCCGCCAGTTCATCGACACCGCGGCGGAAGTGCAGCGGGCCATGGGCTTCGAGAACGAGAAGGACCACCCCGAGGTTGCGCCCAGCCAGTTCGAGATCAACTACGGCTACGGTGAAGTTGTTGCGGCGGCCGACAAGATCCAGCTCTATAAGCTGCTCTGCCGCCAGATTGCCAACAACATGGGCTTCACAGCCAGCTTCCTGCCCAAGCCGGTGGTGGGCGTGAACGGCAGCGGCATGCACACCAACGTGTCCATCTCCGAGGGCAAGAAGAACCTGTTCTGGGATCCCAAGGGGCAGGAGATGCTCTCCGCCTTCGGCTGGGAGTTCCTCGACCGCGTCCTGACTCACGCGCTTGACATCTGCCTCATCCTCAACCCCAGCGTGAACGCCTACCGCCGTCTCGATCCGCACTTCGAGGCGCCGAACCAGATCAAGGCTTCGGCTGTCGATCGCGGATCGATGATACGCGTGCCCATCGGCAACTCGCGCTCGATGCGCGTCGAAGTGCGCTCGGTGGCTCCCGACGCCAACCCGTACCTGACGCTCTACTCGATCTTCAAGGCCGGCATTGAGGGCAAGACGGCCAAGATCGCCAACCTGCGCCAAGCCGAGCGCTACCTGCCCGACAACATCCAGCAGGCCATCGAGGACTTCAAGACATCGAAGTGGATCGGCGAGATTCTGGGCGCCGATGTGCAGGGCCGCTTTGTGGACCTGAAGCAGGCAGCCGCCAACCGCTCACCCCGCGACCTGGGCACATTCGTGAAGGGCTCCGAAGTGCAGTACCACCACGAGGTCTACAACCAGTCACTCTGGAATTTGTTCTAAATAACGGTTAACGGAGGAATCGAAAGCCGGCCTTGCAGCGAAGGCCGGCTTTTTTGCTGGCGGATTGTGCTTCCCAGTTGCCCAGTCTCACAGGCTCACAGGCTCACAGAAGCTGTGAGGATTTCTCCTGCAAGCACCTGAGTGCATTTGGCTTGCTTGTCTTCACAGTTTCACAGTCGGAAGATTTCTGGGGTGAGTTCCGGCGCCTGACGAGGCGAATCCAAACGTGGCTTCATTCAGGGTAGCGGCGTTGGAGAAAATAATCTGCAAGGGTATGGCGGGTGGGTTATCGATGCCAGCGCATCCAGGCGGTGTTCACGGCGAGCCCTGCTAATCCTGCGGCGGCGATGGCCAGTAGGCTTAGAGTCAACTTGCGGCGGTAACCGGGGGAGCCGGGGATTCTGCGCAGCAGCGGGATGTTGATCAGGACGCTGGCGACGCTCGAGATGACGACGCCGTTTACGCCGGTTACGGGTGGCAGCTCTCCGTGATCGATCAGCGTCGCGGCGGAGGCGATCGATGAGCCACTCGACAAGAGGCCTCCTGCTGCGCTCACAAAGTAAAAGCTGGCTGCTCCGTAGTACCTTTCAGCGAGCGCTCCAATCACGTTGAGCGCGAGAAAGACCAGGCCGAATTTCAAGGCGGCGGGAAAGCTGAAGGGCGAGTCCAGGCTGAGCGGCGGAGCCGCGGCATCTTCCGGCGCGGCGGCGTGGCTGAACCACAGCACGGCGCTGACCAGCAGCATCATGCCCAGGGGGATGATCGACAGCGCCATCGCCTGCCGCGAGTTGGAGAGCACGACCACGATGATCGCGTTGCGGATGGCCATGGCGCTGGTGGCCAGCATCGCTCCGCGAAAGATGATGGGCAGCAGGGCCCCGGCGTTGCCCTTGGCGCGCAGGATGAACTCGACGATCACCTTGCGGCTGTTGATCAGGCCGCCGAAGAACGCGGTCAGCTCCATGCCGCGCGGCCCGATGGAGCGCAGCAGGATGTAATTGACAAAAGCGATGCCGGCGATGATGACCACGCTGGCCCAGTTCGATCGTGGATCGATGAGGCGCCCAGGACCGACGGGATGCGAGGGCAGCACGGGCATCACGACGAAGGAAAGAATGGCCAGCAGGATGGCCGAGCTCACCTCCTGCTGCGACAGGCCGGATGAAAAGGAGTGAATCGGCTGCTTCCAGGCGAGGAATGCATTGCAAAGGATGGCGGCGAGCACCGGCGTGTAGAGGTGTCCCTGTCCGCACAATACGCCGCAGAAGGCCACGATGCCCAGGCTGAGCGTGGTGGTGGTGGCCAACTGATCGTGGGCCGACATGCGCCGCCAGTTGATCAGCGCCAGCACAAGCAGCAGGATGGCGGCGGCGATCCAGATGAGCTGCGCGCCAGACAGGCCGGCGAGGCAGGCGAGAATGGCAAGCAGGCCGAAGGTTCTGGCGCCGAGCTTGCCGCTGTGCTCGCGCTCGATGCCGACGAAGAGCCCGATGCCGACCGCCATTGCGAACCGGCCCAGCACGGGGAGAAACGGCCACTGCTCCTGCTGGGGGAGCCCCGGCACTGTCGCCAGAAATACCATCCGTCTATGATTGAGGATCGGTCTGGAGAGTGCAAGGCTCACCCAGGATTTCATCCTGGGCTATTTTCGAAATCTCCCTAACGGGAGAACCCGATCGTGGCGGGGTTGACGGCGTGGTTTCCCATCTGGATTCGTGATGCGTTGAAGACGGCTGGCTGGGATTTGTGCTTCCCCACCCTTTCGATAAAAAACAATCGAAAGGATGGGGCACCCAAGGTTTGTGCTGGATTGAGTGCCCCTGGATATGGGCCACTCACCCTCTGATCTCTATTCTCTATTCCCTGATCCCTATTCCTTGCTCTCACTGCGGTATCTGTGCCATGGGGAGTTCCATCACCGGGGTGCGCTGGCCGTTCTTCACTGCGACGGCCCACAGGCCGTGGAAGTTGGCGCGGATGCCGGGCTGAGCCTTGAGGAATGCGGTCATGACAGAGGCTGCCTCGGTGCGCAGCGCGGCGGGGTCGGTGACGCCGGTGGACTCGTAGACCACGGCCAGGTCGGGCTCGCGGAGCGAGGCATCGACATTCACCGCGTCGATCTTCCAGGCGCGGTCGCCTTGCGGGAGGGTGAGCGGGAAGGCGTTGTGCGGCGCGGGATTGATCTGCTGCTGCTCCTGGCGCAGCTTGAGCAGGTTGGGCGAGGAGATGAAGTCGAAGGGGAGCTGCAGATAGGCGGCCAGATCGTAGTCATACCAGGCGCTCCACGGGTCGGCAGTGGCCAGCGAGCGGGCGCGCTTCCAGTACCAGACGCCGTCGTGCCCATCCAGCGCGCCGGGACGCACCGAGAGGCCGGCAAGCTGCCACTGCGAAGCCGCAGCGTTCCACGCCAGCACCAGGCCGATCTGGCCGGCCAGCGGCGCGCCCAGCGCGTCGGCCAGCAGAACGGCGTAGCGACCCGGTGGCAGGTCGTGCATGGAGAGCGTGATGTTCATGGTGGCGCCAGCGTTGGAGCAGAAGAACTCGGTGTCGGCCGCGGCGGGCTGGCTGGAGGCGTCGAGCAGAAATGCGTCGCGGAACTGCACATGGCCGCCGCCGATGAGCGGACCGGCCTGTTGCACGGCGGCCTGAATGCCGTTCCAGGCGCCGGCCTCGGCAGGCAGCAGTGCGGCCTTGACGGTGGTCTCATCCTGCCCGGCGATGGCCTGCAGAAGCTGCTGGCCGGCGTTGGCAATCGCGGCCTGGTCGGCGGCGGGCATCTCGTCCTGCATGGCGCAGGTGGCGGCCAGGCCGGCTACCGGGGTGGCCAGCAGAACTGCGGCGGCAACGGCCTTCCAGCGGAAACACATCTCAGGAAAACATCCTCTCCACGGCATTAGACGCCGATTGCGGTAGCGGGTCAGTGTGGGTGTTTTTGTCCCTCATGGGTTAAGGCCCGCTTGCTTTTGTGGCTTGATGTACGGGCTGAAGCCCGGACCCTTCAGAGTCCGTGCCCTTCAAAATCTGTCTCCTCTTCAAGCCTGTGCCCTTTCAAGCCCATCTCCTTCCAATTTGACCCGCTGCGCCGATTGCGAGTGACGATATCGAGCGCTCGGGGGTCACTGCTAGTCTATTATGAAGCGGCAGGGAGACGCGGTCCGGTGGGCGTTGCCTCTGCGCCGTGGAGCCGATTGCGATGCAAAGACGCATAGCAGCGCCGATCCGCAGGGCAAAAGCAGGACTGTGCTGGTCCACGCTGGTGTTTTGCGCAGTGCTCTGCGCGTGGTCGCTGCAGGCGCGCGCCGATCAGCCCGCTCACCGTGGCGAGTCGAGCGCCGACACTGCACCGCACGCAACCGCTCGCCGGGCGGCTCACGCACGCAAGCGGTCCGCAGCCAAGCCTGCCGAGCAGGTTGCCGCCGCCCCGCCTGCGCCCGCCGCGCCACCGCCGCCCAACTGGCCTGTCAACGACAAGCCGGTGGACGCTACGGTGGTGTGGGACAGCCACGGCCTGCGCATTGACGCCCATAACTCCAGCCTGGGGCAGATTCTTAAAGATGTCGCCACCAACACGGGCACCAAGGTTGAAGGCCTGGGCAACGCGGATGTGCGCGTCTTTGGCACCTACGGACCGGGGCCGGCCAACGAGGTGATCTCGCAACTGTTGAACGGCACCGGCTACAACGTGCTGATGATCGGCGACCAGGGAGCGGGAGCGCCGCGCCAGATTGTGCTGAGCGTCGCGCCGACCGGTCCCGCGCCGCAGAACAATGCGCGCAACTCCAGCGAAGAAGACTACGAAGCGGAACAGCCGCCGCAGGAACCGCCGGTGATGAACGGCGGATTTGCTCCGCCCCAGCCGCGCAATGCGCAGCAGATGGAAGAGATGCAGCTTCGCCAGGAGCAGATGCAGCAGCAACTCCGCAACCAGATGCTCAACCAGCAGATGCCGCCGGATGCAGCCGCGCCGCAGCGCTAGTGTCCTGTAACTGAAGTTCATAGCATAAGTTGAAGTCCCGAACCACAGGTCCTTCGACTCTGTTTGGCCGAAAAACCGGCCAAACATCGCTCAGGATGACAGCAGTATTTATGTTGCGAACTTCAGTTACAGGACACTAGTGTGGTGAGTCAGAAGTCCGTTGAAGAACAACCGCAGGTCCCCTTCGACGTCGCTCAGGGCAGGCTTTCGACTCATTTTGGCGCAAAATGCGCCAAAATTCGCTCAGGATGACAGCTTATTGATGATGCCAACTTCTGACTCAGGACAGTAGCATCGATCTACATGTCGATATTGCTAGGAAAATAGCTGCGTGAAGTAGGGGTTCATCAGGCGGTTCTGGGGGTCGAACTGCTGGCGCATCGCCAGGAACCGGGCGATGCGGTCGGGGCCGTAGGCTTTGCGAATGATGGCCGCGGTCAGGTTCGGCGTCTGGTTGAGCAGCGGCACGCCGTTGCGGTCGCTGCACCACTGGTTATACACGTCGAGGAACGTGTCCCAGCCGTCGTTGGCCGTCGAGACGGGGTCGATGGTCATTACGTTGCCATCATACGAGTACGAGAAGAGCGACTGCTGATCCTTGGCGATGCAATAGCCCACGTAGAGCAGGTTGGTGCGGTAGCCGGTTTGCTGGTAGTAGTCCTTGACGAACTGCCAGAACTCGGCGAGGGTGGCCGGATACTCTTCTTCGGGAAACGCGAAGAGCGTGAAGGTGTAGCGGCTATCGTTGGAGACAGGAGGGTAGTAGATGGTCTGGTCGCAGGCGTGGGTATTATCGCTGTGCACGATGGTTTCAAGCGTGACGCGCCAGCTATCGTTAAAGGCGTCGATGATGCCGTAACGGACGTGCGGCTCGGCGATGTTCTTCGTCACTTCGTAACCCAGCTTCGGTCCTGACGTGCCCCAGATGTGATTGCGCAGTTCCCAGGCGATGCGGTTGGGCGCGCCGGTGGCGGCGGGGTTGTAGCGGCGGAACTCGACGGTGATGCAGTCGGAGAACGGGAACATGTAGAAGAACATCGAGTCACCGCGGGCCTTGAGCGAGGGCAGCGCTTCCAGAAAGTCGCCCAGGCTGAAGGTTTCGTGGTGCACGTGCATGGGGATGATGGACTTGATCTTATACGTGACCTCGTAGACGATGCCGAAGAGTCCGTAGCTGGAGCGAAGCATCTGCATCAGGTCGGGCCGCGCGGCTTCGGTCACTTCCATCAGATCGCCGTTGGGCAGCACCATCTTGACGGCGATGATGTACGAGCCTACCTGGCCGTACTCGCCTTCGAATGAGGCATCCTTGGTGCCGGCAATGGCCGCGCTGCCGGCCGTAAGGCTGCCGATCTCAGTGTTCACGTAGAACTGCAGATTGCGCACCTCGAGCGCCTTAGCCATATCGATCTGGATGGCGCCGGCCTGCACGGTGATGGTATCCTCGGTGATCGCCAGGATCTGGTTCATCTTCATCCGGATGAGCGTGCCGCCGTTGGCCACGCCACAGGGGGGATTGGAGTGATTCGATCCAATGGCCCGCACCGGAGCGGGATATTTTACCGTGTCTTTCATCACGGCGACGATGTCTTCCACGTGGTAGGCGTCGACAATGACGGCGGGGTGGGAGATGACGTTGCCAAACCAGTTGCTTACGGTGTTCGTGGCCATGGCTACACCTCAGGATGGGATGGATTTTTCAGAGGCCGGAGAAGCGCAAGGATTTTGCCGCAGAGATATAGTGCACGCACCACGCTACACGTATCAACAAAATTATTGAAAAAGAACGAAAACCGGGCCGGGCATGGCAGGGAGATTTCCGCGGCGGTTCAAACCGCTGTTTCTCTCCGTATTTTGCTTTCTAAGGGTTTTTCGCCCAGCCCCTACGGGGCCGCCCCAATCTGTTTTCCTGTTTCCCAGGGTTACGTCCACGCTGCGCACCGGACTCCACCGTGGGCTAACTCCGATGGCTCCCTCTGGGAGCAAGGTTGTTGGCGCGCAGCGATTTTCATCCTTTTCCGTGCACGGGTACGTCCATGGGGACTCAGGATTACAGCGGTATTTATGCCATGAGCTGCGGGGGGGCGGGACATTAACTGACGCGGGCGGGCTCGGTCTGCGGATTGGCTGCGGGACGGCGCTGGCGCGGACGCATCAGCGCGAAGCCGGTGCGCAGAATTCCATAGGCCGCCAGAATGCCAAAGGCCATGGAACCTACCGATGCGCAAATCAACATTGCCAAATTCAGAAAATCCGCCATGCAACCGTCCTTATCAGCTTCGATGCCTGCGCAGCTCCTATCCGCTGCCAGGCGTAACTCTTTTTTCAAGGCGGCACAGGTACTGCCGGTCCTATTGTCGCAGAAGAATACCCGCGTTGACCCTCGTTTCTGTTGGCAAATAGAATACCCCTAAGGCCTTCTTCGCTTCGGCGCCGGAATCCGGACGGCGCCTTGCCTGCCCGGCCGCTACAGCCTCATCATGTCGATCACCCACATTTCGGTGCGCGGGGCGCGCCAGCACAACCTGCGCGACATCCATGTGCGTATTCCACGCAACACGCTTACGGTGATCACCGGGCTTTCCGGCTCGGGCAAAAGCTCGCTTGCGTTCGACACCATCTACGCCGAAGGGCAGCGCCGCTACGTGGAGACTTTATCGGCATACGCGCGCCAGTTTTTAGACCAGATCGAGCGGCCGGACGTGGACTCGATCGAGGGCCTGAGCCCGGCTATCTCGATTGAACAAAAGACCACCAGCCGCAGCCCGCGCTCCACGGTGGGCACCATCACCGAAATCTACGACTACCTGCGCCTGCTTTATGCCTCAGTGGGCACGCCGCACTGCCCCAACTGCGGCCGGCCCATCGCGCGGCAGACGGCGGAGCAGATCGTGCAGCGCATTGTGGAGCTGGGCCGCGGCGAGCGGGTCACCATCATGGCGCCGGTAGTGCGCGGGCGCAAGGGCGAGTTCAAGGACTTACTCGACCAGCTTGACAGCCAGGGCTTTCGCGCACGAGTGGACGGCGAGCTGCGCGACCTTTCCGAGCCGGTGCTGCTGGACCGGCGCAAGAACCACACGATCGAGGCAGTCATCGACCGCATTCTTCTGAAACCCTCTGAGCCCGGCACTGCGAATGGCAAATCTTCCGTGGAAAAGCGGCTGGAGCAGGCGGTGAGCCGGGCGCTGCAGATGGCCAACGGGCTGGTGCTGGCGGCGCTGAGCGGCCAGGCAAAAGAGGAGCAGTTGTTTTCGTCCTCGATGGCCTGCCCCGACTGCGGCCTCGACGTGCCCAAGCTCGAACCACGCAGTTTTTCGTTCAACTCCGCCTTCGGCGCATGTCTTGAGTGCCACGGGCTCGGCTCGCTCTATGACCTCGATCCGGCCAAGGTGATCTCCGACTGGTCGAAGCCGCTGCTCGACGGCGGGCTCGGCCCCGGCTCAGCGTCGCAGTACCTGCTCAAGCTTGTCCAGCTTGCCGCCGACCGCTACAAGATCGACCTGAAGACGCCGTTTGAAGATCTGCCGCCCAAGCAGCAGCATATTCTGGTCTATGGCCCACCCAAGAACGAGGCGCCGCGCACGGGATTTCACGGCATTCTCGCCTACCTGCGCGACACCATCGACGAGGCGCGCAGCGACGGCTATCGCGAGTACATGATGAACTTCATGTCAGCGACGCCCTGCCCGGTCTGCCGCGGCAAGCGCCTGCGTCCGGAGTCGCTGGCCGTCAAGATCGGCGCGATGTCGATTGCCGACTTCACCGCGCTCTCGCTCAATCGCGCGCTTTCGGCGGCCATCCGCTTCCAGTTCACTGAGCGCGAGGCGCTGATTGCCGAGCGCATCCGCCGCGAGATCGTGGAGCGGCTCGAGTTTCTCTGCGTCGTGGGGCTGAACTATCTCTCGCTCGATCGCAGCGCGGCCACGCTGAGCGGCGGCGAGGGCCAGCGCATCCGGCTGGCTACGCAGATCGGCTCGCGGCTGCGCGGCGTGCTCTACGTCCTGGACGAGCCCTCGATCGGCCTGCATCAGCGCGACAATATCCGGCTGATTGAAGCGCTCAAAAAGCTGCGCGACCTGGGCAACACGGTGCTGGTCGTCGAGCACGACGAAGACACCATCCGCCACGCCGACTACGTGGTCGATCTCGGCCCCGGCGCAGGACGGCTTGGCGGCAGCGTGGTGGCCGAAGGCACGCCGGAGCAGGTCACGGCCACGACGGCCTCGCTCACCGGCCGCTATCTCAGGGGCGAAGCCACCATGGTGCAGCGCGAAAAACCGCGCCCGCTCACCGGCAAGTGGCTGAGCGTGACCGGCGCGCGCGAGCACAACCTGCAGGACGTGAACCTGCGCATTCCGCTGGGCCTGATGACCGTGGTGACCGGCGTGAGCGGCAGCGGCAAGAGCACACTGATCAACGACATCCTGTATCGCTCGCTGGCCAAGACCATCTATGGCTCGCGCGAGGAACCGGGCGCGCACGACGCGCTCACCGGCGTGGAGCAGATCGACAAGGTGGTGCGCATCGACCAGTCGCCGATCGGGCGCACGCCGCGCTCGAATCCGGCGACGTATACCGGCGTCTTTTCGCCCATCCGCGACCTGTTTGCGATGCTGCCGGAGTCGCGCGAGCGAGGCTACAAGCCGGGCCGGTTCAGCTTTAACGTGATGGGCGGGCGGTGCGAAGCCTGCCAGGGCGACGGCCAGCGGCGCATCGAGATGAACTTCCTGCCGGACGTGTACGTCCAGTGCGAAGTGTGCAACGGGCGCCGCTACAACCAGGAGACGCTGGCGGTGAAGTTTCACGGCCACTCGATTGCCGACGTGCTGGACCTGACGATTGAGGACGCGCTGCCGCTGCTGGCCGACGTGCCGCAGGTGCGGCAGAAGCTGCAGACGCTGGTCGACGTGGGCCTGGGCTACGTGCACCTTGGGCAGAGCGCGACGACGCTTTCCGGCGGCGAGGCGCAGCGCATGAAGCTGGCGCGCGAGCTCTCCAAGCGGCAGACGGGGCGCACGCTCTACCTGCTCGACGAGCCCACGACGGGCCTGCATTTTGACGATGTGCGCAAGCTGCTCGAAGTACTGCACCGGCTTACCGACCTGGGCAACTCGGTGATTATCATCGAGCACAACCTGGACGTGATCCGCAACGCGGACTGGGTGATCGACCTGGGGCCGGAGGGCGGCGAGGATGGCGGACGCATTGTGGGCGAGGGACGTCCGGCGCGCATTGCGCACACGCCGGGCTCGTATACGGGCGAGTTTCTGCGCCGCTATTACACTGCAGAGAGCGGCCGCCTGGCCGAGGCCGAATGGAATGGCGTGCAGGCGGCCGGGAGCGCCGATGCCGCAGCGGTGAACGTCCGGGACGAAAATGCCGAGGCCAAAAACGGCAAGACAAGGCGCACGGCCGAAAAGAACTCCGCTCCACGCAAGAGGAAGAGGGACGATGCATGAGCAATATTCCCGAGGATGAGTCCCAGCCACCGCTGGAAGAGGCAATCGCAGCCCCGCTCGAAGCCGCTCCACCTGCGGCTCTCGAGCCGGCGACGCAGGATGGGCCTTTGGATATTCTGCCGCCTGTTTCTGCCGAGCCGCCGATCTTTCATACAATCGCGCATACAACTGTGCAGGCGATTGCGCCGCCTGAGCCGCCGCCCGCGCGGATTCCGCACCTGGGCCACTTTTTTCTGATGCTTCTGCTGCTCGCTCTGGGCTTTATCGGCGCAATCGTGGCCATGCTGATTGCTCTTCATTTTCATCTCTACGGCGTCTCCACCCTGGACGCTACCAAGACCGAGATTCACTACCAGCTTGGCAGCGAAGGGCTCGGCTATCTGTTCACCCTCGTCCTGTGCCTGATTGTCTTTCCGCTGCTGTGGCACAAGAGCTTTTTTTCCGGCGTGCAGTGGAACGGAGCCACGGCATTCCGGCTGCGCTGGGGCCTGGTAGGCGCAGCGGTTGTCTGCCTGCTGCTGGCGCTGCTCAACAGCGTGGTGCTGCCCGGTCCCTCGCACGCGCCCATTGAAGACATTATTCGCGAGCCCGGCGCAGCGTGGCTGCTGTTCGCCTTCGGCGTGACGTTTGCGCCGTTCTTCGAAGAGCTGATCTTCCGCGGATTTCTGCTGCCGTCGCTGTGCACCGCTTACGACTGGTGCGTGGAGAAGATGTACGACACGCCGCGCCGGCCGCTTGCGGAAGACGGGCATCCGCAGTGGTCGTTTGCGGCCATGGCCGTGGCGGCGGTGGTCACCAGCATTCCCTTCGCCGCCCTGCACGCGGCGCAGACCGGCTACTCCATCGGCCCGTTCGTGCTGCTGGTCGGCGTCAGCGTGGTGCTCTGCGGGGTGCGCCTGTGGACGCGGTCGCTGGCGTCGAGCACGCTGGTGCACGCCTCTTACAACTTCATGCTCTTTACCATCATGCTGATCGGCACGCATGGGTTCAGGCATATGGATAAGATGTGAGAAAGGCAGCTTTCAGCCTCTAGCTTTTAGCTGCTAGCTTTCAATACATCCGTGTGAACTCAAACGTTCCGGCTTCTCGCTAGAGGCTAGGAGCTAGAAGCTAGGAGCTGTTTTTACATGCATGCGCAACAACTGCTCTCTCTGCTGGCGCGGACCAGCTTCCGACTGGGCCAGTTCAAGCTCTCTTCCGGCGGGACCAGCGACTACTACATCGACTGCCGCACCACGACGCTGCACGCCGAAGGCGGACGGCTCACCGGACATGCGATTCTCGAGCTGCTCGAGGCGAACGGGATCGACGCCGAAGCTGTAGGCGGATTGACGATGGGCGCCGATCCAATCGTCTCCAACGTGGCGACGGCCAGCGCCTGGCGGGCCATCTCGTGGCCGGGCGCGCCGCTGCTCCACGGGTTCCTGGTGCGCAAGGCGGAGAAAGCACACGGCACCGGCCGCCGCATCGAGGGCTTCTGCCGCAAGGGCGCGCGCGTGGTGATTGTGGACGACGTCTGCACCACCGGTGCCTCCACCATCCACGCCATTGAAGCGGCGCGCGAGGCGGGGATGATGATCGCCGCGGTGGCGTGCATCGTGGAGCGCGAAGAGGCCGCCGGCCGCCCCGCGGTGGAGGCTGCGGCGCAGGGCGCGCCATTTCTGCGGCTGTTCACCGCCGCGCAGGTGCGCGCCGAGCACGTGCTGCAACTCGGAGCGACCCGGGCCTGAGCCGGGTGCGCATGCAAAAAGGCAGGCGTTTTCAAAACGCCTGCCTGTCGTGTCCTGCCGAGAATCAGAGAATGGAAAGCGCGAAGCCGGCTTATTGCTCGCCCGCCGTGCCGGAGCTGGAGGCAACCGGAGCCGGTGCGGAAGAGTTGCCGCCAGTCATATTCGAGAGCAACTGCACCTCCACGCGGCGATTCTTCCTGCGCCCTTCCCGCGTGTCGTCCGGCGCAATCTGCTGGTCCTTGCCAATACCAATCAGGTAGAAGCGGTGCGCTGGGATGTTGTACTTGCTCACCAGGTACTGCACCACCGCATCGGCG
This sequence comes from Acidobacteriaceae bacterium, assembly GCA_030038195.1. Lineage (GTDB taxonomy): Bacteria > Acidobacteriota > Terriglobia > Terriglobales > Acidobacteriaceae > Telmatobacter. The sequence continues at coordinate 20,471 of JASHPJ010000024.1, forward strand.
CGGCGATTGCTCAAATCGTAGTTGTACTGCGCCGGCCCGGTCGTATCCGTTCCGCCGGTCACTTCGAGAAGGTAGTTCTTCGCCGAGCCAAGCTGCGCGGCAAAGCTGTCGAGCTGCTGACGGTCGTCGTCGGTCAGCACGGCCTTGTCGAATCCAAAGGTGACGGAAACGTCGGCCACCTGCTTGTAGTTGTCCAGGCCCTTCACCACGGCGTCCAGCGAGTCGGCGCGCTGCGCCACGTCGTTGGCCGCGGAGTCAGCGTCGTTGGCCGCCTTGGCAGCGGTCTGCGCATTCTGGTTCGCCGTATCCGCCGTGCTCTGCGCCTTCTGGATGCCCGCCTGCGCACGGTCATCCACGTCGTGAATCTCGCGGCTGTTTTCCGCTGTCTCACTGTCCAACTGGCCTGTGTGCTGAATGACGGGCGCGGTCTGGGTGCGCACGTAGTTCTTCGTCGCGCAGCCGGTTACGCCCACCGTGGCCATCGCCGCCATCGCCATCGCCCATCCGAAACGACTGTTTGTCATTTTTGCCTGATCCTTTCCGCCGGCCGGCACACCTTTGCCGCCGTGTGGCCAGAGTGGGTGGCTCCACTCTGATGTCCATATATAGGAATGCACGCGGCAGGCCATTTGTAACAGGCTCTGCAAGTGATTGAATCCATTTACGTTTCCTGTGGATGGCGGCAGCTTGCACGCATTTGTGAGCGGGTAATTTTTACATGATTGCGTAAGGATTTCCTGCGACGCCAGCTTGAAAAGACGTTCGCCGACGCGGGAACGCTCGACAAAAAAGCCATGCATGCCGGACCCGCTATCCTAGAACTGGCTGCATCCATGCCGGCCGGTGTACTTGAAAAATTCTTCAGGGACTAAAGCCCGAAAATTTTGATGCGGCTCTTGCGGCTCTCTTCGGCTTCGCTCTCAAGGCAGGCTTGAAGCCTTGCCCTTTCAAGACAACGTTTGTGCAACCAGCTCTAGTGTGGTGAATCTGAAATTCGTGGAAAAACAACCACAGATTCCGCCACAGCGGATCTTCGGCCCGCCACGGCAGGTCTTCGACCTTCGACTCCGCAAGCCGCAAAAAATGCGGCTTGCTACGCTCAGGATGACAGCAGTATTTATGGCGCGAACTTTGGAGACAGGACACTAGGAGTTGGCGCGCACCGCAATCGGCCACGCGTATGGACCTCTACGAGAAAATCCGCACACTGCCTACCCAGCCCGGCGTGTACCTCTACAAGAACGCCGAGGGCGAGGTCATTTACGTGGGCAAGGCCAAGAACCTGCGCTCGCGCGTGCGCTCGTATCTGCTTGAGGCCTCGCAGGCCAACGCCAAGACCGGCTCGCTGATGCGCGAGGCCGTAGATATCGACTACATCCTCGTGGCCAACGAGCACGAGGCGCTGGCGCTGGAAAACAACCTCATCAAGCAGCGCAAGCCGCGGTTCAACATCCTGCTGCGCGACGACAAGACCTACCCTTACGTGAAGCTCACGCTCGCAGACCGCTTTCCCAAGGTTTTTGTCACGCGCCGCCTGCGCAAAGACGGATCGGCGTATTATGGACCCTACTTTCCAGGTAATCTCGCCTATCGCGTTGTGGAGCTCATCCATCGCAGCTTTCTGATTCCGAGCTGCAAGGTGGATCTCTCGCGTTATCATCCGCGAGCCTGCTTGCAGTACTACATTCACCGCTGCCTGGGACCCTGCGTGGAAGGGCTCACCACGCCCGAAGCCTACGCGCAGGCGGTGCGCGACGCACAGCTTTTCCTGGAAGGCCGCCATGCCGAGCTGGAACGCGTGCTCACCGCGCGCATGATGGCCGCCGCGGAGGCTGAGCAGTTCGAGGCCGCGGCGCGGCTGCGCGATCAGCTTTCTACCGTGCATCAGCTCCAGGAAAAACAGCGCATCGCTACAGCCGAGCAGGGCGACGATGCCGACGTCTTCGGTTACCACTACGAAGACGGCAGCCTGGCGGTGAATCTCTTCCACATGCGCAACGGCAAGATCGTGGACCGGCGCGAGTTCTTCTGGGAAGACTTGCCGGAAGGATCAGGGCTCAGGGATCAGGGATCGGAAGACGCCTCCGGTGCCGAATCCGATACAAAAGTGGGCGTCCCAGAGCCAGCCCTGAGCCTGCCGAAGGGTCTCGATTCTCAGACCCGGGAAACCACTCAAGCAGATTCATCCGATTTCGACGCTGGCCAGGTCTTCTCTGCCCTGCTCAAGCAGCTCTATATCGATCAGCACTATGTGCCGCGCACGATCCTTGTGCCAGTAGACTTCGACGATCGCGAGATGCTGGCCGCGCTGTTGAGCGAGCGCATCGGCCACAAGATCGAGCTGGCGGTGCCGCAGCGTGGCGAAAAGCGCTCTCTCGTCGATCTCGCCGGCCAGAACGCCAAGCAATCTTATACGCAGCGCTTCCGCGTGCTGGAGCCCTCGCGCAAGGTCATCCAGGAGGCGCTGGCCGACGCGCTGACGCTGCCCGAGCTGCCGCGGCGCATCGAGTGCTTCGACATCTCGCACATCCAGGGCGCGGAGACGGTGGCTTCGCTGGTGGTATGGGAAGACGGCAAGATGAACAAGGCGCAGTACCGCAAGTTCAAGGTGATGACGGTGGTGGGCGTGGACGACTTTGCGGCGATGCGCGAGGTGGTGGAGCGGCGCTACCGGCGGCTGAAGGAAGAGGACAAGCCGATGCCGTCGCTGGTGCTCATCGACGGCGGGCTGGGGCAGTTGCACGCGGCGGCGGAGGCGCTGGAGTCGCTGGGATTCACGGCCCAGCCACTGGCCTCGATTGCCAAGCGGGAAGAGGTGATCTATCTCTACGGCAGCGAGGACGAGCCGGTGGTGCTGGACCGGCGTTCGCCGGTGCTGCACCTGGTGCAGATGATCCGCGACGAGAGCCACCGGTTTGCGATCGGCTATCATCGCCAGCGGCGGGCCATGCGCGACCGCAGCTCGGAGCTGCTGGAGATTCCCGGCGTGGGTGCACAGACACGGCAGCGGCTGCTCACGCACTTCGGCAGCCTGCGCGACGTGCAGCAGGCCACGGTGGAATCACTGGCCGCGGTGGTGTCCCGCAAGACGGCGGAGACGATCTGGAGACATTTTCACCAGCCACAGCCCGTAACCCCGAGCTAGAGCACCATCAGTTCCCTTTCGTGCTTGGCAGTGACATATTGCGGGTGGTCTTCACCATGTTCACGATCACCTTCGAGATGTAGCCATCGCCGTTGAAAGCATCGGCTGGCAACATCCCGATGAAGCGGATGGTGCGCGTGGAGTCAAGCACAATGCCTAACGGATAATCGGTGGCGCCGAGGACCTGCGCGGTAGTATCGAGCACGACGAGTGTCTGCGTACCTGCCAACAGCTTGAGATTCTGTTCGTGCGCCGCATCCCCTAAAACTACCGAATTATCCGCGAAGACCAGCCCGTATGCGTGAATCGGAGTATCGCGATTAACTTCAGCGAATTTGGTGAGGGTTTTCATCATAGTTCGGCACTCCACGCACCAGTCCGGAAAGAGCACAAGCACCGTTGCCGAAGCAAAGTTCAGATCGATCTGAGCTTTCGCTGCCGGCGATTGCAACGCGCGCAGAACCTTCACATCCGGAAGATGCGTGCCAAGCAATTGATACCTGCGCGTGGTTCCATACACACGCAGCCGGTCTTCCGCGGAGAGCAAAACATCTGAGGAAAGATCGCGCGCCACTTCGGCAGCAGCGGTTTGCGCCGCCTCATCGTTTTCGGCGTAGCGTTCGAGAAATGCCAATTGCATCGCCGACTCATAGAGCACACCGAGTCCCATCACGGCATCACCGTGCACAGCCTTCAGCGGCGCTCCCTGCTTGAGCGCGTTCATCAGGCTCGGAAACTCATCGCGTGCCAGCGGCAGCGCAGCGGGATTCGAAGCCTGCGTCAGATAGTTCTTGAGGTCGCGCAGTGCATAAGCAACTTCTGCGTCATACGGCAAACGGTTCAGCATTTCACGGGCGGTCTTCACTGCCAGATCGACGGCCCGCATGTGAACCAGCGCACTCACGCTGATCGCGTAGGCCTGCGCGCAATGCTCCTCTTCGTGGCTGGTAATATAGGTAAGAGTAGCGTCGTTGGCGCCCTCCCAGTTCTGCCCGAAGGCGCACAACCGTGCAAAATTGTAGAGATCGTCGCCTTTGTAGAGTTCTGGTCTGGCCTGCGCACAGTCTTCGTTCGCCATGTGCATTCCTACCGCCAGCGCACCTAGTTCGGCATTTGACCAGTTATCGAGCGATCCTCGTACCACGTCGAGAGGATGCATCGCCTCCTTGTAAAGATCCGCCGGTGATTTTGGCGGAGTTTCAGTGCCGGCGGAAGCCGACGGCGTAGACAGTGTGTTCGTTGCCTGGGGCTCGGTCGAATCGGGCGGTGCTGTTTGTGCGCTCAGCGGACTAAGCATCACGTATGTGCAGACCGTCACACCTGTCAGCCGTAATCTCTGCACCAGAAGCCTGCTGGGCCAACCGCCCCAGGATTTGCATCGCATGCTTGGTTAGACACCACTGCCTGCGTGGATGTTCCAGACCGGGGAAAGCTGAGAAATGCAGCCGCATTTCTCAGGAGGGGCCAGACATCGCGTTCCGCAAGAAATGCAAAGCGTCGCTGATCTCTCAGCTTGCCCGCATCAGCTCATGCTTCTTCACGGCGATGCGCCGCGCGCACTCCGGACAGGCGAAGTTGCGGCAGTGGCTCATGCAGCTTACGGACGCGTTGCACCACGGGCATTTCCCTACCACCGCAGTCGCCCCGAAGAGCGGCCCGGCGAGCGGGGAAAGCACGCCTGCGATGATCATGGGCACGCCGACAAAAGCACCCAAACCGGTGAGGCACAGCATGGCGCCGACGATGATGAGCGCCGGCGCAACTACGACTCCGAGAACGATTCCGCTGAAGGCGCCTTTTACGGGCACTTTTTCATGCTCGCGCGGCGCCGGCTTTTCCTGTCCGGCGGCAGCTCCGCAGTGCGGGCAAAAGCTCCATGGCGATTCCAGGCGCAAACCACATTTTGAGCAGGGCGCACTCATTATGAGACCCCTCCCTCACGGTCAAAAAAAGGGCGGGCGGGCGGGCCGATGCACAACCCCTGAGCGCAGCCGGAGATCCCTCCAGCAGACCTTCCGGCCGTGCCCGGCCCCGGTTCGTCTGCCGGAGAAACTATGGACCTGTCGGGCGTCCGTGCCAGTGATCGCCATCACAAGCTGGTGCACCGGTAGGATAAGGGCATGGACGCAGTACGGATGGACAAGTGGCTTTGGGCGGCGCGCTTCTTCAAGACGCGCGCGCTAGCTTCGCGCGCCTGCGACCTGGGCCGCATTGCATCGAACGGCGTAAAGGCCAAACCGGCGCGCGAGGTGCGCGTGGGCAACAGGCTGCGTATTGAGAACGACGGCGGCGTGTTTGAGGTTGCCGTGCTGGCGACGAGCGAGGTGCGCGGCCCGGCGGCCGTGGCGCAAACGCTGTATGAGGAATCGGCAGAGAGCCGCGAGACGCGGAGGAAACGCGCGGAGGAGCGCCGCGTCCTGGAGCAAACGATGCCGCTGCCCGAGCGCAGGCCCAACAAACACGACCGGCGGCGAATCATCCAGTTCCGCGGACGCGGATAGACACAAGAAAGCCCGGCGCATCCGGCCGGGCTTGCTTTTTTGCGAACTTTACGCGGTTTGGGGAACCTGCGCCAGCAGACGCTGAACCTTGTCTTCGACCACATCCTGCGGCACGTAGCCGATGATCTGGTCGGCCACCTTGCCCCCCTTGAAGAACAGCAGCGCCGGAATGCCGCGAATGCCGTAGCGCGAGGGCGTGGCACCGTTCTGATCCACGTTGACCTTGGCCACCTTGAGCTTGCCCGCGTAGGCCGTGGCTACGCTATCCACAATGGGCGCAATCGCTTTGCAGGGACCGCACCAGACAGCCCAGAAATCCACCAGGACCGGCAGATCGCTGCCCAGCACTTCCTGGTCAAAATTTGCATCATTTACTTCCAGAACTCCCAACCCTGCCATGTTCCTCCTTGCCGTCGCCCAAAACAGCTTCCAGTGTACAGGAAACTGCAGTCCAATAGATGCCCATCCCTGCCGGAAAGTCGCAAACGAGCCGAGGGCGGATCGCCGTCACAGATCCTCGAAACCTGACGCCGCCGGCTCTGCTGTGTTTTAACCCACGGCGGCAACTTTTTTCCTGCTTATGACTTGCAGGCGGGTTCGGGCAAAGCTACAACAAAAATAGAAGCGCCCGGATCCGGAGTGGATCACGGGCGCTAGAGCAGCCCTCCCCCAGAACTGCTCACGGAGCGAATGTATGTGTTCCACAGATGAAAGGCAAGCAAACTTCAGTAATCGAGCAGTAACCAAAGATTGGTGATTATCCAGATAGACATTATCCAGGTCAAAAAAATTACCGAGTGATTAACTGGTATGAAACAGGGAGCCTTGGCAACGTTTGCCCGATTCTGGTGCAACTTCCGTCATGCTGGAAGAGGACAGCACGGAAAATCCCAGGCTTGAGGGAAGCTCTGATTCAGTCACCCATTTGTCTCTCGGGGGCTAAAGCCCGGAGGGCCTTTGTACTGGCAACTTTTCAAAACATCCAGTTTTTGGACAGATTCTAAGGGCTTTCGCCCGGTCCTTACGGGGCCGACTCAATCTGTTTTCCCGCTTCCCAGGGTTGCGTCCGCCAGGGCGAACTCTACCCTGGGCTATTTTCCTCCTGTCCCTCCGGGACAAAGGGATGGATCTGAATTGGTGCCCACAATTGCGACGAGCATATCCTATTTTCCGCTTGTCCCTCCGGAATGAAGGGACGGTGCTGCCTGATCGGACCTGCCAAGCTAGCCCGATCTGTCAACCGGCTGGAGCGGCTTTTGAGCCGTTTGCTGGCCCGCCAATCCCGATCCGGCTCCGGCCGGCTCAAACCGGCTGAGCAGGAGTTCCACCGGCCGGGATGGACCCAGCGCCACACGGATCGCCTTTTGTGCCTCCGGCAGGCTGGTCTCGCTGTCCACAACCACCAGAACCGCCGGTCCGGCCCCGCTGAGCGCCGCGCCCAGAATGCCGCTTCTGCCTGCCAGCGGCAACAGCAGGGGCAAAAATGGACAGATGGGCGTGCGGTACGGCTGGTGAATGCGGTCATGCATGGCGACAGGCAGCAGATCGGCGCGCGCCTGGGCAAACGCCAGGCCCAGCAGCGAGACCGATTGCAGATTGGCCACCACGTCGGCCGTGACGTAGCTTGACGGCAGCACAGCGCGGGCCTTGCTGGTGGGCAGCGGCTCGGCGGGCAGCGCGACAATGGCGCGCCATGCGGCCGGCGGCTCGACGCGCGCGGCGTACACCCGGCTGCCTTCGCAGGCGGCGGCGACGAATCCGCCCAGCCAGCAGGCGGCGACGTTGTCCGGATGGCCTTCCAGCAGATAGGCTTCTTCCAGAATGCGGTCCGTGTTCCAGCCGAGCTGGCCGAAGTGATTGGCGAGCGCAATGGCCGCAAGCCGCCCGGCAGCCGACGAGCCGCAGCCCATCCCCAAGGGGATGCCGTTGGACATGCGGATGGACAAGGGCACAATGGGCCGGTTATGCGCAGCGAGCATGCGCTTGTAGGCCTCGAGGATGAGGTTGTCTTCCAGGCGCGCGCAGCGCTCAGGGTCGCGGCCGGATGCGGCGATGGAAAATTCCGCCGCGGGCTGCGCATCGATTTCCAGGTAGAAATCGAGCGCGACGGCCGCCGCGTCAAAGCCCGGCCCAAGATTGGCCGAGGTTGCGGGCAGCCGCAGGCACAGGCCGCGCGGGTCCGACATGGAAGACGGGCTCATGCCGTCCTGTCCTTCATAGCGGCCAGCACTGCGGCGGGCGTCGCGTCCACGACCACGGCGTTGCGGCGCAAAGCGGCGATCTCCCTTTCGTGCCCGGCGACTTCTTCCGTGCTCAGCAGGGCACCGCGGTGGAAGTCGATGGTGTAGTCGGCGTCCTTGAGCGTGTGGCCGGTGAGGACAAGGACGACGACGTCGCTCGCTGCAATCAGCGACTTAGCGCGGAGCTTTTTCAGTCCAGCCAGCGTGACGGCCGAGGCCGGCTCGCAGCCCAGGCCTTCGGCGCCCAGCTCGGCCTTGGCGATGGCGATCTCGGCTTCCGTGACGTCGATGCACCAGCCGTGGGTGTCGCGAATCACGCTGGCGGCCTTGCGCCACGAGGCCGGATTGCCGATGCGGATGGCGGTGGCGCGGGTGTGCGCTTCCAGCGGCTCAATCGACGCGCCGTTGCTGGCGGCGAAGCTGCGCACCAGCGGATTGGCTCCCTCGGCCTGCACTACGGAGATGCGCGGTACGCGCGCGACGAGGCCGAGCTCATGCAGCTCGCGGAATCCTTTGCCCAGAGCCGAGCTGTTGCCCAGGTTGCCGCCGGGAACGATGATGTGGTCGGGCACGTTCCAGTCGAAAGCCTCGGCGATCTCGAAGGCCGGCGTCTTCTGGCCTTCCAGCCGGTAGGGATTGACGGAGTTGAGCAGATAAATGGGCGCGGTGCGAACAATTTCGGTGAGAATCTTGAGGCAGCCGTCGAAATCGGTCTTGAGCTGGCAGGTGACGGCGCCGTAGTCCATGGCCTGCGAGAGCTTGCCCCAGGCGATCTTGCCTTCAGGGATCAGCACCAGGCTGCGCAGGCCGGCGCGCGCGGCGTAGGCGGCCATGGCGGCGGATGTGTTTCCAGTGGATGCGCAGGCGACCCACGCGAAGCCGCGCTCGCTGGCCACGCTCAGCGCCGCGGTCATGCCGGTGTCTTTGAACGACGAGGTAGGGTTCATGCCCTGGTGCTTGGCGTAAAGCTGGTCGATGCCCAGCACTTTGGCCGCGCGCGGAAGATGGTAGAGCGGCGTGTTGCCTTCGCGAAGGGTGACGGCGTTACCAAAGTTGTCGAGGATGGGCAGCAGCTCGCGGAAGCGCCAGACGCCGGACTGGTCGAGGGCTTCGCCGGACATGCGGCGCTCGCGCCAGAGCCACTTGAGGGCACCGGGATTGGGACGGTCGGGGCCGCGGCGCTGGGTCCAGCCGGGATATTCGACTTCAAAAAGGTCTCCGCAATTGGAGCAGCGGAAGTCGGGCTGCGCGCCGGCGCCAGCGATCCGAGTCCCGCACCCGAAACAGCGCAACTGGTGCAGATTGTCGTTCATACCTTAGTGTTAGCCTACCAGTGTACGGCGACTTTTGCTGTGGATGACGGAGTGGCGCTCACAGATGGGTAAACGATTTTTCGCGGTCTTTTTTGCGCTGCTGCTGGGGGCGCCGCTCTTTGCCCAGACGCCGCTGCGCGTGGCCGCCGCGGCTGATCTCGAACCGGTGCTGCCGCCGATTCTGGCGCAGTTTGAAAAACAGACCGGCATGCGCGTCGAGGCCACTTACCAGGCATCGGCGGTGCTCACCACGCAGATTCTCAACAGCGCGCCGTTCGACCTGTTTCTCTCTGCCGATCTGAGCTTTCCACAGCGGCTCATCGACGCCGGCGTGGCCGATGCGGAGGGTTCGCCGGCACCGATCCCTTATGCGAAGGGCACGCTGGTCCTGTGGGAGCGCAGGGACTCGCCTCTGCCGCCGCCTTCGCTGGCGCTGCTGAGCGATGCGGCGCTGAAGCGGCTGGCCATCGCCAACCCGGAGCGCGCGCCCTATGGCCGCGCCGCGGTGGCCGCGCTGACCACGCTCAAGCTCTACGACACGCTCAAGCCGCGGCTGGTGACTGCGGAAAATATCGCGCAGGCGGCGCAGTTTGTTGACTCGGGCAACGCGGAGGCGGGACTCATCTCGCTCACGTCGGCTCTCACGCCGCGGCTTGCAGCCAGCGGAAGGTACTTCGTGATGCCGCACGATCTTTACCCGCCGATTGAGCAGGGCGCGGTGCTGGTGAAGGTGTCGAGCCAGCACGCGGCGGCGCGGCGGCTGCTCGACTTCCTGCTTTCGGCGCCGGTGCAGGCGCAGCTTGCGCGCAGCGGCCTTACGCCGGTGAAGTGAAAGGCGCGATGGACTGGCAGGCGTTTGCGCTCACGCTCCGGCTGGCAACCGTCACCACCGCTATTCTGCTTGCCATTGCCGTTCCACTGGCCGCGCTGCTGGTGCTGGGCCGCGCCCGCTGGCTGCCGGCCCTGGAAGCGCTGGCCACGCTGCCGCTGGTGCTGCCGCCTACCGTGCTTGGCTTCTTTCTGCTCGTCCTGCTTGGCCCGCGCACAGCCGTCGGCCGCGGAATCGCCGCCTTGCTCGGGCATCCGCTGGCTTTTTCCTTCGATGGACTGGTAGTGGGCTCGGTCCTCTACAGCCTGCCTTTCGCGGTGCAGCCGCTGGTGGCCGGATTCGCCGCCGTTCCCTCTTCGCTGACGGACGCGGCGCGGCTGCTCGGCGCCGGACCCGCGCGCATGGTGACCAGCCTGCTTGTCCCGCTGGCGCGGCGCTCGCTCGTGACTGCCGCGGTGCTGAGCTTTCTGCACACGGTGGGTGAGTTCGGCGTGGTGCTCATGCTGGGCGGCGATATTCCCGGCTCCACGCGCACGCTCTCCATCCTGCTCTACAACCAAGTGGAGAACTTTGACTACGCAGCGGCGGAGCGGACGGCGGCGATCCTGCTGGCCATGTGCGTGGTGGCGCTGGTTGCCGTTTACTCCACCAGCCAGCAGCGCGGAGGCAACCGTGGTTGAGGTTCGGCTCGACACATGGCGCGGCAGCTTTCACCTGCAGGTGGAGTGCCGCTTCAGCGCCGAGTGGACGGTGATCTTCGGCCCTTCGGGCTCCGGCAAAAGCACGCTGCTGCGGCTGCTGGCCGGCCTCGACAGGCCCTCGCGCGGCCGCGTGCTTCTCGACGGCCGCCCGCTCACGGACACGCGCAATGGGTTCTGGACCAGGCCCGGCCAGCGCTGCAGCGGAATGGTCTCACAGCAACCGGCACTCTTCCCTCACCTGAACGCTGCGGCCAACGTTGCCTACGGACTTGCCGCGCTCGATCGCGTCGCGCGTAGGCGCCGGGTGGACGAGATGCTGGAGCTGGCAGGCGCAACCGACCTGGCCGCCCTGCGGCCGGCGCATCTTTCAGGAGGGCAGGCGCAGCGTGTGGCGCTGGCCCGCGCGCTTGCCCCGGCGCCGCGGCTGCTGCTGCTCGACGAGCCATTCTCCGCGCTCGACGGCGCTGCCAGCGACGAGCTGGTGGAGCGCCTGCAGGCGTGGGTGCACGCCCACAACGTGCAGACCGTGATGGCTACGCACGACGCCAGCGACGCACTGGCCACCCAGGCCGAAGTGCTGCTGCTGCGCGAAGGCCGGCAGGCTGCGATGGGGCCGGCAAGCGAGGTGCTTACGGGGGAGCGGGAGCGGTTGATGCGGCGGCTTGATGCTGGTGACTAAAAACTTATCCGAGCCAGGCAAGAGCGTTGAAAGGGCACGGCTTCAAGCGTGCTCTTTCAGAACATCAAGTTTTTAGACAGATTCTTAAAATCCCACGCGTACCGGCTCCATCTCGAGGCGAATGCCGAAGCGCTCTTCGACCGCAGTGGAGATTTGGCGCGCGAGAGCGAGAATTTCATCCGCAGTGGCGCTGCCGCGGTTGACGAGGGCGAGCGTGTGGCGCGAGGAGATGCCGGCTGCGCCAAGGATGTAGCCTTTGCGGAATCCGGCCTGCTCGATAAGCCACGCAGCGGGGATCTTGACCAGTCCCTTTTCGCCGGGACTTGAGCCGGCCGGGAAACGCGGCGGGGCGGGACGGCGCGGGGCGATTTTTTGAAAGTGACCTTCGGTGACGATGGGGTTCTTGAAAAAACTCCCGGCGCTGCGGCAGTCAGGATCGCCTTCGACGATCAGCATTCCCTTTGCCCAGCGGATGCGCCGCACCGCGTCGGCGGTCTGCGCCAGCGTGGGGCTGGCAATGCCCGCCGCATCCATCGCGCGCTGCACATCGGCGTAGCGCAGCGTGGGCGCGCCGCCGGCCTTGAGACGGTAGTCCACACGGGTAACGATGAAGCGACCGTGATCGGTTGCGTTGAAGCGGCTGCGGCGATAGGCAAATCCGCACTCCGCGGCGGTCAGCTCCACAAAGGCACACTCGCGCAGATCGAAGGCGCGTACGCGGTCGATCGCCGACGCGACCTCCTGCCCATATGCGCCTACATTCTGCACCGGCGTTCCGCCCACCGTGCCGGGAATGCCCGCGAGACACTCGACGCCCGCACAGTTTTCCTGGATGGCTCGATCGACAAATCCGTTCCAGTCCTCGCCCGCTGCGACCCGGAACAGCCGCTCTTGCGCGCCGTCTCCGGCCGTCCCCATTCCACGCAGCGCGATGCGCAGGACCAGCCCATCGAAGCCTGCGTCGGAGACAAGCAGATTGCTGCCGCCGCCCAGCACAAACAGTCCTGCGCCGCGTTGCCGCGCCCACGCAGCGGCTTCGGCAACGTCGTCTTCGCTGGCCGCTTCCACAAACCAGCGTGCTGCGCCGCCGATGGCGAAGGTGGTGAAGGGCGCGAGCGGTATGTTTTCGCAAATCTTCAAAGAAAAAGAGTACAGGAAGGCATGGGTGAGAATCTGTTTAAAACATCGAATTGCAACCACGGCTGCCGGCTCGACGGCGAGTCGTCAAAGGGCATGTAGCGCGAGGAAGCGGTCATTCCGTAAAATAAGCGCAGGCAGCTCCCTGCCGGAGGCGAACATGTATCCAGAATTGATGGTGATTCCCATGCGCGAGGAACTGGTTCGCGCCGGAATCAAGGAAACCCGCACGGCTGAAGAAGTGGACGCGGCGGTAGCCCAGCCGGGAACGACACTCGTGGTGGTGAATTCGATCTGCGGCTGCGCCGCGGGCAGGATGCGCCCCGGCGTGCGCCTGGCGCTGGCCAACTCCGCCAACCAGCCGGACCGCAAGATTACCGTGTTTGCCGGGCAGGACCGCGAGGCCACCGAACGCGCCCGCAGCTACTTTGAGGACAATCCGCCGAGTTCGCCTGCGATTGCCATTCTCCGCGACGGCAAGCTGGTTTATCTCATGCAGCGCTCGCTCATCGAGCAGGCCACCGCACAGCAGATTGCTGGCGAGCTGGTGCGCGCGTTCGACGAGTTCTGCGCGAAGACAACGGCGTAATAAGCGATCGGATTGGGTATTGCCCTCCCACCCTTGACGCGATGAAGCTGCGTCAAGGGTGGGGCACCCTCAATTGTGATAAAGCGGACGATGAAAAGCATGGATGGTCTGGCCGTCCACGGCAGACTGTGCTCAAGATGGGTAGTAACTCAGTTTGAAGAAGGTCCTCCCCCAGGAGCTGGAGACGTCGGCTCCTGCCGTATTTTGTTTTTTCCTGTCGCCCGATGAAGGCTGCTTGCTTCAGGCTAACCTGCTGCTCTCTCCTGCGACCTCAATGCCGATGTGATATACGTTTTCACATGATTCGAAGCAGGCGCGTGGCCGCTGCTGTTCTTGCCACCATGATGTCCATCGCTGCGCCCAGCCGCGCGCAGACGCTTGCACCCACGCCGCCCATGGGCTGGAACAGTTGGGACGCCTACGGACTCACCATCAACGAGGAGCAGTTCAAGGCCAACGCCACGGTGCTCGCCGGCTACCAGCAGTTCGGCTGGAAGTACGCCGTTATTGATGAAGGCTGGTACATGGCCAATCCTGCCGGCAAGGATGTTCCCGATCGCAAATACCTGTGGGATGGCAACGGCCTGCTGCTTCCCGCGCCGGACCGGTTTCCTTCGGCCGCAAACGGCGCCGGCTTCAAGCCGCTGGCCGACTGGGTCCACGCGCAGGGGCTCAAGTTCGGCATCCACATCGTGCGTGGCATTCCGCGGCAGGTGGTCGCCGCCAATCTGGCGATTGCCGGAAGCCACTTCACCGCATCCGACGCGGCTGATAAGACCAGTCCCTGCCCATGGGACCAAGGCAACTGGGGCGTGCAAGACAACGCCGCCGGCCAGGCCTATTACGACTCGATGTTCCGCCTCTATGCATCGTGGGGCGTGGACTTCGTCAAGGTTGACTGCATCAGCGACCGTCCCTGGCGCCCTACCGAGATTCGCCAGATCGCCCAGGCCATCCGCAAGACCGGCCGGCCCATTGTGCTGAGCCTTTCGCCCGGTCCCACCGCGCTGGCCAATGCCGCCGAGGTGCAGAGATACGCGCAGATGTGGCGCATCTCCGACGATCACTGGGACGTGTGGAGTGTGCCGCACGATCCGCAGCACGGCGAGTTCCCTTTCGGCATTCGCGACGCCTTCGATCGCCTGGCCAAGTGGTATGTCTACACCGGCCCCGGCAGTTGGCCTGACGAAGACATGCTGCCCTTCGGCTATCTCGGCCCCAGTCCCGGATGGGGGCAGGCACGCCAGTCGCGCGAGACGCCGGACGAAGAGCGCACCGAGTTTGCGCTGTGGGCCATCGCCCGCTCGCCACTGATCCTGGGCGCCAACCTCACCCGGCTGGACGACGTGACGCGCTCACTGCTGAGCAACCAGGACATTCTGTTCATGAACCAGAATGCAACCTACGACCAGCCCGTCGACACGGCGGCGCTCGGTCCCGGCTTTGAGAATGCGCGGGTGTGGCGCGCCACCATCAACGAGCCCGGCGCGCGCGGCTACGCCGAATATTTCGGATTTTTCAACCTGGACGACAAAGCCGTTTCCTTGCGGACCACCTGGAAACAGCTTGGCCTTGACGGTGCCAGGCACTCGGCGCAGAACCTGTGGGACGACTCCATCAGCAAAGAGTCGAAGGAGATCAGCATTACGCTGCCTGCGCACGGCAGCGCCATCTTTCAGGTGCGGTAAGTCACCGCAGCCGCCGCCCGGCTGTGCGACACTGGATTGTCCGTGAGCCGGTCGGCGGCCACGGCGAGTCAACCGATGCCTGTTTTGCGTTCCGCCTTTCTTGTTCTCTCGCACAGCCGCTGGCTGCGCAGCTTTTGTGAAACATCCCGTGTTGGCGCGCGGCTTAGCTCGCGTTTTGTCGCGGGCATGCTGCCCTTCGACGCGCTGCGCGTGGCCGAGTCAGTTAATCGCCAGGGCATGGCGGTCACGCTCGATGCGCTGGGCGAAAGCGTCACCTCCGAGGCCGAGGCGCACAAGTCCGCCGAGGCGTATCACGAGCTGCTAGAGATGATCGCAGCCCGTAAGCTCGACGCCAACATCAGCATCAAGCTCACCCAGATGGGCCTCGAGCAGTCTCCTGCGCTAGCTGAATCCATTGCGCGCAGCCTGGCGCAGCACGCGCACGCTACCGGCAACTTTGTGCGCATCGACATGGAGGGCTCGCGGCTCACGCAGATCACGCTCGACATTGTTCGCCGGCTCAACGCGCTGACTGAAATCCGCGGCGCCGTCGGCGTGGTTATCCAGGCTTATCTCTACCGCTCGCAGGCCGACATCGAGCAGCTTCTCGCCGACGGCATCCGCGTGCGTCTCTGCAAAGGCGCCTACAACGAGCCGGCGGAAGTCGCTTTCCCGCGCAAGAGCGAAGTGGACGCGAACTTCGTCCGCCTGAGCAAACTGCTGCTCGACAGCCCCGTCTACCACGGCATCGCCACGCACGACCCGGCCATGATCGCCGCTGCGAAACAGTTCGCCGCCGAGCGTGCCATCGATCCCAGCCGCTTCGAGTTCCAGATGCTCTACGGAGTGCGCCGCGACCTGCAACGCCAGTTGATCAAGGAGGGGTACCGGGTGAGAGTGTATGTACCCTTCGGCACCGCGTGGTATCCCTACTTCATGCGCCGCCTGGCGGAGCGGCCCGCCAACATGCTCTTCCTGGCACGGAACCTCTTCCGCTTTTGAGCGCCGCATGCAATGCAAGGCGGGCAGGATCGGACCGGCCTGTTTGTGAATGGGAGAATCCTGGCTTTGCCGGGATGGCAAAAGCATTGCTTCCGGGCCTGAAGGCCCGATGATTTCGCAAGGGCCTATGTACGGGCTGAAGACCATATCCTTCAGCTAAAGCAAGAACAAGGACTTTGATCATCGACCTTGCTCCGGCTGGGCAGGAGGGTGCTTATTCCTTTGTCGCCTGATCGCGCGAGACGTACTCTTCCTTGTGCTTCGATTTTCTGCGGTACCGCTTGCGCATCAGAAAGGTGGTCTTGCAGCCGGTGCAAATCCAGGGATAGTACCCGAACAGGGGATAAATCTTGGTCTGCAGAAATCCCTTCCGCTCCAGCCGGCGCGGATGGTCGCTGCCGCACTCCGGACACAGGACCTTGGTTCCTGCGCCCGACTTGTCTGCAAATCCTTCAGCAGCGTCAGTATGACTTGCGTTCGACACTTGGCTCTCCTCGGAACCTTCCTTGCGTTCCTTAAAACCCGCTCTTCGAGCAGTTTTCCAGTTCACGCGACATAAACCGAAGCGGGCCTGCCGTGGCGGCCGCACTTTTTCTCAGAGTGTGTTTCAAAAATGAATCCCGATGGATTTCCGGCTTTCCCACAGGGGTTAAGGCCCCTGATTTCATTGGGGCTTTTCGGCACCCTTCGACAAGCTCAGGGCAGGCTTGAAGTCGTGCCCTGTTATAGAGCCCATTTTTGAAACACGCTCTCAAGAAAAAACACAGCAGAGCAGTGGCTTCGCCTTACAGCAACTCGGAAAACTGCGGTAGTTGCCAGGGTCCCACGAGCAGATCCGGCACAACGCCGCGGAGCACAACGCACACACGACTGGGGGAGTCTCAATCTAATGTTAGAGCAATTCTCCCATTCACGTGCAGTTTGAACGGATACGCCAAGTAGCTCTTTCTTCAGGAAAGAGCCGCTTTGGAACCTCAGCTTCGCCCTGCACCCGTTGGAGAACGGCTTAACGGAAAAAATTCGCCCCAAAGTTTCCCCACAAAGCATGGAGCGGTTTAATCAAAACACATCAGACCGCTGTTGCAAATATTAAAGTTTGCTCCCACGCCAAAGGAGTGCTCCAGATCACTGAACCTGGTGACCGCCGACACGCGCAAGCCCGCGCTGCACAAGATCTGCCACCGCCCTGGCCAGCGTGACCGAGGCATTCAGCGATTCCGGACGTTCCAGCCGCAGGCCGAGCTGGACGGCATAGTCGCGAAACAAACGATCCACGTCATAGAGAATCTCAACGTGGTCACAAAGAAACCCGATCGGCTGCAGAATCAATATTTTAACTCCTTCTTTCGCGATTGCGTCCAGAGTCTCTTCCACGGTTGGCCCAATCCATGGACCGCCGCTGGCGCCCTGGCTCTGAAAGGCAAACCACCACCGCGGAATCTCCGGCACGCGCGCGGCCACCAGCGCAGCCGTGCGGCGCGCGTCGTCCGCATATGGATCGGCGCCGTGGCCAGGCCACAGGCGCGGTCCCTGGTCGCCTTGTGCCGGTGGCTGCACGGTCCGCTCCGGCACGCTGTGCGCGGTAAACAGCACCGGCACGGCGTGGCCCACCTCTGCGCCCAGTTTCTGGAGCGTCGGCTGCAACCGCTCGGCAAAGGCCTCAGCCAGCAGTGGGTGATCGGCCCAGCTTTCGGTAAAATCGATCCGCAGGCCGCCCGCTTCGGCCGCAACCGCTCGACGGTAAAGCCCCACGCTGGTGCGCGAGTTCTGCGGCGCCAGGCAGACGACGGCAGCCTCTTCGATGCCGTCGGCGCGCATGCGCTTCACCACGTCTGGAATGTACGGCCGCCAGTTGCGCATGCCCACGTACACCGGCACAGGCAAACCGGCTGCCGCAAGCTCAGCCTCTACCAGACGCGCCTGCTCGCAGGTAATCTCGGTCAGCAGGCTGCGCCCGATAAGCGCGTAGCGGTGCTGAATCTCTTCCACCACGTGTGGCGGAATCGGCCTGCCACTCACCACGTTGCGCAGATACTCGGGAACCTGGTCGACCGTCTCCGGCGTCCCATGCGCCAGCAACAGCACCGCCTGTTTACCCACGCTAATCCTCCCGCCGGAACTCGTGCACTATCTTCACCACCGCCTGCACATTCTCCACCGGCGTCCCCGGCACAATGCCGTGGCCGAGATTGAAGATGTGCCCCGCGCGCCCATTGGCCGCGCGCAGAATCCCCTGCACCCGTTGCTCCAGGACTTCAAGCGGCGCAAACAGCGTAACCGGGTCGAGATTGCCCTGCACCGCGCAGCCGGAACCCAGCGCGCGCCAGCTCACATCGAGCGGCTGCCTCCAGTCGAGGCCGATCACGTCCGCGCCGGTCGCAGCCATCGCGCCCAGCAATCCCGCCGTCTCCACGCCGAAGTAGATTACCGGCACGCCCATCTGCTGCACGGCGCGAATGAGCCGCCGGGTGGGCTCGAAGGCGTATTGCTGGTAATCCGCCAGGGCCAGCGAACCGGCCCAGCTATCGAAGATCTGGATCACGTCTGCCCCGGCCTGTACCTGCTGACGGCAATACTCCGTCAATACCGTGACCAGCTTGTCCAGGAGGCTGCTCCATGCAAGGGGAGCGCCATACATCATGCGCTTGGTTTCGATGTAATTCCGCGCGCCGCCGCCCTCGATCATATAGCTGGCCAGCGTGTAGGGCGCGCCGCAGAAGCCAATGATGCCCAGGCGGTTGCGAAAGTGCGAAGCCACCTTTTGAATCGCGCGCGCCACGTAGTCCAGCTCGAAGGCGCGGTCGGTGCGCAGCGCCATCACCTGTTCTGCCGTGCGCACCGGCTGCTGAATCACCGGCCCCTCGCCGGCCTGGAACTCGAACGGCAGCCCCATCGGCTCCAGCGGCAGCAGCAGATCGGCAAAGATGATGGCCGCGTCCACGCCCAGCTTTTCCGCGGCGGTAATGGTCACCTCCGCGGCCAGCTCCGGCTGCTTGCAGATTTCCACCAGCGTGTGATGCTTCCTTACGTCGCGGTACTCCTGCATGTACCGCCCCGCCTGGCGCAGAAACCATACCGGTGTGCGATCCACCGGCCGACGCAGGCAGGCGCGCACAAAGCGCGTGCCCTCCAGCAGCGGACTGTCCGCCGCCTCATCGATTCTCGACTCCATATCTTTCGATTTTAGTAGCTCAAGCCGGTAAGGAACGGTGGGCAAACACGATCCTCCAGACCAATCCGCTCATCTCCAGCGAAAGATCCGCAGCGACACCGCAAATGGCACGCAGAACCACGCGGCCAGAATCGCCACCTGCCCCAGCAGTTGGTGCAGCTCCGTCCCTTGCAGCATATTGCCGCGGATTGCGTCGATCGCCGCGGTCAGCGGCAGCGCCTTCACGAACGGCTGAATCACGTTTGGAAACCGCGACGCCGAAAAGAACACGCCGGAGAGAATCCACATCGGCAGCATCACCAGGTTCATCAACCCGCTCACGGCCTCCATGGTCCGCGCCCGCGAAGCCACCAGCAGTCCGATTGCGGAGAAAACCAGCGAGGTTAAAATGCAAAGGAACGCAAGCTGCCACAACGGCCCGCGAAAAGGCACGCCGAAGGCCAGGCGGGCAAAGCCGAGGAACACCACCACCTCGATTACCAGCATGGCCAGCCGCGACAGCAGAAACGCGGCGAGATATTGCCACTTCGGCATCGGCGAAGCCACCATCCGCTTGAGCAGCTTCTTCTGGCGGCCTTCCACAATGGCAAAGCCCAGCCCCCACATCGCCGAGCCCATCAGGTTCATGCCCAGCAGTCCCGGCACCACGAAGTCGATATACCGCGACCCTGTCTCGTGCACCAGCTCGTTCCGCGCCGTCACCGCGTCGCGCCGTCCCGCAGCCGCCTGGATCGCGCGATCGGCCAGCAGCCGCGCATTGCGCGCATCGGGATTGGTGTCGTCATAGCGATACGTCACGCCGTTCGGCCCCTGCTCGGCGAGCAGCAGAATGTCGCCCGTGGCCAGTGCATGTGCTCCCGCAGCTTCATCGAGCTCCGCCGCTTTCAAGCCGTGGTCCGACGCCAATGCCTGGGTCAACTGCGCCGTCGTTGCGCCTACCGGCAGCACATCCGCCGGACGATTGCGAAACGCGATGCCCAGCCCCACCGCCAGCAGTATGGGAAAGATAAAGATCCAGAAGATCGCCTCCGGCTCGCGCAGCACCAGCTTGAACCGCACCAGCGTAAGCTGAATCAGGCTACTCATCGCGCAGGTTCCTTCCCGTGAGCCGTACGAACACGTCTTCGAGCGTGGCCGAGTGAGTGCGGAACTCGCTCAGATGCAGCCCCTGCGCCTCCAGCGCCGCAAAGATGCGCGGCACCGCCGTGTGCAGCTCGCTCACCGAAAGCTGGTGGACGCCGGCATCTACGCGATGCGACTGCACGCCCGGAATCTGCTTCAGAATTGCCGGATCGATTGCAGCGCTCGCCGTCCCGGATTCGCTCAGCTCGCTCCGCGCCCCATCCCCGCGTCCGCCGCGGCGGATTTCGGCTGCAAGGGCGGGAGACTGCGCGCTTCGACTCACGGCAAATTCCACAATGTCCTCGCCGCCCACGGACGCAATCAACTGCTGCGGCGTGCCCAGCGCAATCACCTTGCCGCGATCCACAATCGCCACGCGGTCGCACAGCCGCTCAGCTTCATCCATGTAGTGCGTCGTCAGAATGATGGTGCGCCCGGCACGCTTCAGATCGTCCACCAGGTCCCACACGTGGCGCCGCGCCTGCGGATCGAGTCCCGTCGTCGGCTCATCCAGAAACAGCAACTCGGGATCGCCCACCAGCGCCGTGGCCATCGCCAGCCTCTGCTTCTGCCCGCCCGAGAGCCCACCGATCCGCGCCTTGCGTTTTTCTTCGAGCTGCGCCGCGCGCATGATCTCGTCGACGGCAATGCCGCGGCGATAAAAGCTGCGAAACAGCCGCACGGCTTCTTCCACCGTCAGCTTGTCTGGGAACTGCGTCTCCTGCAGTTGAATTCCGATGCGCTGCCGCAGCTCCTTCGCGCCGGTCTTCCAGTTGCGCCCCAGCAGCTCGACTGTTCCTTCGTCCGGCTCCGTCAGCCCCTCGCAGATTTCGATGGTCGTGGTCTTGCCTGCGCCATTCGGCCCCAGCAGCCCGAAACACTCGCCGGGAAACACTTCGAGGTCCAGCCCATCCACCGCGCGCACGTCGCCAAATGCCTTCTTCAGCCCGCGAATCCGCAGCGAAGGACCACGCGCACGCGCCGCCGATGCCTCGGTCTTTTCCCAACTGGATAGCGCATCCGCCATCGCTCCAGCTTACCGTATCCGCGATTTCATTTCTTTGAACCAGACGCGCAACAGGGCGCCCACCCTGGCCGATACGCATTCTTTGCGTACCGGTCACGACGGGAAAGCACAGACCCCGCGCGTCCCGTTATCATGAACTCCGTCCGCCTTCATTGCGCCATGCACATCACCAGCCTTGAACCTTTCATCCTGCACGCGCCGGTTACCCGCGGCTCCATTGCCGACAGCACACATCGCCTCACGCACTGGGGCGCGCCCGGCGTCGCTATTCACAGCGACGCGGGCCTCACCGGCTACGGCTTCTCCGGCACGCACGCGCACCTGGCCACCGACCGCCTCATCGTCGACTGCATCGTGTCGAGCTACGGGCCGCTGCTCCTGGGTGCGGACCCGCGCGAGACCCGCGCGCTCTGGGAGAAGCTCCACAAGCACTCCGGGATCTACTGGGTGGGCCGCGCCGGCATCACGCATCTTGCGCTCGGCGCCATCGACATCGCACTCTGGGACCTGAAAGCCAAAGCTGCCGGTCTTCCGCTCTGGAAGCTCCTCGGCGGCTCAGCCGCAAAAAAAGTCGAAGCCTACAACACCGACGGCGGCTGGCTCAACTGGCCGCTCGAGACCGTCGTCTCCGACTGCAAGCGCCTGGTGGAAGAGGAAGGCTACCGCGCGGTCAAGCTCAAAGTAGGCAGCGCCAGTCCGCACGACGACCTGTGCCGCGTGGAAGCCGTGCGCCGCGCCCTCGGCCCCGCAATCCGCATCATGACCGATGCCAATGGCCGCTGGACACTGCCGCAGGCCATCCAGACCGCCGGCCGTCTCGCCGACTTCGACGTGGCCTGGATCGAAGAGCCCATCTACTTCGACGACGTCGAAGGCACCCGCCGTCTTGCGCAGACCATTCGCACGCCCATCGCGCTCGGCGAACAGCTTTACACCGCCTCGCACTTCCGCGACTTCATCCACGCCGGGGCCGTCCACTACGTGCAGCCCGATGTTGTGCGCCTGGCCGGCATCACCGAGTTCCTGCAGGTGGCCGAGACGGCCCACAGCTACAGCCTGCCCGTCGCTCCGCACGTCGGCGACATGGCCCAGGTCCACCAGCATCTCTGCTTCGCGCACCCCGCCTGCTCGCTGCTCGAGTACATCCCCTGGCTGCGCGACTGGATGGAATACCCTGCGAGGATCGAAGCCGGCTACTACGCTGCCCCCGACGCACCCGGCGCCGGCACCACTCCCACGCGCCGCGCTCTCACCGAGATCAACCGGCTCTGACGCCGCGCCCTGAGACAGAGCAACGGACTCGGAGTGTTTATGACACTCGCGCAGCGCGAGGCCGTGCCAGCTCGATCCGCAAAAAAGCAGCGCTCAATCGTCTCCATGTGCGGCCAGTTGCTGCACCTTGCTGTGCTTGCGGCTGTAGGTGAAGTAGATGACCAGGCCGAAGATGAGCCAGCTTCCGAAGCCGATCCAGGCGGGCGCGTCGAGCGAAAGCATGAGCGCCAGCGACACCACCATGCCGCAGATGGGCACCAGCGGCACCAGCGGCGTGCGAAACGGGCGCGGCAGGTCAGGATGCCGCACGCGCAGCACCCATACGCCAAGGCTGACGATGGTAAATGCCAGCAGCGTGCCCAGGCTCACCAGCTCTCCCAGCAGCGTAATGGGAAACAGCGCGGCCAGCATTGCGGCAAACACGCCCACCACGATGGAAGTGATATAGGGCGTGCGGAAGCGCGGATGAATGCGGCCGACCCATGGCCAGAGCAGCCCGTCGCGGGACATGGTGAACAGCACGCGCGATTGCCCGAGCAGCATGACCAGCATGACCGAAGCCAGTCCGGCGATGGCGCCAAGATCGATAAGGATCACGCCCCAGCGGACGCCGATGGCGGCAGCACCATCGGCCACCGGCGCCGGAACGTTGAGCGTGATGTACGGCTTGATGCCGGTCAGCAGGCCGGCGACGAAGATATAGAGCGTGGTGCAGACGATCAGCGATCCCAGGATGCCGAAGGGCATGTCCTTCTGTGGATTGCGCGCCTCCTGCGCGGCGGTCGAGACGGCGTCGAATCCGATGTAGGCGAAGAAGACAACTCCGGCGCCGCGCATGATCCCCGACCATCCGTATTGGCCGAAGTGCCCGGTGTTCCTGGGAATGAAGGGGTGCCAGTTGGCCACCATCTGCGGCCAGTGAGCCGAGGCATAGATCGCGGCCAGGCCGATGAAGAACAGCACGATGGACACCTTGATCATCACCGCCGCGCTGTTGAAGTTGGCCGACTCGCGCACGCCGACCACCAGCACGATGGTGATGACCACGATGGCCGTCAGCGCGAACAGGTCGACCTGCGCAGCGAGGGGATGGCCGAAGAGCACCAGGGATACCTTCGGCGTCGGGTTGAAGGGAAGTCTCGCGCCGAAGAAGCTGAGCAGGCTGTTGACAAAGCCGCTCCAGCCCACGGCCACCGTAGCCGCGCCGAATGCATACTCCAGCACCAGCGCCCAGCCGATGATCCACGCCACCAGCTCGCCCATGGTTGCGTAGCCGTAGGTATACGCGCTTCCGGCGATGGGCAGCATGGAGGCGAACTCCGCGTAGCAGAGGCCGGCGAAGATGCAGCCGATGCCGGCGATCATGTACGAGATGACGATGGCCGGACCCGCAAACTGCGCCGCCGCCGTGCCGGTGAGCACAAAGATTCCGGCGCCGATAATGCCTCCGATGCCGATGGTGATGAGGTTGATCGGCCCCAGGGCGCGCTTGAGCGAGTGTTCGCCCTCTTCGTTGGCCTCGGCCAGGATGGTGTGAATGGGCTTGGTGGCTAAAAGCTTGCCCGGCATTAATTCCCTCCCCGATTCGGTTGTCGATTCGCCGCTCCGCCAACGGCCGCGCATGTTTTTTCGAGTTTCACCATGGACCTTCGGAGCTCCTCCCCGCGGCCGGATTGACGTTGCGCGCGGACCCGCGCGACCAGAGCAGATAGACAGGAATGCCCAGCAGGACCAGAACCAGTCCCGGCCATGTGTACTGTGGCTTGTATCGCAATAATACGATACAGATCCATGCGGCCATGACGATGTAAAGCGCCGGCAGCACCGGGTAGCCCAGCGCCTTGTAAGGACGCTGCGCGTCCGGCCGCCGGACACGCAGCACGAACAGGCAGGAGATGGTGAGGATATAAAACACCAGCTCGGCGAAGATGATGTAGTCGAGAAGCTGGCTATAGGTGCCCGAGACGCAGAGCAGCACTGTCCACGCTCCCTGGACCAGCAGCCCGGCCACCGGCGTCTTGTATTGCGGGTGCAGCCTGCCGACTGCTTTGAAGAAGAGGCCGTCCCGGCTCATGGCGTAAAAGACGCGCGCGCCCGCCAGCGTCATGCCGTTGGCGCAGCCAAACGTGGAGATGAGGATGGCCGCGGCCATCAGCATGGCGCCGCCGGAGTGGAAGATCTGGCCAAGCACGGCCGTGGCTACGCGGTCTTCAGAGGCGTACTGGATGCCGCGGGCCATTGCCGTTGCGCCATGGGGGGCGCCGTGCAGCGGCAGCACCAGCATGTAGCCGAGGGAGACGAAAAAGTAGACGGCCAGCACGAAGCCGGTGCCAAGGATCAGCGAGAGCGGCAGATTGCGGCGCGGATTCTTGATCTCGCCGGCGGTGAAAGTCACGTTGTTCCAGGCGTCGGCGGAGAACAGCGAGCCCACCTGGACGACGGCCAGGATCACCAGCAGATTGACCCACGCGGTGGGACCGCCGATGCCGACCTGCACGGCGTGAAGCGAGCGCCAGCCGGCGCCGCGCCAGAACTGGCCGAGGCCGGCGCCAAAGTTCGCCTGCCAGGCCGTCGCATGCACGCCTACCGTGAAGGCCAGCGCGATGAGCGCGGCCAGCGAGAGGGCCTTGGCCGAGGTGAAGATGTTCTGGATCAGCGCGCCGAGCTTGACGCCGAAGATATTGGCGATGGCCAGAAAGACCGCGACCGCGATGCCGGCAAGATTGGCGGTGTTGACGCCGATCTCCATGTTGCCCAGCACCATGGGTCCCACGCGCCAGGCCGGAACGTGAGCGATGTGCCAGAGCCAGTGCGTGGTGGAGACCGACGGGAAAAAGACACCCAGGAATTTGCCGAAGGCGACGCAGACCGCAGCGATGGTGCCCGTCTGGATGACAAGAAAGAGAGTCCAGCCAAAGAGAAATCCCCACAGGGGGCCCAGCGACTCGCGCAGGTAGACGTACTGGCCGCCAGCGCGGGGCATCATGGCTGCCAGCTCGCCGTAGCTGAGCGCGCCGATGAGGGTCATCACCGCGGTGACCAGCCACGCACCCAGATAGAGCGCGGGCGAATCGACGCCACGGGCAATGTCAGCGTCCACGATATAGATGCCGGAGCCGATCATGGAGCCGATGACAATGGCCGTGGCGCTGAAGAGGCCGAGGGTCTGCACCAGCCGGGGCGCCTCGGCTGGCGTGTCGGGATCTGTGGCGGGGGCTTGGTCAGAGGTCAGCACTTGAAGTGATTTTTACCTGAATCCCTTCGACTTGTCTTGGTTTTTCTCCGTGCCGCCGCCCGGCAAGAGCCGGCAGCGTTATCCCAGCTCCGCCAGCCAGCGGCGGAACTCGGCTGCGGGATCGGGTGTGCGGAAGATGGCCGCGGCGACGGCGACGGTGGTGGCTCCGGCGGCGAGGACTTCCGGCGCGGTTTCAAGCGTGATGCCAGCGGCGGCGGTGAGGATCTTTTCCGGTCCGGCCTGCTGACGCAGGCGGCGGACGCCTGCGGGGCCAATCGGGGCCTTGCCGGTCTGCTTGGTCGTGGTGGGATAGACGGGGCCGACGGCGAGGTAGTCGGCGGGGGTGTCGAGGATGCCGGGCAGGAAGGCGTCGCTGCCGCCGAAGGTGCCTACGATGCGCGCCGGGCCGAGGAGCTGACGGGCCTCGGCTGCAGGCATGTCTCCGGTATCGACATGAACCCCATCAAAGCCTGACTGCTCAACCAGATCAGCACAATCATCGAGAATCAGCTTGATGTTTGGGCCGGGCATTGCCGCGCGTAAGACGGCTGCGTCAGAGAGGATTTCCGCATCGGAGCCGTTCTTGTTGCGGTATTCGAGCAGCGTGACGCCGGCTGCGGCCAGCTCGCTGCCCAGGCGATGGAGGAACTCGGCACGGCCGACAGCGGGAAGGATGGAGGAGTCGAGGATGGGATATATCTTGGGAAATTGAAAGGTCATGACTCAAGGTTAAAGCGTTTTCGCTTCACATGTTGACATCTTTGGAGCCATTAAAGGCGGCTTTTTCATGAGGAAAAAGCCGCTCGGCCTTGTACATTCCGTTCAGAGCAGAATCGAAAACGCTGTAGACGACGGGGCTGTGCGTCTCGGCCCTCGCCGCAGAAATCCGCCGCAGCGGACGAAAGAACGGAGCACGGAGGTTCTTTCCTGATCCCTGATCCCTATTCCCTGCCTTTTACATTTCGTCGGCCGAGGGGCCGTAGACGCCGGGCAGCTTTCCGCCCAGGATGCGGACGTACACCCCAAGCTGCGCGCGGTGATGGATGGTGTGATCGATAACCCAGTTGCGCCAGACGGAGTACTTTGACTCGTCGATCCACACCTGGTCACCCACGCCGAACTTCCAGTTGGTCTCCCACTGGGCAGGGTTGAAGGCGGCTAGCGCGGCCTTGGCCTTGGCGGCATCCGCGTCGAATTTTTCGAGCAGCGCGGCGGTAGAGGCCGGAATGTACGGCTCGAACTTGTGGCCGGCGGGAAAGATGAGGGCATCGCTGGTGAGCGTGTGATTGGCCCAGTCGGTGAGAGTCTCGGCGGTGTGGCCAGCCAGGCGGCCCAGGCTCATCGACTTGGGGCTGGGCTTGAAGGTGAAGTCGGCGTCAGCGGGGATGGCGGCGAGGATCTTGCGTGTCTTTTCGATCTCGGTGCCATATTCGGCGATGAGTTCTTTTTGAATATCCATACATCTCCTCCTTGTGTTGCGAAGCAAGGATAGCCGAAGCTGGCGGAAAAAGCGAATAAAAAACGAAAATATCCGATAAATTCTTTCGAAGGCGTTATACGGGCTGGTCTTCCACTTTCACTATTGCCTTGGGCGCTATTGCTTGGGTGGCGCAAACGCTATGTACTCGCCGCCCACGGGTCCCTTGGGGTCGCGGCCACCGCTGGCAGCAATGACTACGTACTGGCGGCCATCCACCATGTAGGTAGATGGCGTAGCGATGCCGGCGAAGGGCAGCTCGGTTTCCCACAGCAGCCTGCCGGTGCGGCTGTCAAAGGCGTGAAACTCGCGGTCGTAGACGGTGGCGCCGATGAAGAGCACGCCGCCGGCGGTGACGATCGGTCCGCCGTAAAGCTCGGAACCGGTGTTCTTCATGCCCTGCTTGGCAAGCTCGGGATATTCGCCGAGCGGAATCTGCCAGAGATATTTGCCGGTTTTCAGGTCGAGCGCGCTCAGGGTGCCCCAGGGCGGCGCGATGGCCGGGTAGCCGTCGGGGTCGAGGAACTTGCGGTAGCCGGTGAAGACGTATTCGGGCGGCTGCTTTTCACCGGCCGCCGACTGCGTCGCGGCTACGCCGAGATAGCGCAGCAGTGCGTCCAACTCCGGCCCCTGTACATCAGGCACCGGCGGCATGCGTCCTTTGCCGTTGTGAATCATCGCGACGATCTGCGCCGTGCTCATGCGGCTGCCCACGCCGAGCAACATGGGAAACGACGGCGGAATGCCCTCCAGATGGTCGCCGTGGCAGATGGCGCAATGATCCGCGTAGACCCTGGCGCCGACCGGATTGTACGATGCCCGCTCTCCTTGTCCCGGAACCGAGGCCATCTCCTTGCCCGCGCCTGCCGCGGCTGGCGTGCGCAGGTAGTCGAGCAGCGCGTTCAGCTTTGCGTCGTCGATGTTGGGAAAGGACGGCATGCGTCCGCCGCCATGGCGCACCGTGTCTGCAATTTTGGCCGCGCCCAGCCGCTGCACCACATCGACCAGCGACGGAAACGCAGGCGGCGAGCCGGCGCGGTTCACTCCGTGGCAAACGGCGCACTGCTGCAGATAGAGTTGCTCGCCGGGGCTGCTGCTGCGGGCGGCGGGCGTGAGGCCACCGAGCCAAGCCATCGCGGTTGAGCCCACGTAGAGCGTGTCGGTGGCGGGATCGATGGCCGGGCCGCTCCACTCGCCGCCGCCGTCAAAGCCGGGAAAGACGACCGTCTGCTGGCCAACGGCCATGGGATAGAACTGACCGTTGCTGCGCAGCGCGGCGAACTCCTTCTCTGCCCATGCGTGGGCCTGCGGCGTGCGGTTGGTGAGCATGCCGGCGGTGAGTTTCTGCGGCGCAAAAGGCAAAGGCCAGTCGGGCGCGGGCTGGGTGGGCGACGTGACTTCGCCGGGAACGGTACTGGCTGCGTAAGGATGCTCGTGGATGGGAAAGAGCGGCTTGCCGGTGAGCCGGTCAAAGAGGTAGACGTAAGCCTGCTTGGTGATCTGGGCCAGCGCCTCGGTCGTCTTGCCGTTGACCTGCACCGTGTAAAGCGCCGGCGGCGAGGGAAAATCGCGGTCCCAGAGGTCGTGATGCACGCCCTGAAAGTGCCACAGCAGCTTGCCGGTGGCGGCGTCGAGCGCCAGCAGCGTGTCGGCGTAGAGATCATCGCCCACGCGGTCGCCGCCGTAGAAATCCATCACCGCCGAGCCGGTGGGCACGTAGACGATGCCGCACCCGGCGTCCAGCACCATGCCGGCCCAGTTGTTGGCTGCGCCGGCGGTCTTCCATGCATCGGGAGGCCACGTCTCGTAGCCTGGCTCGCCGGGATGCGGAATAGTGTGGAACGTCCAGCGCAGCGCGCCAGTGCGCACGTCGTAGGCGCGGATGTCGCCGGGGGGCGCGGGATGCGTTTCCGGATTGCGGCCGCCCACGACGATCAGGTCTTTGTAGATGACGCCCGGCGTGGTGAGCGCGATGGACTGCTCCTCGTAGTTGCCGCGCAGATTTTTGCGCAGGTCGATGCGGCCCTCCTCGCCGAAGCTCGCAATGGGCTTGCCAGTCTCGGCGTCGAGGCAGTAGAGAAAGTTCATGACGCCGGCAAAGATGCGCGGATGTCCGTCGCCGGGCCAGTAAGTGACGCCACGCGACGGCTGGGTGGCGTGAATGCCGGAGTCGAACTTCCACTTCAGCTTGCCGGTAGCGGCATCCAGCGCGATGACCTTCTGGCTCGCCGTGTAGGCATAGAGCGTGCGGCCCACGATGAGCGGATTGGTTTCGAGGTTGCCTTTTTCACCGGTGTCGAAGGTCCACGCAACTTTGAGCGCGTGCACGTTGGCGCGGTCGATCTGCGCGAGGTGCGAGTAGTGGTCGCCGTCCTGGCCGCCGTCATAGGCTGGCCAGCTTATGGAGCGCTGTGCCGCACAGGTTGCGGTCAGCAGGCAAGCCAGCAAACAATTGCGAAAAAGTGCCATCCAGCCCGGTTCTCGTTTTCCTATGCGGTGTACTTGATGATGGTCATGAAGCCGAAGTCCATGTGCAACTGCTGGTGACAATGGAAGAGCGTGTCGCCGGGATTGTCGGCGACGAAGTCGACAGCCACGGTTTGCAGCGGCATGATGTTGATGACATCTTTGCGCAGGCCGCTCATCGGCGTTTGATCGATCTGCGCCACTTCAAAGGTGTGGCGATGGAGATGGACCGGATGCTGGTCGCCGCTGCCGTTACGCAGAATGAGCCGGTAGCGCTTGCCGGCCTGCACCTTGACCGGGTCCACGTCGGGCCATGACTGGTTGTTGATGGTCCAGGTGTCGAACTGCGAGCCGTTCAAGGGGCCGATGTCGCGGAAGGTAAGAGTCACGGTCTCGTCGGGCGCAGCCGCCGGAGCGGTTGAAGCAAATTGCGCATAATCCCACGCCGCAGATGCGGGATCGGTCCAGCGGGGAGGGCCGGATTGGCCCGCGTATTCGACAACGACGCCAAGGCCCATCTTGCGCGCATCGGCCAACGTGGAGCCAAGCACCCAGACGCCGGGCTGGTTCATCTCAACGATGGCGTCTATGCGCTCGGCGACGGCGACGGAAAGCACTTCAACTGATTTCGGATTCGGCACCGGGTTGCCGTCCATGGCGATCACTTGAAAGGCGTGGCCGGGCAGCGCCAGCACCACGTTCTCCGTGGCGCTGGCGTTGAGCAGATGCATCAGCACGCGCTGCCCCGGCTTGACGCGGATGGGCTCGCCCGCGCCCAGCATGTGCTGGTTGATGGTGGCGTACTTGTAGCCGACATCGGAACCGGCCGTCAGCGGCTGATTGGCCGAGCTGGCGCGCATCGTCTCCACCATGGAAACAAACGACGGCCCCCAGTGGTGCATCGCCAGAAAGACTTCCTGGTCGTAGTCGCCCGGCGCGGATTTGCCTTCAACCATCAGAAAGCCGAACTGGCCGGTGTAGGTGCTGCGCGCCAGGTCGCTGCCCGCGCCGGCGTGGGTATGGTACCAGCGCGTGCCCGCGGGCCTGGGCGTGTAGGTGTAGCGCAGATGACCGCCAGGAGAGATCATCGGCGAGCCTTCTTCCATGGCGCCGTCGTTGAGCGAGTCGATCTGCAGCCCGTGCCAGTGCACGATGTCGGGGTTGGCGCTGGAGTTGGTCACATCGATGTGAACCGGAACGCCCCCGCGTAGACGGAGAATCGGGCCCGGAACCTGTCCGTTGTAGGCGACGGTCTTTACCGTGACACCGGGACCGATCTCAAGATCGAGGGGCGCAATATCGAGCGTGTAATCGGCCTTGGCAACTTTTTCAGCGGCAGCGCCGATGCCGGCCAGAGAGCGCGCGGGAAGAGATGCAGCGGCAAACGCGCCCCCAAGCGCCATGCCGCCGTTGCGTAGAAAAGTCCTGCGCACGATGTTTTGACCAGAGCCCAATGTTTCGCGCCTCCCCCATGACTTCGACTTGAATCGAAGCGATTGTTACATATGGATGCGCGGGTGGGAAAGTGCGGGCAGGGGCGAGGCTGTGCCTTGGTACGATGTGGATTGATTGGGGGTTGGGTCTGGGCCTGAAGGCCCTGTCTCTATTTTGATGCGGCAAATTCAGTGGCCTGAAGGCCACTGCTCCCTCCGGTGTGGTATCTGGGCTCAGCAGAGAACCTGTCGTAGTGTCCTATTTCTGAAGTTCATGACATAAATACCGCTGTCATTCTGAGCGAGAGTCGCCGCGGCGACCGGAGTCGAGGGAACTGCGGTTGCTTTTCGTAAATTATGCAGGAACTTCAGACTCAGGACACTAGTCCCTGCGGGATGCTTGGGTCACTCGATCGACTTTTTCAGCAAGCCCTTTCAAAGCTCTTGCCTTTGCCCGGATGGGCTTTTAGACAGGCTCTAAAACAGCTTCAACTGCACCGTCAGGTACTTCTTCGGGTTGGCGCGGAAGGCTTCCAGCAGGTTGCGCGTCTGTGTCAGCGTGTTGTTAGTGTTGTCGTAGAGCGAGCGGTTGGTGAATAGCTGGCCCATGGTGCCCTGGCCCTCGTGGATGCCCTTGAGAATCGCGTCAAGGTTGTTCACCGTGTCCTGCATCTTTTCGGCGAAGACGGGGTCTTTGGCCAGCTTGCCCAGCGCGCCATGGCCGGCGTTGATCTGCGCCACGAGCTGGTTGGTGTTGGCCAGCGTAGAGTTGAGATTGTCGTAAAGGGTCTCGTCTTTCAGCAGCTTGCCCGCCGTGCCCTTGCCCTCGTTGAGCGCGGTCGTGATCTGGTCAAGCTTGTCGATAGCCGAATCGGCCCGCTGGTACAGCGTATCGTCGGTCATCAGCTTGCCTAGCGAGCCCTTGCCTTCCGCTATGGACTGGGTGATGGTCTGCAGGTTGGTGGCGATGGCCACAAAGCGGTTGGCAAAAACCGGATCGTTGATGAGCTTTCCAATGGTGCCGCGGCCTGAGTTGATGGAATCGAGCAGCGTGTTCACCTTGGTCAACGTGGCCTGGATCTGCTGGATCGATACTTGGCTGCTGTTGATTACGTCCTGGATGGTGGGCGATCCGGAGGCTTTCAGCTCGGAGCGGTCCGGCGGCGGCGGACCGGTGGCGTGGGTGGAGTCGATGTCGACAAAGCTGTCGCCCAGAACGCCGGCCTGGGTGATTCCGGCCGTCGAATCCGCGTGGAGGCCGTTTATGTACTCGCGCCCGATTTCCATGGTGACCTCGACCGGGTAGGGTTGCCGCGCCGGCACCACGCGAATGTGGCGCACGTTGCCGATGGTGACGCCTTCGAGCGTGACCGGCGCCCCGGTCTTGAGCCCGGACGCATTCTCAAAGTAGCAGCGCAGGTAGAGCTTCTTGGCGAACAGCCCGCCGGTCGAGCCGGACATCAGAAAGACCAGTCCCACCAGCACGGCCATGGCGACCACCACCAGTGCTCCCACCCTGAGTTGTGACCACTGAATCTCTTTGCGGCTTGGCACGTCACCCCTCTTGCTGAAATTCTGCGCTCCAGAAAGCAGGCAAAAGCTGGGAGTTCTTCTCAGGAAGCTCTGATTCAGTCACCGTTTTGGAAGGGCACGGCTTCGAGTCTGCCCTGAGGTTGTCGAAGGGTGCCGTAAGTGCCGCAAAATGAGCGGAGCTTGAGCCCCTGAGGGACGAGTGAGTGACTGGACCAGAGCTTCCCTAAGAATCCTAGAAATCTTGGATGCCCGGCGCGCCTGTTTGGTCGCGCAGGCCCTGCCGCCGCCAACCGCTCTAAGCCCGTTCGTTCAAACTGGTTTCGAGGCAACCGACGCCTTGAGAATAGCAGACCGGACCGGCTCAAACCCCAGCCTCCAGAACCACGCTGGCCATGGCCAGTTTGTCGGTGTGGGTGAGTGACAGGGCCGCGCGCGTCACGCCCATGCGGGCCGCAATCTGCGCCGCGCGCCCGTGAAACCGGAGTCCGGGCCGGCCGCCCGGCTCGCGGGTCACCTCGATCTCGAGCCAGTTCACCCCTTGGCTGATGCCTGTTCCAAGAGCCTTGGCGGCCGCTTCCTTGGCCGCAAAGCGCGCCGCTAAACTCTCTGCCGACGTGCGCTTGCGCAGGCTGTAGGCCTGCTCGGCCGGGGTATAGACACGGTTGAGGAAGCGCTCGCCGTAGCGGTCCACGGCCTGCTGGATGCGCCCGATTTCGACCAGGTCAATGCCGGAGCCGACAATCATGTTGTCTATGAAGCTACAACATCGGGCTTTCGTTCGCTTTGCGCAGCGCGATTTAAAGCCCCAATGACCATCGGCGGGCCGGAGTGACCCTGGCCGTCCGTCCTCTGTTGCAGTCTCAGACAAGGGTCGCGGCCAGCCGTCGCACTCCCGAACAGTTTTCAATCGATCTTCATGTGTTCCGATAAAACCTTTACGAGGTTCAGGATGCGGCAGTCATATTCCATACGGGACGGGAATATTCCCTGGACCATGCAACTGCGGGCTGTCTCCGCCGAAGACCCCGCGCGGCTGGTGCAATCGCTCACCGGTGCCATTCTTGGCTGTGGCGGCTGGGTGCTGAGCCGTGGCGCCAGCAACTCCGGCGTGGTGAGCCTGCTCTTCGAGTTCGAGCGCCAGGCCTGCATCGATATCTACAGCGTGCTGATCGGCGCCGGCCTGGAGCTGAGCCGGAGCGCGCACGTCCATTTCACTGAGCTATGCCAGTGCACGCGAAACCATCCCCACGCCTGCGGCAGAGACCTGGCCAGCGTCGATCTCGAAATCCACACCTTTCCCATGGAAAGCACACCCTCAACCCCGCCACTCTGACCCCGGCACAAACCCAGGTGCCCCACCCTTTCGATTGCTTTTTATCGAAAGGGTGGGAAAGCACAAATCCCAGCCAGCCGTCTTCAACTCATCACGCATCCGAGTGGGAAATCAAGCCCTTTACCCCACCTCCACCAGCCCATACCGTCTCTGCCACGTATCCTTGAGCTGTGCTCTCACCCGTGCCCGCTCCACCTCCGTCGCCTCGCTGCCGGAGTCAGCGGTGAACCGGGCTGCTTCCTGCTTGGCCAGTTCCAGCAACTGCCGGTCGCGCACGATATTGGCCACGCGAAACTCGGGAATGCCGGCCTGACGGGTCCCGAAGAACTCGCCAGGCCCGCGTATGGCCAGGTCGAGCTCGGCCAGTTCGAATCCATCCTGGGTGCGCACCATGGCGTTGAGCCGCTCTTCGGCCAGCGGTGAGACGCGCGGTCCGGTCATGAGGATGCAGTAGCTCTTGGCCGCGCCACGGCCCACGCGCCCGCGCAACTGGTGCAACTGCGCCAGGCCGAAGCGCTCGGCATGCTCGATTACCATCACCGTCGCGTTGGGCACGTCCACGCCAACCTCGATCACGGTAGTGGCAACCAGCACGTCAATCTCGCCGCGCTGAAACCGCCGCATGATGACTTCCTTCTCGTCCGCGTCCAGACGCCCATGGATCAACCCCACGCGCAATCCGGCCAGCGGACCGCTGCTCAGCTTCTCATGCATCTCCACCGCCGATTTGAGTCCCGACTTTGCCTCCGGACTGGCTTCCTGCGCAGCTTTCGGAAACAGGTGCCCCGTTTTGCCCCGTTTTGCGCTCTTCCGCGCCGGCTCAACCGCCATCGGCTCGTCACGAGAGAAGTCGATCTCCGGCTGGTCGTCGTGCGTGCCTTCAATCACTGGATAGACCACGTAAACCTGCCGCTTCTGCGCCACCTGCTTGCGCACAAAATCCCACACCTCGGCGGCCCGCTCGTCCGGAATCCGCCGGGTGACAATCGGCGTGCGTCCCGGCGGCAGCTCGTCGAGCACGCTCAGGTCGAGATCGCCGTAGAGGCTCAGCGCCAGCGTGCGCGGAATCGGCGTGGCCGTCATCACCAGCACGTCGGGCTCGGGCTGGTTGGGCTTCTTCATCAGCCGGAACCGCTGCAGCACGCCGAAGCGATGCTGCTCGTCCACAACCACCAGCCC
This sequence comes from Acidobacteriaceae bacterium, assembly GCA_030038195.1. Taxonomy (GTDB): domain Bacteria; phylum Acidobacteriota; class Terriglobia; order Terriglobales; family Acidobacteriaceae; genus Telmatobacter. The sequence goes on from JASHPJ010000024.1 coordinate 55,544, forward strand.
CAGCCGGTCGAACTCGACCTTCTCTTCGATCAGCGCGTGCGTGCCGATCACCAGTTGCGCCTCGCCGCGGTTGATAAGGCCGCGGCTCATGCGCTTGCGGTCGTCGTCCAGCGAGCCGGTCAGCAGCACCATGCGCGGCTTGCGCGACGACTTTTCCAGCAGCTTGCGCGCCGCCAGAAAATGCTGTGTGGCCAGGATCTCCGTCGGCGCCATCAGCGCAGCCTGGTATCCGTTTTCCATGGCTACCAGCATGGCCTGCAGCGCCACAATCGTCTTGCCCGAGCCTACGTCACCCTGCAGCAGCCGGCGCATCGGGCTGGCCGCGCGCATGTCGGCTACAATCTCGCCCAGCGCGCGCTTCTGCGCCGTCGTGGGATGAAAGGGAAGCACTTCGCGCAGCGCCTCGCGCACCTTGTCGGTGGCGGCAAAGGCAATGCCCGCGCGCTCTTTCATCCGCCGCCGCTTCAGTTCCAGCCCCAACTCCAGGAAAAACAGCTCCTCGAAGATCAGCCGCCGGTGCGCGGGCGTCGAAAACGACTGCAACTGCGCAAATGTCGTGCCTTCCGGCGGAAAGTGTGCCGCGCGCAGCGCGGTTTCGCGGTCGGGCAGGCCCAGGCGCTCCAGCAGCGCCCGCGGCAGGCACTCGGGGATTGCGCCGCGCAGGGATTCAAGCAGGTTGAAGATGGTCCTGCGCTGCCAGCGCGAAGCCAGCCGGCTGCCGCCCAGCGACTCGTACACCGGCGTAATGCGCCCCACTTCCAGCAGCCGCGTCTCCGCGTCGTCGCCCTCGTCCGGCAGCACTTCGAACTGCGGCTGGATCATCTTCAAATTGCTCGACGACCGCGACGGCTCAACCTTGCCGTAGACCGCCACCGCCTGCCCCGGCTGAAACTTGCCTTCGAGATACGGTGCATGAAACCAGATGCACTTGAGCGCCAGCCGTCCCTGCCCGAGTGTCAGCTCGAATAGCGGCGCGCGCCGCGTGCGCAACAGCGCCGACCCGCGCACCTCGGCAATCACGCTGGCCACCTCACCTGCCTTCAGCTCGTCCAGGCTGCGCGGATTCTGCCGGTCCTCGTAGCGAAAGGGCAGGTGATAGAGCAGGTCCTCGGCGGTCTGGATGCCTTTGGCGGCAAGCATCTGGGCCACCCGCGGGCCCACGCCGCGCACATACATCACCTGGGTCTCAAGGCCGGGCACAGAATGGATGCTAAATGGCGAGCGCAGCGTGCCACAAACCGGAGACCCGCGCAGCGATTGTCTTCAGATCGCCGTGTGGGTGGTTCGTTCCCCGGTCGAAGCAGCCGGGCGCAGGGGAAAGGATCCGGCAAAAATTCTGCCGGAAGCCTCACGCGGTCGCCTCGGCCTGGGCAAAGGTTAGCGCCAGCACCGTGCTGTCGTCTTCCTGCCCGAAGGCCGCTAGCATGCCCGGCTCCGCAGCTTGAGCGCACAGGCCGCACGCAGGGAACAACGCAAGCAGAGAGAGCACTGCGGCCCGACGCGTCCAGCACCTCGGCAGAAACAAAAAGTGAGCATCGCTCGGGGGAAGCCGTCCTGTCGGAGATGCTGAGATGCTGCGTCAGAAACACGGCCGTTTTTCAGGTAGCGTGTGTCGAATCAGGACGAACCTGCGGAACAGCGGCACTCAGGAATAGGTAGAATTTTATACTACGATCGCCCTGCCCCCTGATCCCTGACCGTCGTCCTGTATGTTTATATGCGTTGCAAATTTGCCTTGGGAGTTGCGTTCAAATGCAGACCTACGATCGCAGAAGTTTCCTTAAAGCCGCCGGAGCCACATCGGCCAGCATGGCGCTGGCCGGCAGAATCCACGCGCTCGAAGCCCCCGAAAGCGTCCTCGAGAGCGCGCAGGCCACGCCCATCGCGGCCAATGACCACATCCAGATTGCGCTCATCGGCGCCGGCGGCCAGGGCCAGTATGATACGCGGATCGCCACCCAGGTCCCCGGCGTCAAGCTGGTCGCCGTGGCCGACTGCTACAACGGCCGCCTCGAGCACTGCAAAGAGGTTTGGGGCAGCGACATTCAGACCACCCGCGACTACAGCGAAATCCTCGCCCGCAAAGACATCGATGCTGTCATCATCGGCACGCCCGACCACTGGCACAAGCAGGCCAGCGTAGACGCCATGAAGGCCGGCAAAGACGTCTACTGCGAAAAGCCCATGATCCACCTCTACTCCGACGGGCCGGAGATCATCGCCACGGCGCAGTCCACCGGCCGCATCATCCAGATCGGCAGCCAGCGCGTAAGCTCCGCGATCTACGTCAAGGCGAAGGAGTTGCTCGCGTCCGGCGCCATCGGCGAGCTCAACATGGTCACCGCGCACTGGGACCGCAACTCGGCCATCGGCGCGTGGGATTATACCGTTCCGCTCGACGCCTCGCCCGAAACCTGCGACTGGCCGCGCTTCCTGGGCACCGCGCCGAAGATTCCCTTCAACCCCGAGCAGTTCTTCCAGTGGCGCAAGTGGAAGGCCTACGGCAGCGGCGTGGCCGGCGACCTGTTCGTGCACCTGTTCAGCGGAACGCACTTCATCACCGGCTCGCATGGGCCCACCCGCGGCATGGCCACCGGCGGCCTGCGCTTCTGGAAAGACGGCCGCGACGTGCCCGATGTGATGCTGGGACTCTTCGACTATCGCGAAGGCTTCAACCTGAGCCTGCGCGTGAACTTCGTGGATGGCGGCGAAGAAAGTGAAGGGTTGGTCTTTACCGGCTCGGAGGGCACGCTGGAAATTGCCGGCAACTCGGTCAGCGTGAACCGCGTGCCACGCGAGAAAGCGCCCGGCTACTCCATCGGCACGTTCACTGAGGCCATGCAGAAACAGATTCTGGCCGAGTACGAAAAGAAGTATCCGCAGCGGCATCCCGAGGGCGAGCCGCCCGCGGGATACGAGAAGTATGTGGCGCCGGCCGGCTATAGCGACAGCTACGACCACCTCAGGAACTTCTTCGCTTCCGTCCGCTCGCGTCAGCCGGTGGTGGAAGACGCGGTCTTCGGCTTCCGCGCGGCAGGCGCGGCGCTGCTGAGCAACCTCAGCATGGAGCGCGGCGCGGTAGTGCAGTGGGACCCGGACGCAATGAAGCTGCTCTAGTGTCCTGAGTCTAAGATTCGTAATATAAATACTGCTGTTATCCTGAGTCCCCCTGGACGTATCCGTCCACGGAAAAGGATGAAGCTCGCCGCGTGCCAACAACCTCGCTCCCAGAGGGAGCCATCGAAGTGAGCCCAGGGTACAGTCCGGCGCGCAGCGCGGACCGAACCCTGGGAGAAGCAAGCCAAGGCCCAAGCCAGTCCCGTAGGGGCGACCGAACAGCCTCCACGAATTTCAGATTCACCATACTAGGGTTAACAGACCCTGAAGCAGCAGGGGCGCACGCAACAAGCCCCCGAGGGCGAGCGCCCGGCACGCTCTTCTCCAGCAGCGGCTCAGGCGCTCGCGGGAAAATAAGCCTCAATCGCGCGTTGCAGCGCGATGCGATCGACGTGCGGATCCTTGCCCTCGTAGCGCGCGGCCCAGCACACCTGGTTCACAATGTCGCGCGGATAGCAGGAGCGCAGCTCCTGGCCGAGCGCATCGCGGATGTACGAGATAAGGCTGCGCGGAATCTCGGGATCGTAGGAGACCTGCTTTTCCGATGCAACGCGGCGGAAGATCTCAGAGAACTGCTCGTCGTTCACTTCGCCGATGCGGATCTTGGTATGAATGCGGCGCAGGAAGGCGGGGTCCACCAGGTCGGCGGGATTGCAGTTGGAGGCGAAGACGACCAGCATCTCGAAGGGGACTTCGAGCTTCTTTCCGCCCACCAGCGTCAGGAAATCCTTGCGGCGGTCGAGCGGAACGATCCAGCGGTTGAGCAGCTCATCGGGCCGGATGCGCTGGCGGCCGAAATCGTCAATGATGAAGACGCCGTTGTTGGCCTTGAGCTGCGCCGGAGCCACGTAAAACTTGCTCACCGGGTTGAACTGCATGTCGAGCATCTCGCCCGTCAGCTCGCCGCCCACCATGACGGCCGGCCGCCGGCAAAGCACCCAGCGCGCATCGCAGTTGGCGGGCGCCTGGTCGGCCTGCTGGTGAATCGACGGATCGAAGACGGTAATGATCTGGCCGTCGACTTCCATGGCGTAGGGAATCCACACCTCGTCTGCGGCGAGGACGCGAGAGAGGACCTCGGCGATGGTGGTTTTGCCGGCCCCTGCAGGACCGTAGAGGAAAATGGAAGTGCCGGAGTTGAGAGCGGTGCCGAAGCGATCCAGGGTGTCTTCGTCGATGACCAGATGGCTGAAGGCGCGGCGGACATCGACCGCGTGCACTGAGACCTTTTGCACGCTTTGTTTCTTCACCTGGTTGACGTAGCTTTCAAAGGCCACCGGGGCGGCGCCCACATACTGGCTCTGTTGCAGCAGTTCCATGGCGCGCGCGCGGCCCTGCGAGGTGATGGCGATCTGCGGAATATTGCTGGTCATGCCGGTTACCTGGCAGAAGGTCTGTGCGCGGAGCTTGCAGAAGAGTTCGTCGGTTACCTCGTAGCCAAGACGCAGCCTGTCAGAGAGCTCGATGACGGAGAGAGCGCCGGACAAATAGAGAATCTTTAATATAAGGTCTTCCAGAACGGATTGGCGGACATCGAGTTCTGCAAGGTTGCGCGGCTTGTTTTCGGGCCCGGAAACATTTGTGGGAATTGGCCCGAAATCAAACTCGTAATCCTGCATGGATAGGACAGTAGCCATCTTGGTCTCCTGGATGTGTTTACCAATTTACTTCCTCCCCTCGATTTCTACATGGTTCTTTGGTCGGCACGGTCGTCCCCCTTTAGTCGTAGCGCAGCCCGGTTTTCGAGAGCTCTTCGCCCCCACGGAGCGCACCGGTCCGCCGGCAAGGGTGCGCCGCGCGAAGCGGCGCCTTTGTTAAACTGCTCCCAGGCCGGATGCGGTGTGAATAGATCGTGAACAGGAGTGGCATATCTCCGGAGAATCCATGCCAGTTGTAGAACTCGAGGCAGTCACCAAGGCCTACGATCACAAGGTTGCCGTCCATGACCTGAGCCTGTCGATTGAGGCCGGACAGATGTTCGGCCTGCTGGGCCCCAACGGAGCCGGCAAGACTAGCTCCATCCGCATGATGATGGGCATTACCATGCCCGATGCGGGGCGCGTTGAGCTCTTTGGCAGGCCATTTGACCGCCGCAGCCTCGACCGCGTCGGCTATCTGCCCGAAGAGCGCGGCCTTTACAAGAAGATGAAGGTCCTGGAGCAGCTCATCTTCTTTGGCCAGTTGCATGGGCTGCCGCGGGAAGAAGCCCGCCACCGCGCGCTCGACTGGACCACACGCCTGGAAATCACTGCTGCGCTCGACAAAAAAACGCAGGAGCTCTCCAAGGGCATGCAGCAGAAGATCCAGTTCATCGCCACGCTGCTTCACGATCCCGGCCTCGTCGTGATGGATGAGCCATTCAGCGGCCTCGATCCGGTCAACGCTACGCTCCTGCAGGACGCGCTGCTGGAGCTGAAAGCCCGCGGCAAGGCGATTCTGTTTTCCACCCATCGCATGGACCAGGTAGAGAAGCTCTGCGACTCCATCTGTCTCATCAACAACGGCGAGGCCGTGCTCTCCGGCAGGATGCGCGAGATCAAGAGCCGCTATGAGCGCAATCGCGTGATTGTCGAGTTCGAAGGAAGCTCCGATTTCCTCAAGTGCGAAGAGATCGCTGAAGCCAACAACTACTCCGGCCATGCAGAAATCAAGCTCAAGCCGCACGGCGACGCGCAAAAGCTGCTTCACCTGGCCGCTGGCATGGCCACCATCTACCGCTTTGAGCTGGTTGAGCCTTCGCTCGAAGAGATCTTCATCCAGACCGTGGGAGGCAAGGCCGATGCGTAATATGCTGCTCGTTGCCCGGCGCGAGTACCTTGAGCAGATACGCGGCCGCGCCTTTCGTTTTTCCACGGTCCTGGTGCCGGCACTGGTTATCGCCCTGCTGGGCGTGAGCGCCTTCACCGGCCGCAAGATGGGCGCCGGCAGGCACATCGTCGTTGCCGCCGACAATGCCGCCCTCGCCTCCGACATCCGTTCCAGCCTGCTCGACGACAAGAAGGCGCGCTACACCGTTGACGTCGTCGCTCCCCTTACCGACGAGGATCGCGCCCGGCTCCTCGCGCGCGTTGCAGACAAATCCATTGATGGGCTGCTCACCGTCACCGGCTCGGCTTCCGGCGCGCCGCGCGTGACTTACACCTCGGTGTCCAGGGCCGACCTGATGGACACCTCGCTGCTCAAGACCGCCGTCACCTATGGCCTGCTCGATCTCCGCCTCACCCAGCGCGGAATGACTCCGGAACAGGCTCGCTCACTCGTCGAAAGCGTTCCCATTGAAACGCTGCAGGTCTCGAAAGATGGCAAGACCGGCAAGAGCGAGGGCATGGCGCCGTTCTACAAGGCCACGTTCATGACCTTTCTCATGACCATGCCCATCCTGCTTTATGGTCTCGACATGGCCCGCTCCATCGTGGAAGAAAAAAACTCGCGCATCTTTGAGGTGATGCTTTCCGTCACCCGCGCCGACGATCTGCTCACCGGCAAGCTGCTCGGCGTGGGCGCCGTCGGGCTCACCCAGATCGCCATCTGGGTTGCAGCCGCAGCCCTGCTCAGCGGCTCGGCGCTGCTCCAGCCTCTGCTCAGCGGAGACGTCAAGATTCACTTCTCCTGGCTGGAGGCAGTCTTCTTTCCCATCTACTTCGTGCTGGGATTTTTCCTCTACAGCGCCTTCTTCTCCGGCCTCGCCGCCACCTGTGAGACTGCACAGGACCTGCAGATGTACGTCTCGCTGGCCGTCGTGCCCACCTGGACCAGCTTCGCCATCCTGCCCTTTCTGCTCAATAATCCCAGCTCGCCGTGGGTGGTTGCCGCGTCCATTTTTCCTCCAACTGCTCCGCTGGTGATGGTGCCGCGCATCGGCCTGCTGGCGCCGCCCGCCTGGCAGATCGCGCTTTCTCTCGCCGCTCTGCTCGCCGCCATCTGGGCCGTGATCTGGGTTGCATCGCGGCTCTATCGCGTAGGCATCCTCATGTATGGCAAGCGCGCCACGCTGCCCGAGCTGCTGCGCTGGCTGCGCTACAGCTAAAATTAACGTAGTGACCACGCAAGCCAGCCCCAGATTCACCTTTAGCCAGCGCCTCACCCTCGCCCTTGTTCCGCGCATCGTCTGGGCTCTGCTCCGGCTGGTCGGTCTCACTTGGCGTTTCCAGGTCATTGCCGAAGCAGATGCAACGCCGCTGCCCGGCGGCGCCGGCGCGGGCGCTGAAGTCTTTGCCTTCTGGCATCAGTGCGTGCTGCCCTGCGCCATCTACTTCCGCCGCACCGGCGCCACCATCCTCATCAGCCGCAGCTTTGACGGCGAGCTCATCACCCGCATCCTCGCCCTCTTCGGCTTTCGCGCCGTGCGCGGATCAAGCTCGCGCGGCGCCCGCGAAGGACTGCTCGGCTTGAAGCAGGCCATCGAGAGCGGCCATCCCGCCATCTTCACTGCCGACGGCCCGCGCGGTCCCATCTATCGCGCCAAGATGGGCCCTATCAAGCTGGCGCAGTTGACCGGCGCGCGCATCGGCTCATTTCATCTCGAGCCGAAGCATGCCTGGCGCATGCATTCCTGGGATCGCTTCCTGGTGCCATGGCCTTTCACCCGCATCGTAGTGAGCTGGTCGCGCTGGACGCAGGTGCCTGCCGATCTGCCTGAAGCTGATTTCGAATCGAAGCGCGAAGAGCTCGACGCCGCTATCGAGCGCGCGCGCCTCAACGCGCTCGCGCATCTCGGAAAGGCCGCGCAATGACCGGCCGGCAGGAATCAGCGGCAAGCCGTGAAGATCTGCGGGTCTCTGACTTCGACTTCGAGCTGCCCGAAGAGCTCATTGCCCAGCAGCCTCCCGCCCAGCGTGGCTCGAGCCGCATGCTCGTCATGCACCGCGCTACCGGCGCGCTCGCTGATTCGAGCTTCGCCGAGCTTCCGTCGCTGCTCAGGCCCGGCGACCTGCTCGTGCTGAATGACAGCCGCGTGATTCCAGCGCGCCTCTACGCGCGGCGCACCCTAGTCCGCGAGCGCGATACCCCGGGGTCCCCAACGGCAGGTCTCAGCCGTTGGAGTAGAGAACGGCCCACCGGACGCATCGAAGTCATGCTCACCGAGCCGGCCGGCGGCAACTGCTGGCGCGCCCTGGTGCGCCCCGGCCGCAAGGTGGCCATCGGCGAGCGGCTGGTCTTTCCCGCGCCCACCGGCGAAATGCTGCTCGAAGCCGAGGTGCTGGAGCGCGGACCCTTCGGCGAGCGGCTGCTTGCGTTTGCGCCGGTCGATGATGCACGGGAAGACTTCTTCGCCATTCTTGACCGCATCGGCCACACGCCGCTTCCGCCTTACATCCACCGCGACGATGCGGACACCGACCGCGAGCGCTATCAAACCGTCTTTGCGCGCGAGCGCGGCTCGGTGGCTGCGCCCACCGCAGGACTGCACTTTACCGATGCGATGTTGAACTCGCTGGCCGGGCGCGGCGTGGAGATTGCGCGCGTCACGCTGCACGTCGGCCTGAGTACGTTTGCGCCACTGCGCGTGGAGCGCGTAGAAGATGTGCGCCTGCATCGCGAGCGCTACACGCTTTCCGCGTCCGCGGCAGAATCCATCAATCGCGCGCTGGCTGAAAAACGCCGCATCGTAGCCGTCGGCACAACCGTCGTCCGCACGCTGGAGTCCGCCGCATTGCAGGCGCAGGGAAGAGAATTGAAAGCGCACAGCGGCGAGACGGAAATCTTCATCTCACCGGGCTACAAGTTTCGCCTGGTCGGCGCGCTGCTGACTAATTTTCATCTGCCGCAGTCCAGCCTGCTCATGCTGGTAAGCGCCTTCGCCGGACGCGAGCGCGTGCTGGCCGCCTATCGCCATGCCGTCGCAGCCCGCTATCGGTTCTTCAGCTACGGCGATTGCATGTTGATTCGGTGAAAAAATAATGGAATCAATGACGACCCACAGCAGACGCAAAGCACTTCGGTCCCATGGAAGGCTCAGTAGAATTTCTGGGGTTTGCCCTGCTTGCACGGACCTTGCCCAAGGCGCGCGTCCGGTGGACCGAGCCCGATCCCCGCGAGCCCGGCGAACTCGGCTTGGTAGCAACGGAAGCATAACGCGTACGCGCACCCCGCGATCGCCTGTTCTTATCTATTCCCTATTCCCTATTCCCTATTCCCTGCCTCTCCCCTGCTATCCTCAACCCAATGCCCGATCAAGCCACGTCGCCCGTTTTTCTGCTCGACGCCATGTCGTTCATCTTTCGCGCCTATCACGCCATGCAGCGCAGCCGTCCCATGTCCACGCGCTCCGGCCTGCCCACCGCGGCCACCTACGTCTTCGTGAATATGATCAGGAAGCTGCGTCAGGACTTCGATCCGAAGTACTTCGCGGCAGTCTTCGATCCCAGCGGCGAGGTCTTTCGCGACGAGCGCGCGCGCTCCCTGGGCGCATTGCGCAAGTGGAACAGCAAGACGCAGAGCTTTGAAGAGGTGAGCTACGAGGGCTACAAGGCCAATCGCGAATCGATGCCCGAAGACCTGCGCCGGCAGCTCCCCTACATGCGCCGCTCGCTCGACGCGCTTCGTATTCCGATCCTGGAGGCAGTGGGCTTCGAGGCCGACGACGTGATCGGCACGCTGGCGCGCGAGGCCGCCGAGCGCGGTCACGAGGTATTCATCGTCTCCGGCGACAAGGACATGATGCAGCTTGTCACCGATCACGTAAAGATTCTCAACCCGCAGAAGGACAATCTCATCCTCGATCCGGCAAAGGTGACGGAAGTGCTCGGCGTGCCTCCGGAGAAAGTCATCGATGTGATGGCGCTGCGCGGCGACACGGTAGACAACGTCCCCGGCGCACCGGGCATTGGCGACAAAGGCAGCGTCGATCTCATCGTCAAATTCGGCAGCGTGGAAGCAGTGCTGGAGCGCGCCGCCGAGGTGAAACGCAAGACCTATCGCGAGTCGCTCGAGCAGAACCGCGACGCCGTGCTGCTTTCCAAGGAGCTGGTCACCATCGACAGCCGCGTGCCGCTCGAGCTCAATCTGGCGGCCATGGAGACGCAGCCGCCGGACATCGAAGCCTGTCGCGAGCTTTTCACCGAGCTCGAATTCACTTCCATGCTGCGCGACCTCGCGCCTTCCGCTGCCGCAGCAGCAGCGGAGCTGATTGAGGAGCCAAACGACGAGCAGATCGCCGCATTTTACGCGGCTGCGCGAGCGAACGGATTTGCGTTTGTCCTCGCCGCCGCACAAGCGGCGACAGCCTTGGAAGAGGACGCGGAGCCCGAGACGCCTACGACCATGTCGCTGCTGGATGTGGCGGAAGCTGCGGAAAAGCCGGCGGCCTTCAGTGCAGGTGTCTGTGCTGATCCCGTCATCGCGCTGCAGCTCGCGCTCGCGCCTGGGTTGCGCGCGCTGCTGGAAGACGCATCCATCCCCAAGCGTACCCACGACCTGAAGCTGGCGTTGCACACGCTGGCCGCGCAGAGCTGCGATCTGCGCGGCAGCGTGGAAGACACCATGCTGCTCTCCTACGCGCTGAATCCGACGCATGCTACGCAGGCGCTGGCGGATGTGGCGGCACGCCACAACCAGGCTGCTCCGGCAACGCTCGCCGCGGGCGCGGCGGCCGTCAACGCGCTGGCGCCGGCGCTCCAGGCGGAGGCGGAAAAAGCGCAGGTGGCGCGGGCTTATCGCGAGATCGACCTGCCGCTGGCGCCGGTGCTCTTCCGCATGGAGCAGGCCGGCGTGCGCATTGACAGCGCGGCGCTGGCGGGGCTTTCAACGCGTTTCAGTACCGAGCTGGAGCGCGTAGGCGGGCGCATCTTCGAGCTGGCCGGGCAAACCTTCAATATCAACTCGCCCAAGCAGCTTGCCAAGGTACTGTTCACAGACCTCGGCCTGCAGCCGCCCACGGTTCGTGGCAAAGGCAAGACCATCTCCACCGCGCAAGACATTCTCGAGCAGCTTGCCGAGCAGCATGAAGTGCCAAAACTCGTCCTCGAATACCGCCATCTGTCCAAGCTCAAGTCGAATTACATTGACGCGCTACCGCTGCTGGCCGACGCCGAGTCGCGCGTGCACACCACCTTTCAGGCCGCGGCTACGGCAACCGGACGTCTCTCGTCCGTGAATCCGAATCTGCAGAATATTCCGGTACGCACCGAGCTCGGCCGTGAGATTCGCGCCGCATTTGTCGCGCGCCCCGGCACGCAACTGCTCTCGGCCGATTACTCGCAGATCGAGCTGCGCCTGCTGGCGCACTTCAGCGGCGATCCGCTGCTCATGCGCGCCTACGCGGAGAACATCGACATTCACACGCTCACCGCAAGCGAGGTCTTCGGCGTGCCCATCGAGAAGATGGGCAAGGAGACGCGCAACCGCGCCAAGGCCGTCAACTTCGGCATCGTGTACGGCATCTCGGCCTTCGGGCTGGCCGCGCAGCTCGGCATTCCGCAGGCTGAGGCGCGCGCCTACATCGATCGCTACTTTGCGCGCTACCAGGGCGTGCAGGCGTTTATTGAGAAAACGCTGGCGCAGACCCGCAAGGATGGCTTTGTGCGCACCATGTTCGGCAGGCTGCGGCCGATTCCAGACATCGAGAGCCGCAATCCCAACCAGCGCGGCTTCGCCGAGCGCACCGCCATCAACACGCCGCTGCAGGGAACCGCGGCCGACCTGATCAAGCTGGCGATGATTGCGCTCGACCGCAAGCTCGCTGAGCGCAATCTGAAGACGCGCATGGTGCTGCAGGTGCATGACGAGCTGCTTTTTGAAGTTCCGCTTGACGAAATCGAAGCGGCGGGCGCGCTGGTACGCGCGGAGATGGAGGGCGTAGCGCAGCTCCATGTGCCGCTGGTGGCCGATCTGGCTTTTGGCCCCAACTGGCGTGATATGAAGTAACGCAGAATGCGCGCTACAATTTTCTTGTCCCCGGCAGAGACGGCGAATGCTCTTCGACATCGCCAAAGCGCTCTCGTTCTTTCTGAGCATCCTCTCGCTCTATCCGGTGGTGGTGAGCGCGTTTTTTATCCCTGGCAGCCGCTGGGAAGACCGCATGGTGCTGGCGCTGGCCCGCGTGGGACTGGCCGGATGCATCTGCCTGCTCAGCGGTATCCTCTTTGCACGGCCCTGGCAGCCAAACCATTCCGCCGAGCAACTGCTGGCCACGCTGCCTGTGCGCATGTTTTTGTGGACGATTCTCGGCGTGGCCATTCTCTTCACACTCTCGTGGTATTTCGACGTAGAGTTCGTGCCCCTGCTGTGGCGCAACCTGCCCTGAGCCGAAAGAACTGGGCAATCACGCCTCTTTGTAACCATTGCACGTAGGAACGTATCTCATTCTTAGCCGTGTTTTGGAGGTCAAGATGATGCGCACGTGGTTTTTCTGCTGCCTGTTGTTTCTTGGGTTTGCGGTTCTTCTTTTTGCATGGAAAGGCAATGCGGCAACCAGGCAGCCGATTCCGCCGCCGGCAGAGGATCTGCCGCTCGCGCAGGCTTCCAGCAGCGCCACCGCCGTCTTTGCAGGTGGCTGCTTCTGGGGAACGCAGTCAGTCTTCGAGCGGGTGAAGGGTGTCATCGACACCACCGCAGGCTACGCCGGCGGCACCGCGGCCACCGCAACTTACGCGCAGGTCACCACCGAGACCACCGGCCACGCCGAATCCGTGCGCGTGGTCTTCGATCCGTCGAAGATCACCTACGGCACGCTGCTGCGCATCTTCTTTTCCGTGGCGCACGATCCGACGCAGTTGAATCGGCAGGGCCCGGACGTAGGTCCCTCCTATCGCTCCGTCATCTTTTACCTGAACGACGATCAGCGCCGCATCGCAACGGCATATATTGCGCAGCTTGACGCGGCCAAGGTCTTCCGCAAGCGGATCGTCACCGAAGTGACGCCGCTCAAGGGCTTCTATCGCGCGGAGGCGTATCACCAGGACTACGCGCTCCATAATCCGGACAATCCCTACATCCAGGTGTGCGACCGCCCCAAGATTGCCGAGCTGCGCAAGCAGTTCCCCGACCTGTTTGTGGAGTACACCGGCAAGCGCTGAGGCGTGCGCCAAAATCTCGGGATTGCCGGAATTTTCGTAGAGATGCTGCAAGCGGTCGAAGAGCCATGCATCGCCGATGGACGCCATGTATGGCATGTATGGATTGACGGAGTCCGAATCTATTCCTCCAGTTTGACATTGAACTGCGCGGAAGCGTTGTACGCTCGGCGGAATCAGGCCGCCATCTGCGCGAGCCTACGCACGGTGAGCACCGTGATATCGTCTTCCTGGCCGAAGGACTTGGCCGCCTCTGCCAGGTAAAAGGCTGACTGGTTGCTCAGGTTGTGCACGCGGTCAAAGCCAAATAGCTCGCCGGAGGGCCGGCGCGCTTCCACGACGCCGTCCGAGAACAGCAGCACGCGGTCGCCGGGGTGCAGGTAGAGCCGCGTCTCCTCGTAGCTCACGTTGGGAATCACCCCCAGCGGCAGGCTGCCGGCAACGCCGATCTCCTGGCTGTTGAGATACGGCGGCAGATGGCCGGCATTGGCCAGCACAAGTTCGCCGCTGGCGCCGAACCACGCCGCCTGGCAGGTAGTAAAGCTCTCCGTGCCCACCAGCACACGGTTGAGTGACTCGAGGATTCTCACCGGATTGCGCTCGACCGTCCGACGCAGCGCGCCCATCAGCATCGAGACGTTCATGGCCGCCTTGAGGCCCTTGCCCGCCACGTCGCCAATCACCACCAGCATGCCGTCGGCGCCCAGCATCTGCACGTGGAAAAAATCGCCGCCCACTTCGTTGGCCGGGCTGTAGATGGAATCGACTTCGAAGCCGGGTGTGGACGGCTTCTCCAGCGGGATAAGCAGCTCCTGCACGCTGCGCGCGGCGGCCAGCTCGCTGGTGACCCGCTCCTCGGTGCGCTGGATGCGCAGGAAGCGGAAAAAGATGATGAGGACGATGACCAGGATGCCGGTGAAGTCGGCGATGGACGCAAAGTGAATCGGGATGGGACCGGCCTGGATGGTGAGCGGGGAGCGGTAGTCGTGGCCGCCCCAATCGTTCATGCTGGCCATAACCACCGGTTCGACGACGCCGATGAGGCTGAGCACAAGCGGAATCAGCAGCAGGCCGGCTTCGAAGTTGCGCCGCCACGCCGCCGCGATGAGCGTAAGAAAGACAAAGAGCCACCATCCGGTGAGCCACACGAGGCTGCCCAGCACAAAGCCGGCGACAACAATGCCGATGAAGCGCGCGTGGCCGATCATCAGCAGCGTGGGGCCCACGCCAGCGAGAATTGGCGAGGTGTAGCGCAGCACGCGGATATACCAGCGGCGCGGCAGCGCCAGGAATGCAACCAGGAACTCGAAGAAAAGATAAGCGGAGACCAGCACCAGTTCGAGCATGAGCGCGGCGTACCACAGGCTGTCGAGCCGCGCCGAGCTGCCGGCCAGCTCGACGAATCCGATGGGCGCCTGCACCAGCTCGTGTAGCGCCAGCCACAGGTACTCGGAGTGTCCCCTCTGCGAGAAGTAAAGGGCAAAGAGAAAAAGCACCAGGACGATGAGCAGAACCGAGTAGACCAGCCGCGGCAGGCGCTCATAAAGGCTGCGATTCTGCCACAGGGTCAGCTCGCGCTCCAGGTCGTCGCGGTCGCCCAGCATCAGGTTGCGGCCGGCGAAGAACGTCGTGTACGAGCCGTGGCCGAAGGGGATGTAAATGGTGCGCACGGCCAGCGTGAGCGAGGTGACCGAGGGGTCGATATTGAGGTCGTAAAGCCGCGAGATGAGCTGATAACGCTGCGGATCGCTGCCGTGCGGGCCTTCGGGAAGAATCTCCTTGCCGTTGGCGAAGACCTCCGCGCCCGGACCGGTGGAGCCCACGCCGAGCGAGGTATTCTGCGAAACCGGAATCTCGATGAACAGGGCGACGGGTCCGTGGTCTGCGGCCAGCTTGATGTGCAGCCGGAACCAGGCATAGCGCTGGCCGTGGTCAGTGGGGGCCAGGACATCGGCGTCTTCTCCGCTCACTTCGACATGAATCTTGCCGTCCTGCTCCGCGGGCGCGGACGGCTGGTCCATCCGGTCTACGTCGGGAACCTCTTCCATGAACGCCTGCGCGCCGCGGACGGCCCATCCCGAGTCGTCGAAGTCGGGCTTGGCGGCTGCCGGATCGGCCGTAATGCCCACGCGCCAGTCCTTGTCCAGCAGGACGGGCGAGCCGATGCTGGTGGCGTCAAAAACCAGGTCCGGCGGCTTGGCAGTCGGCGGTCTGGCCCCGCCGCGGGCGTGCAACTTCCCTCCCTGCACGGGGATATGCCGTGAAGGTACGGCCTGGGAGGCAAGCTGCGCCACCGCCAGAACGGCCATTGCAACCATGGTCAGGAACGCTCGCCGCAAACCATCCTCCGGGCTCTGTGTTCTTCACTTTAAAGCAGCGGGTGGCCGGCTCCCAAGACCGCGTAAGCAGGATTTTTGCGGTGGTGCTGCCGCAGCAGAAGGAGATTTTACACATCCGCTGCAAAACTGCTTCCCATTTGTCACCGAACAGGCGGATACTAGCGTCTAACACAACGGAGCGAAGCGGCACGGGCCGGAGGTGTGGCATGAAGGCAGATCGCACGGGTTTTCTGACGGCGGTTCTGGCGACAATGGCGATGGCGCTGGGCACAGGACTGTGGGCACAGTCCACCACATCGACATCGACCAGCAGTTCGACCACCACTGCAAATGGATCGCAAACCTCCACCGCCCAGCCCAGCCAGCCTGCGGCGCAGCCCGGTGCTACGGCCCAGCCGGCTCCGGGGACCACCCCCGTGGGCGGTGATCAGGCTGCCCCGGCCAAGCCGTCTGACGACAAGACGGCCACGGCGTCAGATAATGCGAAGCCTGCCCCCGGCACCACCCCGGTCGGCGGCGATCAGGCTGCCCCGCCCAGCGACAAGAAGGACAAGGACAAGGTTGACAAGGACGACGCCAAGGTCGATCCCGAAAAGGTGGTCGATCCCGGCAGCGCCATGATCAAGGTCAAGCCCGGCAGTATTGAAGACGTAAGCGCCGTCGGCAATCGCGACATCGGCGGACGCGGACTGGGCAACTGGTACTCGACCGACAGCGAGATCAAGATGGGCAAGCAGTACGCCGACGAGATCGAGAAGAGCACCCGCTTCATCACCGATCCGGTGATCGACGAGTACGTGAACCGCATCGGCCAGAACATCGTGAAGAACTCCGACTGCAAGGTGCCGTTCACCATCAAGGTGATCGACTCGGACGAGATCAATGCCATGGCGCTGCCCGGCGGCTTCTTCTATGTCAACTCCGGGCTGATTCTGGCGGCGGACGAGGAAGCGGAACTGGCCGGCGTGATGGCCCACGAAGTGGCCCACGTCTGCGCGCACCACGCAGCGCGCGAAATGACCCGCGCCAACTACGCGCAGATCGGCATGGTGCCGCTCATCATGATGACCGGCTACACCTGGACGGGTTACGGCATCTATGAGGCCGCCCAGCTCGCCATCCCCATCACTTTCCTCGAGTTCTCGCGCGAGTTCGAGGCGCAGGCTGACTACCTGGGCGTGCAGTACATGTACCGCGCCGGCTACGATCCACAGGCCTTCATCAGCTTCTTTGAGAAGATTCAGGCTCTTGAGAAGCGCAAGCCCGGCCTGGTAGCCAAGGCATTCTCTGACCATCCCCAGACCCCGGACCGCATCCTGCACACACAGGAGGAGATCGCGCAGATTCTCCCCGCCCGCGACGAGTACACGGTCACGACCTCGGAGTTTGACGACATCAAGGCGAGGCTGGCGCGGATCGAGAACAAGCGCCGCCTGACTGACACCAAGGGCATCACGCGGCCCTCGCTGCGGCGCGCCAGCAACAACCCCAACGACTCCGGCGACCAGGCAGGCGACGACGGCTCCAGCAACCCAACCGACCAGCCCACCCTGCATCGCCGCGAAGACCAGAACTAACCCGGAACCCCGGCTTTACCCGGAGCAGCTCACCCATGGGCGAGCTGCTCTTGTCTGCATCTTCGTTTGCAAAAACTCCCAGGAAAGCACGAAGTGCCAGGGCACGGCTTCCTATTCCCAGGGCCGTCCGCAACCTTACCAGCATCGATCACGCACCATCCGTCGCAACAACCCAACTTCTTGGGCCAACCCACTCTCTGTCCGCAACCGGCTGTATTTTCCCTCCAAAAGCCGCCCGACCGCCGCCCGGATCCACGCACCAAAGCCCATGAATTTCCTTCAATTTCCGGAAATTCCTTGAATTGGCGGGTGAAATCGCGCTATATACAAAGCTACCGGCAGATTTGCCGGAATCCTGCCCTCGGGGACCTTTCCATTCAGGAGGCAATCATGCGCAACGCCGCCGTCCGCTCCAACCTGCTTGTTCCGGAAGTACGCGAGGTCATGGATATCCGCCAGGCCTCGGACTACCTCGGCATCTCGCCCGATACGCTCTACAAATACGCCTCCGAGGGCTTTGTGCCTGCTTTCAAGCTCGGCAACCGCTGGCGCTTCAAGCGTTCCCGCCTCGACGAGTGGATGGACCGCCAGTCCGACATGCAGAACCCCGCCGAAGTCGACCCGACCAAAAAGAAGCCTGTCCAGCCCGCGCTGTAAAAGCAGGGATCAGGAAATAGGGAATAGGGATCAGCCCGTCGCCTGAGTGAGCGAACAAACCTTGTCATCGTGTTGAGCGTAGTCCGCCGCGGCAGAGAGCGTTCTCAAAGTAGGACACTGGAAATCCTGCCACTACGAACCGACCACTGACAACTGACCCCTATTCACTCATCCCTATTCCTCGACCCTTGCCCCTGACCCCTGTGATACAACTGACCGAGTGGACCACCTCCGCCGCATGGGCGCGCTGCGCCGCAAGCTCTCTCGCGCCGGGCTCTCCGGCCTGCTCGTTACCCATCTTCCGGATGTCTGCTATCTCTGCGGCTTTACCGGCTCAAGTGCCGCGCTGGCTGTCACCCGCCGCGCCGCGCGCCTGTTTACGGATGGCCGCTACGCCATCCAGGCCAACGAAGAGGTAAAGGCCGCGCGCGTCCAGATCGGCTCCAGTTCGCCGGCTGTGGCTGCCGTGCAATGGCTGGCCGCGCAGCCGGGCGTGGAGACGGCAGGGTACGATCCCACCCGAACCACCGTAGCCGAGCTGGCCAACTGGAGGGCTGCGCTGCCTGCGCGGCTGCGGCGCAGCTTTCTCTCCGCGCTGCCGGCACCGTTCGTCGAGCTACTGCGCTGCGTCAAGGATCAGGATGAGCTGGCGTTGATGGCCGAGGCCGCGCACCTCGGCTGCCGGCTCTTCGACCACATCCTCAAATTCATCCGCCCTGGCATCCCCGAGCTTGAAGTGGCCGCCGAGTTGGAGCACCGCGCACGCCTGCTGGGCGCAGAGGGCATGTCGTTTGAGACCATCGTGGCCTCGGGCGCACGGTCGGCGCTGCCGCATGGCCGGGCCACGGAGCAGCCGCTGCCCCGCCGGGGGTTTCTGACCCTCGACTTCGGTATAATCCTCAAGGGTTACTGTTCTGACATGACGCGGACCGTCTTCCTGGGCAAGCCAAAACCCGGCGAGCGGCATGCATACCAGTCGGTTCTTGAGGCCCAGCAGGCGGCGGTGGCCGCGGTTACGGCAGGCATAAGCTGCGGAGAAGTGGACGAGGCCGCACGCAGCGTCCTGCGCAGGCAGAGGCTGGCCGAGGCATTCACTCACTCCACCGGCCACGGCGTGGGCCTGGAGATTCACGAGTTGCCGCGCGTGGGCGCGGGACAGGCAACTCGGCTGGCCGCCGGCATGGTCATTACCATCGAGCCGGGAATCTATCTGCCCGGCCGGTATGGAGTGCGCATCGAAGATATGGTGACGGTGACGCGCAATGGCGGCGAGGTGCTGACGCATTCCCCCAAAGCGCTCATCGAGCTGTGAGCCGAGATTGTTGATTTTGGCTTTGATTCTGGCTTCTACCGATTTTTGTGAACCACTCCGCCTGCGCGCGGATGCGTTAAGGAACGAATGAAACCACAGGATATCCAAGACCTGAAGCAACTGATCGAGTTCCTGAAGCAATATCAGGTGGCCGAGTTCGATCTGGACCGCGGCGACCTGAAGATCCGGCTCAAGTTCAACCAGCAGGAGAGTGCCCCGCCGGCACTGGGCGATCTGGCCCGGCTGCTGCAGCAGGCTCCCGCAGCCGCTGCTGCAACGCCTCCGGCTGCGCCGCCGGCCGCAGCGCCCGCGGCGCCCGCTCCAGCCGCTGCGCCGGCCGAAGAGCTGCACATCGTCAAGTCGCCCATTGTTGGCACGTTCTACGCGTCGCCTTCGCCCGGCGCTTCGTCGTTCGTCTCGCCCGGCGACCACGTAGAAAAGGGCCAGGTAATCTGCATCGTCGAAGCCATGAAGCTGATGAACGAGATCGAGTCAGACGTTTCAGGTGAAATCATCAAGTGCCTGGTCACCAACGGCCAGCCCGTAGAATTCGGCCAGCCGTTGTTTGCCGTAAGGCCATCGTAAAGCGGAGCTAGCGGTGTTAGCGTTGTCAGCGGAGTTAGCAAAAACAAAGAAGCTTCTCCGCTTGACATCAGGCTCTTTGGATAGAGATCGAAACTAACTCCGCTAACGCCGCTGGCTCCGCTAATACCGCTTTCAAGGTAAGCCATGTTCCGTAAAGTCCTCATCGCCAATCGCGGCGAAATCGCGCTCCGCGTCATCAATGCCTGCCGGGAGCTGGGCGTGCGCACGGTGGCCGTCTACAGCGAGGCTGACCGCAACTCGCTCCACGTCCGCTTTGCCGACGAGGCCATCTGCATCGGCCCGCCTCGTCCTGCCGACAGCTATCTCAACGTCCCCGCGGTTATCTCCGCAGCGGAAATTGCCGACGTCGACGCCATCCATCCCGGCTACGGCCTGCTGAGCGAAAACGCCAACTTTGCTGAAGTCTGCCGCGCGTCGAACATCAAGTTTATTGGTCCTCCGCCCGAGGTGACGCGCCTGATGGGCGAAAAGGAAAAGGCACGCCAGGCGATGAAGAAGGCCAGGGTGCCCATCCTGCCCGGCTCCGACGGCATCATCGGCACCGTCGACGAGGCCGAGGCGTGGGCTGCCAGGGTCGGCTACCCGGTTATTCTCAAGGCCAAGGCCGGCGGCGGCGGGCGTGGCATGCGCATCGTGCGCAGTGCCGACGATCTGCCCAACTTCTTCCATGCGGCCAATGCCGAGGCAGCCAACGCCTTCGGCAACGGCGAGCTCTACCTGGAAAAGTTCATTGAGAACCCGCGCCATATCGAGTTCCAGGTTCTCGCCGACGAGCACGGCCACGTGGCCACGCTCTTCGAGCGCGAGTGTTCCATCCAGCGTCGCCACCAGAAGCTGATCGAAGAAGCGCCCTCGCTGCAGGTGTCGCAAAAGATGCGCGAGGAGATCGGCAAGACCCTCTGCCGCTGCCTGACGGACATCGGCTACCACAACGCCGGCACCGTCGAGTTTCTCATGGACGCTGACCGCCAGCTCTACTTCATCGAGATGAACACCCGCATCCAGGTGGAGCACCCGGTCACCGAGGCCATCACCGGCATCGACCTGGTGAAGGCGCAGCTTCGCATCGCCTCCGGCGAGACGCTCGGCAACATCCTGCCGCCCAAGCTTGAAATCCGCGGCCACGCCATCGAGTGCCGCATCAACGCCGAGCATCCGCAGAAGTTCACGCCCTCGGCCGGCCAGATCACCGCCTTCAACGTGCCCGGCGGCAACGGCGTCCGCGTTGACACGGCGCAGTACGCCGAAGGCGTCGTCCCGCCCTACTACGACTCGCTCATCGCCAAGCTCATCGTCCACGGTGGCAACCGCGAAGAGGCCGTCGCGAAGATGGAGCGCGCGCTGAGCCAGTTCGTAGTGCAGGGCATTCATACCTCGATCCCGCTGCACCAGGAGATCTTTGCCGACCCCGCCTTCCGCGCCGGCGACTTCGACACCGGCTTCATGGAGCGCTTCCTCACCGCCCGCGCTGAAGCCGAAAAGAAATCGGCTTAAATTCAGCTCCAACAGGCGAACAAAATCTCCGTGCCCCATCCTTTCCGTGTCTGCCGCCGTAGCGGACCGTGGCGGATTTTTGTCGACAGAATCCGAGTCCACAAATCTTCGTATTTTCCGCTCCCACTTTTCTTGCCGAAAATTAGCTTTCTTCCCGTTACCCTTGCCTGTATAAGTTCTGTTGAGCAGGAAAGGGTACGGTCATGAGCGTTGAGATTACGACCCTGCAGCTCTCGCAGGTCATCACCGCCATTGGAGGCCTGGGAACCGCAGCCTTCGGTCTCCTCGAGGCATTGAAGCCGTTCTTCGGCTCCATCAACCGTATGGGCCTCAGCCATATTCAAAACACCGTCTCCGCTCTCACCCCCAGCCAGAGCGGCGATGGCCTGCCGCCCGACCCGGTGAACGCGCTGCCCCGGCACGGTATTCTGGCCACCATCGAGGCCAATTGGGTCAACGGTGCCGATCTCGCCGCGCAGAAGGCCGTTGCCAAGTCGCTCGTCAAGCTGCACCTCGGCCCCGGCACGGCCGCGGCGGTGGCCAAGAATGTCAACGTCGATCCGGACACGCTCCATTCCATCGCCGTCAAAACGCTGGCCGGCACGCCGCTGGAGCAGGCCGAAAGCGACGTCTTCTCGCGCTTCGACCTGATTGTGACGGCCATGCTGGACGAAGCCTATCAGCTCTCCGACCAGATATTCCGCAATGGAATGCGCACGCTGGCCGCGGTGCTGGCCGTGTTGCTGGCGCTGGCCGGAGCCGTAGGACTAGAAGGCCGGCAACTGTTCCAGCACGGGCATCTGCGTGATATTGTGCTGGCCCTGCTGGTGGGACTGCTGGCCACCCCGCTGGCGCCCATCGCCAAGGACCTGTCCAGCGCGCTGGCTACGGCGGTCAACACCATGCAGGCGGTGAAGAAGGTGCTTCCGCGATGAGCGTCTTTCTGAACACGCGCGCACTCGCCGGCGGCGGAGGCGTGGCTGCGGCCGTCGCCGCGTGCACGGCCGCTGTGGGCTCGTATGCGCCGCTCAGCCTGAACGGCCTGAGGAACTTCATTTATGGCAAGGACGTTCTCATCGCCACACACGGCTTCAACGTCAACCAGTCGGACGGCATCGAGTGCCTGTCGGAGTGGGAGCCGCTCTTGCAGCTTCCGTCTTCCGCGGCGTTTGTAGGGCTGCTCTGGCCGGGTGATTCAGACTCGATGTACGCACTGAGCTATCCCGTCGAGCCGGAGAACGCCATGCAGGCCGGCGTGATAGTGGGTCAGTTCGTCGACGCGAACTTTGCCGACGCGTCCAGCATCTCCTTTGCCGCGCACAGCCTGGGCAATCGCGTCATCCTTGCGGCTATCCGCAGCATGGCGCGGCGGGTGCGGTGTGCCATCCTCATGGCCGGAGCCATCTCGGACGACTGCCTCACCGCGGAGTTTTCTGACGTGCCAGGCAAGGTGGACTCCATCGCCGTGCTCTCGTCCATGAAGGACGAGGTGCTGCAGTGGGCGTTTCCGCTGGGTAACTTTGCCGCTGAGATTCTGGGCCGCGACCACCCCTGGTGGCAGTCGGCGCTGGGCCGCTTCGGGCCCGCAGTTGCGCCGCCCGACTTTGTGCCGCCCAACCGCATTCCGGACGAGTGGAACTACGGCCACCTCGACTATCTGCGCACCGACCCTCCGGCGCGCACATCCATTCCTCTGCCGACAACTGTGCCTGCCAGCGCCTCCACGCCGCTCGAAGGCGCTCCGGGATGGCAGCAGGCGTGGTCGGCCTCGTTTGTCGCCAGCCGCTTCCGCTGAAGCTGAGCCGTGGCTCCGCTTGAGTAAAAGAGGATTGGCTTTCTAGAAGCTGTTTCAAAACCTGGTTTTGAAAGGACACGACTTCAAATCTGCCCTGAGCCTGCCGAAGGGTGCCATAACGAAAGCAATAAAACTGCGGGCTTTAGCCTCTGAGGAAATGGTTCGGGGACGCGGAAGGAGGCTTTGAAACACCTTCTAAGCTATATCGAAAATATGGATCGCCACTCAGTTACTGACAGATCAATTGAAACATTGTCATCTTGAGCGCAGTTGAGAGCGTATTTGTGATGCGAACTTAGGACTCAGGACACTGGTTCGCAGCGGCGCGAATCCAACCGCGCCGCTTGGTAGTCTAATAGCTGTGAGTGATCCGCAAGATGCGCGTCTGCGCGTCGCCGCTATCGATTTCCTGAATCCCGCCCCCTTGATGTGGGACTTCGAGCATCCGCCGCTCGACTCGGCCCTGGCCCAGCGCTATCGCATCGACCGCATGCTGCCCTCGGAGTGCGCCATGCGGCTTGCTTCAGGCCAGGCCGACATCGGACTCATCCCGATTGCTGCGCTTGCCACCACGCCGCGCCTGCGCATCCTGCCCGGCTGCACCATCGCCAGCAAAGACCGCGTGCGCTCGCTGCTGCTGGTGCGCCGCGCCAGCCAGCCCATCGCCGCTCTGCGCTCGATAGCCGCCGATACCGCCAGCCGCACCACCCTCGCTTACGGGCGCATTCTTTTAAGCAGATGGGGTAATCCCGGCGTGCCTTTCATCCCGCTGGCCGCCGATCTCGACCGCATGCTGGCGCGCGCTGACGCCGCCATTATTATCGGCGACCCCGCGCTGCTGGCGCTCGAAGAGCAGTCCAACCGCGCCGAGCGCACCGGCGAAGCGCTCGTTTATCACGATCTGGCCCACGAGTGGCGCGCGCGCACCGGTCTTCCCTTCATCTCCGCTGTATGGGGCGTTGCCGGCAGCGGCGCCCTGGATGAAGGCATTGCCGAGGACGTGATCCGCTCGCGCGACCACGGCCTGACGCATATAGACGCGCTCGCCGCCGAGTGGTCCCGCCGCATCCCGGTCCCAGAAAGCACCATCCGCGCCTACCTCACCGAGAATATTCACTACGTTCTCGACGAAGAGTGTCTCGAAGGCATGATCGCATTCTTCCGCATGGCCGCTGAAGCCTCAATCCTGCCGGCGTACAACTTTTCCGTCGGCTCGCTCATGGCGCGATAAGAACGCTCCGCATCTCTTCCGCCGCCTGTATGCTTTACCCATGAAGACTCTGCTTCGCTCGCTGCTTTACCTGGCGCTCATTGTCTGGCTGGGCGCGGAGATTTTCTTTCCCGTGGTTGCCGCCATCACCTTCACTGCACTGCAGCCGGACACGCACGCGGCAGGCACCATCGTCGGCCATCTGCTGCGCATCCTCCATGGCATGGGCCTGGCCAGCGGCATCGTCGTCCTGGCGCTGCTGGCGCTGGCGCCGGCCTGGAACATCTACAAGCCGCGCAACGTGCTCGCGCCCATGGCATTGGTGGTGCTGATGATGGGCTTCACGGTCTTCTCGCAGTACGTCATTCTTCCGTCGATGGAGCGCGACCGCGCGGCGGCCGGCGGAGCCATCGACGCAAGCGATCCCGCGAATCCCATCACGGCACACTTCAACAAGCTCCACAACCGCAGCGAGGATGTGGAGCTGGCGATCCTGTTGCTCGGTCTTTCTACCGTCATCTTTGTGGCGCACGCGGAAACAGCGCACGTGTGACGCGCAAGGGAGTTATGCAATGAGCCGGCTTGAGCGTGTCTCCATGAAGCTGCTCGAAGCACGCACGCTCTCGACCGGATGCGTGATCCTGCGTTTCTGTGGGGCTTAAGCCCCATCGATTTTGTGCAGCTTGACGCATGTACGGGCTGAAGCCCGTACCCTTCAAACTGACCCACTCCTCCGCTCGGGCTGGCGAGCGCGCATCCTGTATCATCGTAGAGGCCCATGCACAAAATTGCCCTTGTGCGGCGCCTG
Organism: Acidobacteriaceae bacterium; assembly: GCA_030038195.1. Taxonomy (GTDB): domain Bacteria; phylum Acidobacteriota; class Terriglobia; order Terriglobales; family Acidobacteriaceae; genus Telmatobacter. The sequence continues at coordinate 80,472 of JASHPJ010000024.1, forward strand.
AACGGATTCATTGTATGAAGACTGGCATCATCGGCCTGCCGCAGGTGGGCAAGACATCGCTTTTCAAGATTCTCACCAGGGCCAGGCTCGAACAGCACAGCGGCTACTCCAATCCGCGCGAGGCCCACGTGGGCATTGCCCGCGTTCCCGACAAGCGGCTCGACAAGCTCTCGGCACTCTACTCGCCGAAGAAAACCACCTACGCCACGGTGGAGTACGTGGACGTGGCCGCCATCGGGCAGGAAGCGCTCAAGGAGACCGCGTTCCTTGCCAATCTGCGCAATGTAGACGCGCTGATTCACGTATTGCGCGCCTTCGAGGACGAGTCGATTCCACACGTGGGCGCAATCGATCCGCTGCGCGACGTGAAGAACGTCGAGTTCGACCTGATGGTGAGCGACCTGACCCAGATCGAAAAGCGCATCGAGCGCGTCGAGAAGGACCTGAAGAAGAGCCGCACCGCCGATCTCGAACGCGAACACGCATTGCTGCTGCGCTCAAAAGAAGCGCTCGAAAAGGAACAGCCGCTGCGCGAGCTGGAGATGACGCCGGAAGAGAAAAAGCTCATCAAGGGCTTCATGTTTCTCTCGCAAAAGCCGATTCTGTATGCACTTAATATAAGCGAGAGCACCGCACTCGGCGCCGATCTGGATGCAGCCGCGCAGAAGTTCAAGCTCGGCGAAATCGCGAAACGGCCCAACGCCGGCGCAACCGCCATCTGCGGCAAAGTGGAGGCTGAGCTGGCCGAGATGGACGACGCCGAAGCGGCGGATTTCCTTGACAGCTACGGCCTGCATGAAAGCGGCCTGGTGCGCCTCATCCGCAAGAGCTACGAGCTGCTCGGCCTCATCAGTTTTTTTACCGCCGGCGAAGACGAGTGCCGCGCGTGGACGGTGCCGCTGGGATCGAAGGCTCCACATGCTGCGGGCGCCATCCATTCCGACCTCGAGCATCACTTCATCCGCGCGGAGACCATTCGCTGGGACGCGCTGCTCGAGGCCGGCTCAGAAGCCACAGCCCGCGCCAAAGGCACGCTGCGGCTGGAAGGCAAGGAGTACGTGGTGCAGGACGGCGACGTGATGCATATTCGCCACAGCGGGTGAAAGGCAGCTATTGGCTTCCAGCTACCAACCGCTGGCTCGATCGTGCTGTTCGTTGCTTCTGTATTTTTATCGACTTTTGTTTCTCTCATGCTGAAACTTTCACTCCTGCTCGGCGCCATTGCCGCGCTGGCCGACGTGGCCGGTGGGCTGGTGCTGGTGCGCGCCCGCGGCATCGAGCGCTACCTGCGCTATTTTGTCGCGCTCGGCGCGGGCTTCCTGATGGCCACGGCGGTGCTCGAAATGGCGCCCGAGAGCCTGCGCGTGAGCCCAAGGCTGGGCCCGGTGCTGATCATGGCCGGCTACTGCGCGGTACACCTGCTGGAGCATACCATCAACGCGCATTTCCACTTCGGCGAAGAGACGCACGCGCACGAGTTCGTCTCCGGGCACACCGTCTATTCCGTGCTCAGCGGGCTCAGCGTGCACGCGCTCTTTGACGGCGTGGCCATCGGCTCGGGGTTCGTTGTATCGAGCTGGCTGGGATGGCTGATCTTTCTCGCCATCCTGCTGCACAAGATGCCGGAAGGCTTCACCATGGCCTCAGTCATGCTGGCCAGCGGACGCAGTCGCTCGATGGCGTTCTACTCGGCCGTAGTTTTGGCCGCGGCCACGCTGGCTGGAGTCCTGGTCATCGAGCTTGTGCCGCAGTGGCTGCCCTACGGGCTACCCGTCTCAGCCGGCGTGGCGCTCTATGTGGCTGCAACCGACCTGGTACCGGAAGTAAATCGCGAGCCGGGGATTCGTATGGCGCTGGTCTTTTTCGCCGGTGTCGCGGGGTTTCTCATACTGCGAATGGTTTTGCCGGCGCTGTGAGGCTCGCATTTCCCATCCATTCGCCGTCCGCCGCGGCGGACGGCGAATGGATGGGGCACGGAAGGGTTGTGCTTTTTCAGGATATGCGGAAAATCTAATGTGGTGAATCAAGAAGTTCGTAGCATAAGTCAAGGCCCCGAACCGCAGGTTCCGCCACGGCGGATCTTCGACCTTCGACTCCGCAAGCCGCAAAAAACGCGGCTTGCTACGCTCAGGATGACAGCGTATTTATTGGTGATACGAACTTCAAGACTCAGGACACTAGCGGCCAAGTCCCACGCCGAGCACAGTGGAGCGGCGGAAGCCATATTTGCCACGGTAGAGCCTGGCTAGCAGGCGGCCGTAGTCGATGGCGACGCGCATGTTGGCCTTGCTGGCTCCGCGGAAGCGGCTGCCAAAGACAAACGGCACCTCTTCCACCGAGCCGAGCCGGGCGCGCACCAGGATCTCCAGCAGCAGCTTGAAGCCGGTCCGCTGGAATTCGATTCCCTCCACGCACCGGCGCCGGACCATGAAAAACCCCGACATCGGGTCTTTGGCCCGCAGACGCCTGCGCTGCAGCGGCCACGTGGCCCACACTGCCGCAGTAGAAAGCAGCCTGCGCATCGGATTCCATCCGCCCAGGTCGCCGCCCGGCGTGTAGCGGCTGCCGATGGCCAGGTCGCGCCCCGCCGCCACTGCGTTGTAGAGCTGCGGCAACAACTCCGGTGGATGCTGCAGGTCGGCGTCCATCACGCCCAGCACATCGGCGCTGGTGTTGCGCCAGCCATCCAGCACGGCGCCGGACAGCCCGCGCTCGCCCTTGCGCACGATCAGCCGCACCCGCGCGTCTTCCCGCGCGATGGCGGAAACCGCGTCGCCGGTGCCGTCTGGGCTGTCGTCGTCCACCACGACGATCTCGTAGGGAATGCCCTGCGGGTCGAGCACCGAGCGGATGTGGCGCAGCAGTCCGCCGATGTTGCCCGCCTCGCACAGCGTGGGAATCACCAGCACAAGTTTGAGCGGCGCGCACGCCTCCACGCTTCGCGCATCTGCGTGGGTCGGGAGCGGCGCTGTCGTGGGCACATCCATGGGAAGGCAGGTTCATTCTAGCGCCGCTCGACGCCGCTTGAATATGCCTTATTGGCGTCCTGCAGCGCGTCTGCGCTTCTCGCCACCAAGCCAATTCCCTTCTTCCACGGCCCCTCTGCCCATGCATTTTGCAGGTTGAGCCGGAATCCGAGAGAATGGAAGAGATATCCCGCGCCGGCTGGAGACCGGGCCATGCTCAACCTTTCCCAGCGACTGATTCTCGGCTGCGCGCTACTGGCCTGCCTGGCCGCGGCGCTGCTGATCGCGGCGCACAAAACCCTTGCCGCCGCCGGGCTTTCTACGCCGGCTTATGGCTTTTTCGCCGCCTTTGTGCTGGTCGAAATCGGCCTTGTCTTCCTTGTTCTGCGGCCTATCCGGCAGGTGGCGCGCGACGCGCGCAAGATCGCACAGGGCAACCTGGAACACCGCGTGGAGTGGAGCAGCCGCGACGACTTCGGCGTGATTGCCAGCGAGCTGAACCGCATTGCGGTGCGCCTGCGCGAGCTGCGCGACACCGAGGCCGGCCGCCGCCAGATGGAGTTCCAGCTCTCCGACGCGGTTCTGCAATCCATCTTCGAGCCCATCATTGTCACCGACGCCAAGGGCCACATTCTCAAGGTCAACCAGTCGGCGGCCGAGCTGCTGGGCGAGGCTGCCACCGACCGCATGGCCCTGGCAAACACACCCGGCGGCGACAAGATCCTCAGCGCCATTCGCGACGCCGTCTCCATGCAGAAGGCCGTGGCCACTGAGGACGAGGCATCCATGCTGCCCATGCGCATCGGCCAGAAGGAGCGCAGCTACCGCCTGCGCACCACGCCCATGCGCGACTCCGACGGCCGCCTGCTGGGCACGGTGACCACGCTCGAAGACGTCACCAGCCTGCAGGACACCGACCGCTTCAAGACCCAGTTCATCACTGTGGCCAGCCGCAAGCTGCGCGATCCGCTGCTGCTGCTGCGCCGCGGCCTCTACGCCATCGGGCAGGGCTACGGCGGCGAGCTGCTGCCGCTGCAGGCCGAGCTTATCGCCAAAGCCACCAGCGAGGCTGAAGAGCTGAACGACCTGATGAGCGACCTGATCGAAGTGGCGGAGCTTGATACCGGCAAGCGCGCGCTGAAGCTCGAAAAGCTGCGGCCTGCGCAGGCGCTTACCGAGGCGCGCGACCGCTTTTACGAGGAAGCCGCCGAAAAGCACGTCCGGCTCGAGGTCAGCGCTTACCCCGATCTAACCCCGGTGAAAGCAGACAAGCGCGCCTTGCGCTCCATCCTCGACAACCTGCTTTCGAACGCCCTGCGCTACACGCCGCGCGACGGCGAGATTCTGCTGGCGGCCGAAGAGATCAAGGACTATGTGCAGTTCACCGTGCGCGACACGGGCCGCGGCATCGAGGCCGAACGCCTGAGCACCATCTTCGACCGCCTGAGCACATTCTCAGAAAAAGGAACCGGACTGGGCCTGGCGCTGGTGAGGCGGCTGGTCGAGTCGCTGGGCGGCCAGATTGCCGTGGAGAGCCGGCTGGGGCACGGAGCCACGTTCCGCTTTACGCTTCCGGTGGCCGTAGTGGAAGAAGTCCGCCACCCGGTCGAGGTGGGTTAGCGCATGGCCGAGCTGCACATCGAGAAACAACCGGAGCCGGCCAAGCTGCGCGTCTACCTGGGCGCCGCGCCGGGCGTAGGCAAGACCTATCACATGCTGGACGACGCCTACCTCATGCGCAACCAGCAGAACGTCGATGTAGTCATCGGCCTGGTGGAAGCCCATGGCCGCCAGGAGACCGCCGACCGCATCCGCGACCTGGAGCAGATTCCACTCAAGGAGATTCCCTATCGCGGTGTCGTCTTCAAAGAGATGGATGTGGACGCGATCATCGCGCGGCGTCCACACACCGTGATCGTGGATGAGCTGGCGCACACCAACGTGCCCGGCAGCAAGAACCGCAAGCGCTATGAAGATGTGCTGGAGCTGCTCGACGCGGGCATCAACGTGATGACCGCCGTCAACATCCAGCACATGGAGACGCTCAACGACGCGGTCAGCCGCTCGGCCAATACCACCATCCGCGAGACGGTTCCCGACAGCTTTCTCAAGCGCGCCGACGAAGTGGTGAACGTGGATGTCACGGTTGACGAGCTGCGCACGCGTCTCAGGCAGGGCAAGATCTACGCACCGGAAAAGGTGGAGCAGTCACTGGCCAACTTCTTCCGCAAGGGCAACCTGAACATGCTGCGCGAGCTGGCCCTGCGCACCACCGCGGAGCAGGTGAGCAACCGCGCCTCAGAGTATCGCCGCACCCAGGGCCTGGAGCAGGCGCCTATTCCGGAAAAAGTGATGGTCTGCCTGAGCGAGCGCCCCGGCACCGAGCGGCTGCTGCGGGTGGGCGCGCGCATCGCCGGCCGCCTGGCCACCAACTGGTACGCCGTCCACGTGGCGCGCCCTGACGACAAGGGCCACAACAACCCCGAAGCCTTTCAGCGCGTCGAGGAGTACAAGCGCATGGCCCGCGACCTGGGCGCCAAGGTGGTCTCGCTTACGGACCGCAACGTCTCTGACGCGCTCATCCGCTTTGCGCAGCAGGAGAATATCTCCCACGTGGTCTTCGGCCAGCCGGTGCGCTCGCGGCTCGACATCCTGCTGCGCGGCTCGGTGCTCAATCGCTTTCTGGCTGAAGTACGCGACGTGACCGTGCAGGTGGTGCCGATGCAAAAGCCGCTGCGCGGCCGGGCGTGACGGCTGCGCTCGGGTTGACGCCGCGAAGAGGCAACGCTGTACTATCGAAATCGTTGCCCGCCGCACGCCAGGAAAGTCCTGATTCAGTTATGCATTAGGCTGTATCGATGATATAGCCGGTTGACCGATGGGCAAAATTGCTGAGTTTCCCCGAGGGTTGGTGCAGCACGAGGCGAACCGCAGGTCCCGCCACGGCGGATCTTCGACCTTCGACTCTGTTTGGCCGAAAAACCGGCCAAACATCGCTCAGGATGACAGCAGTATTTATGTTGCGAACTTCAGTTACAGGACACTAGAGCTTCTCTCGAGGAAATTGTTCATCTTGAAAAACCACGGCTCTCCATATAAAGCGATCAAGGGCAGCCGGAAGATTCCGGCGCTGGCGGCGATTGCATGGTTTGCGACGATGCAGGCTTTTTCCGCGGCGGCGCAGGAAAAAACGGCGCCCCCTGTTGTCATCGCCGTCTCGCCCACCGGCAGCGACAGTGCATCCGGCGCGCCCGGCCATCCCTTTCGAACCCTGGAACGCGCACAGCAGGCCGTCCGCGCGGTCAACGCCGATCACGATGTAACGGTCGAGCTCGCCGATGGCGTCTATCGGCTGGCCAAGCCGCTCATCTTCACCGCGCAGGACGGCGGCCGGAACGATCGCCACGTGACGTGGACCGCGGCGCAGGGTGCTCACCCGGTCGTCTCCGGGGCAATCCCCGTTACCGGATGGAAGCTCTACGACCAGGCGCGCTCTCTCTACGCAGCCGACATACCCGCCGGCCTCGACGCGCGCCAGCTCTGGGTAAATGGCCATCTAGCTCCGCGCGCCTCCATTGAAATCAAGCGCTCCGATGTGTCGTTTACTGCGCAGGGCATTGTGCTCAACGATCCGCGCTACGACTTCCTCGCCAAGCTTCCTGACCAGAACCGCATGGAGATCAACGCGACGGGTTTCTTTACCAGGCGCATCTCGCCGGTTGAAAAAATCGACGATCAGAGCGGGAACCTCACGCTCGTCATGCAGCAACCCGCGTGGAACAACAACCTCTGGGGCTATGACACGATTACCAAACCCTTCGGTCCGCAATACGCGCAGCTCTTTCTCTCCAACTCGCTCGCGTTTCTCACCCAGCCGGGGCAATGGTATCTCGACCCGAAACAAGGCAGGCTCTACCTGCGACTGCCCGCCGGCTCGCCGATCGACCAGCTTGACGTAGAACTGCCGCGCCTTACGGTGCTCATGGCTATCGGCAACAGCCTCGATGCTCCCGTCCACGATCTCATCTTCCGTGGCATCCGCTTTTCGCACACAAGCTGGCTGGGGCCGTCGACCAACGAAGGTTATGCGAGCCAGCAGAGCGGCTCCTATCTTGCCGGGCGCGCGCCGCTCTATCCGGCCGACGCACTCACCTCCTGCGCGCAGGGCTGCCCGGCCTTCGAGTCGATGCGCAACCTGTGGAGCCAGGCTCCGGCGTCGATCCAGGTAGCTGCGGCAAACAGGATCACTTTCGATCAGGATGTCTTTGCGCATCTCGGCCAGTACGCCCTCGGCATCGGCAACGACGCGGACGCCAACTTTACCGGCGCGGGCCTGGGCACCAGCGATATCCGCGTCACGCGCTGCGTGTTTACTGACCTGGCCGGCGGCGCGGTGCTGGCCGGCGGCGTACGCCGCGATGCACATCATCCCTCCGATCCGCGCATGATCAACCGTCAGTTGCTGATCGAGAACAACCGCATCCAATCCGTCAGTAAAGACTATCTCGATAACAGCGCCATTCTCTCCACTTACGTTACCGGCGCCCTGATTCTGCACAACGACATTTCGGACGTACCCTACGACGCCATCGACATCGGCTACGGCTGGGGCTACGAGGACCCCGGCGGCAACGCCAACTACCGTGTCTTTATGCACGGCTACGACTTCAAGGACAATCCGGTCTACGAAACGCCCACTACGCATCGCGACGTGGTCGTCGCCTGGAACCGCATTCATGGCGCCAAGAAGCTTTTCCACGATGGCGGCGCCATCTACAACCTCTCCGCCGGTCCCGGCACGCTGATCACCGAAAACTACATCTTCGACAACAACCAGCGCATTGCGCTCTATCTCGACGAGGGCTCGCGTTTCATCACCGTGCGCAAAAACGTCGTGGACGACCCAGGCGGGGAGTGGCTCAACGTCAACACAGTGCACCACGCCTTCCCGCTGCGCATCACGGTGGACAACACCGCTGAGGACAACTGGCACAACGGCACCAGGATCGGCGGGATGTGGACCAACTACGAAAACGACCTCATCCTCGACGATCACCTGGTTCAGAACAACGACTGGCCGGCCGAGGCCGTCGCTATCATGAAGAACGCAGGTATCGAGCCCTCCGCCGGTCCCGTCGAGTACGGCGACGCGAAGGTCGATGCCGCGCCCTGAAATCGATTTCCTGCGCCGTTGCTCCCCATGTGGATTCGAGCCGCCGCTCCCGCGCAAGACGTGATAGCCTGTCTGCGTTTCAAAATCGCGGTGGCGATGGTATCCATAACATGACTGGAAAAACACTTGTCGTATTATTCTGCCTGCTCACCGCAGGACTCGTTTCCGCGCAAACGCAGCAGACGAAATATCCCTTCAACGATCCATCGCTGCCGATGGAAAAACGTATCGACAACCTGCTCTCTCTCATGACCATGGACGAGAAGATCGCCTGCCTGGGGACCAACACCGGCGTACCGCGGCTGGGCGTGATGAACTACGGAGCCTCAGAGGGCATTCATGGCGTGGTGCAGCGCGAGCAGCGCGGCAATCGCCTGCCGATCACGACCACGCAGTTTCCGCAGCCGCCGGGAATGGGCGAATCGTGGGACCCGGACCTGGTGCGGCAGGCGGGCGCGGTGGAAGGCTACGAAGCGCGCTTCATCACCCAGACGGCAAAGTACAACCGCCAGATTCTCATGCTGTGGGGACCGCAGTCCGACCTGGCCCGCGATCCGCGCTGGGGACGCAGCGAAGAGGTCTACGGCGAAGACCCCTTCTTCAACGGCACCATGGCTGTCGCATTTATCAAGGGCCTGCAAGGCGACGACCCAAAATACTGGCAGGCGGCGGCGCTGCTCAAGCACTTCCTGGCCAACAGCAACGAGGATCATCGCTCCAGCTCCTCTTCCGACTTCGATCAGCGCCTCTTCTGGGAGTACTACTCGGTGCCGTTCCGCATGGGTTTTGAGCAGGGCGGCGCGCGGGCGGTCATGGCTTCGTACAACGCGTGGAACGGCACGGCGATGGCCGTGAATCCAATTCTCAGAAGCATTGTCCGCGAAAAGTGGGGCGTGGATGTGATCTCGAGCGACGGCGGCGCCGTGCATCTGCTGGTTGACCCGCGGCATCTCTATCCCAATCAGAAAGAAGCCGTGGTCGCATGCCTGAAGGCGGGCATCAACCAGTTTCTCGACCGCTACCAGGACGAGATCAGAGAGGCGCTGAAGGACGGCGAGATCACGGCAGCGGAGATCGATGCGCTGCTTCGCCCCAAATTCCGCATCACCATCCGGCTGGGCCTGCTCGATCCGCCGGAGATGGTGCCCTATTCGAAAATTAAAGACGCGCCCGAGCCCTGGAACACGGACCGGGACCGCTCGGTCTCAAAAAAGATGGCGCTTGAGTCCGTGGTGCTTTTGAAGAATGAGAATTCCTTCCTGCCGCTCAGGAAAGACGTTATCAAATCCATCGCGGTGATCGGGCCGCTGGCCGACTCGGTGCACTGGGACTGGTACGGCGGAACGCCGCCCTATGCGGTCACGCCGCTGCAGGGCATCAAAGATGCAGTCGGTCCCAACGTGAAAGTGAACTACGCCGCCGAAGAGCTGGGCAATGCGGCGATCAAGGTGGCGAAAGCCTCCGATGTTGCGGTGGTTGTGATCGGCAACGATCCGACCTGCGGCCCGGACATGGCGCACGACTGGTACAACACTGTGGACGGCGGCGGAACGCTGGCCTGCACCGTGCCCAGCGACGGCCGCGAAGGACGCGACCGCGAAAGCATCGACCTGGCCCAGGAGCAACTGGTCAAACAGGTCTTTGCCGTGAATCCGAAGACCGTGGTGATCCTGGTGTCGAGTTTTCCTTTTGCCATCAACTGGTCGCAGGCCCACGTTCCGGCCATTCTGCACATGGCCCACGCCTCGCAGGATGAAGGCACGGCGCTGGCCGAGATTCTCTTCGGCGACTACGATCCCGGCGGCCATCTGGTGGTGACCTGGCCCCAATCGCTCGACCAGTTGCCGCCCATGATGGACTACAACATCCGCGACGGCCGCACCTACATGTACTTCAAGGGCGAGCCGCTTTATCCCTTCGGCTTCGGGCTGAACTACACGAGCTTCAGGTACTCGAACCTGCGCACCAGCTCATCGCGCCTGGCCAAAGACGGCTCCATCACGGTGAGCGTGGATGTGACCAATACCGGTAGCCGCACGGGCGACGCCGTGGTGCAGATGTACGTGCAGCACCTCGGCACAAAGGTGCAGGAACCGCACGAGGCGCTGAAGGGATTCAAGCGCGTGACGGTCGAGCCCAGCGAGACCAAGACCGTGCAGATTCCCCTGCAGGCATCGACGCTTGCCTGGTGGGACGAGAAATTGCCCGGATTCCGCGTTGAGACCGAGCCGGTGAAGGTGATGATCGGCGACTCCTCGGCCGACATTGCGCTCAGCACCACGGTGCATGTGCAATAGCGGGCGTGGACTCTCCACTGCACCGGCGCCCGGCGCAATCGGCCTTTCTGCGGACTCGCGCCATGCGCAGCGCGGAGCGTAACCAGGGCAATCGCATGGACGAGCAAGGAAGGGATAGAGGGTTCACACTGTCCCTACGGGGCGGCGCAAATCTATTTCTTCACTCCCGAAGGTTCCGTCCGCCTCGGCGGACTTCATCCTGGGCTATTTTCCGCTCGTCCCTCCGGGACGAAGGAACGAAGGGGCGATGCTGGCCGATCGGACGTTCGAAAACCAACCCAATCTGTCAACCCACTGCATCCGGCAATTGCCCTGGGAGCATAACCGACGCGCCCTCTGCAAGTGGTTCCGGATGATACACTTGCAGAGGATGGCACAAGATCGCTGTGGCGCGGCCTTTGGCCTCCGTTGAAAAGACGTTTTTGAGTGTTTCAGCGCGGTTCGAGTTTGCAACTATTTCCATTTCTGCTGCGTCCATCTGACTACATGCGTGTCTGCGGTGGCTCGCCTGCCAATGCGATGCAATTTCTCGCTGGCGCCTTCTTGCGCCTGCGTGCCAGCCGCACCGGCACCTGGGCACTTCTCCAGCAGTTTTTTGGCCGCGGGGTGGGAATGATACCGCCGGAACTCTCCTGATGTTCACGATTTCGCGCATGCACTGGCATCTCTAACCCAATCACGGGTCCGCAACCGGACGCACACGAGAAGAATATGGACCAGCCTCCGATCGATTCGCATTCTGCTCCTCATAAAAAGCGCCATTGGTGGATATGGGCGATCATCCTGCTGCTCTTTGGCCTGCTGTTTTACTGGGTCATCCGGCAACACAACCAGAACCAGCAGGCGCTGGCCAGCGGCGGTCGCGGCCGCGGACGCTTCAGCATGGCCGGTCCCGTGCCGGTCACCTACGTCACGGCCACCAAGGGTAGCATCGGCGTTTATCTTGACGCCATCGGCACGGTGACCCCGGTCTATTTCGATTCGATCACCGCGCAGGTCACCGGCGTGATCACCGCGGTGCACTACCGGGAGGGTCAGTTCGTCCACAAGGGCGACCCGCTGATCGATATCGACGACCGGCCCTACAAGGCGCAGCTCGCGGAAGCTCAGGGCGCACTCGAGCGTGACCAGAATCTGCTGGCCGAAGCGCAGATGGACCTGAAGCGCTACCAGGACGCATGGGCCAAGAACGCCATCCCACGTCAGACTCTCGAAGACCAGGAAAAGCTCGTCCTGCAGGACCAGGGGACGGTCAAGAACGATGAGGGCGTGGTGCAGTACGACCAAGTGCAGGTGGACTACTGTCACATCGCCTCGCCTATCAACGGCCGCGTGGGCCTGCGGCTGGTCGATCCCGGCAACCTGGTTACCGCCAACTCCACTACCACGCTGGTGACGGTGACCCAGATCTCGCCTATTACGGTGATCTTTACGCTGTCAGAAGACAGCCTGCCGCAGGTGCTCAAGCAGATGCGCAGCGGCAAGGCCCTGCCCGTGCAGGCCTATGACCGGACGCAGCAGACGTTGCTGAGCACCGGCAAGCTGATCACGGTGGACAACCTGATCGACACCACGACAGGCACGGTGAAGCTGCGCGCCGAGTTCGACAACTCCAAGGGACTGCTCTTCCCCAACCAGTTCGTCAACACGCGGCTGCTGGTGGACACGCTCGACAACCAGACGCTGGTTGCCTCGTCCGCCATTCAGCACAACGGCTCGACCGATTTTGTCTACGCGATCAAGAACCCCGACGATCCCAAGAAAGCCATGGCCGTCATGCAGAAGGTCAAATCGGGCGTCTCGGACAAGGGCAACACCGCGGTTACCGGCATTGCGCCTGGAACGGTGGTGGCCGACAGCAGCTTCCAGAAGCTGGTGGACAAGGCCCCGGTCTTCAAGTCGAATGTCTCCCTGCCTTCTTCTGAGGAGGTTGACGAAAGCGCGCCATGAGCCCTTCGCGTCCATTCATTCTGCGGCCGGTGGCTACGTCGCTGCTTATGGCCGCCATCCTGCTGGTGGGTATTGTCGCCTTCACGCAGTTGCCGGTCTCGGCGCTGCCGGAGGTGGACTATCCGACCATCCAGGTGCTCACGTTCTATCCCGGCGCCAGCCCTGACGTGATGGCCACCACCGTTACCGCCCCGCTCGAGCGCCAGTTCGGTGAGATGCAGGGGCTGAGCCAGATGACCTCCACCAGCGCCGGCGGCGTGTCGGTGATCGTGCTACAGTTCGATCTGTCGCTGGGCCTCGACGTGGCTGAAGAGGAAGTGCAGTCGGCCATCAATGCCGGCGGATCGTTCCTGCCCTCCGATCTGCCCGTGCCGCCGGTCTACAACAAAACCAACCCGGCGGACGCGCCGGTGCTCACGCTGGCCATCACCTCTGACTCCATGCCGCTCTCCACGGTGGAAGACGACGTGGACACGCGCCTGGCCCCGCGGCTCTCGCAGCTCGCCGGGGTGGGCCTGGTGAGCATCAGCGGGGGGCAGAAGCCCGCCGTCCGCATCCAGGTCAATCCCGTGCAGCTCTCCGCCTACGGGCTCAACCTGGAGGATGTCCGCTCGGCGCTCACCCAGGCCAGTGTGAACTCCGCCAAGGGCAACTTCGACGGGCCACGCCAGGACTTCCAGATCGACGCCAACGACCAGATCACCGAGGCCAACCAGTACAAGAACGTGGTGGTGGCCTACCAGAACGGCGCGCCGATCTTCGTGAAAGATATCGCCAAGGTGGTCAACGGCGTGGAAAACACCAAGCAGGCCGCGTGGATGGGCATGACCGCCTACAATGCGCCCTCCACGCTTACGCCGGCGGTCATCCTCAACATCCAGCGCCAGCCCGGCGCCAACACCATTACCGTGGTCAACAGCATCCGCAAGGTGCTGCCGCAGTTGGAGGCCAACCTTCCCGCCTCCATCCACGTGACCACGCTGACCGACATGACCACCAGCATCCAGGCCTCGGTCAACGACGTGGAGTTCGAGCTGATGCTCACTATCGGCCTGGTGGTGCTGGTCATCTTCCTCTTCCTGCGCAGCCTGCGCGCTACCATCATTCCGTTCGTGGCCGTGCCTCTTTCGCTCATTGGCACCTTCGCGGTGATGTACCTGCTCGGCTACTCGCTCGACAACCTGTCGCTGATGGCGCTCACCATCTCCACCGGCTTCGTGGTGGACGACGCCATCGTGATGATCGAGAACATCAGTCGCTTCCTCGAAGAAGGCATGCCGCCGCTCGAAGCGGCGCTTACCGGCGCGGAGCAGATCGGCTTCACCATCGTCTCGCTGACGGTTTCACTCATTGCCGTGCTCATCCCGCTGCTGTTCATGGGCGATGTCGTGGGCCGTCTCTTCCGCGAGTTTGCGGTCACGCTGGCCGTCACCATCGTCATCTCGGCAGTGGTCTCGCTCACGCTTACGCCCATGATGTGCTCGCGCATCCTGCACCACGACGCCGAGGAGCAGCAGACCCGCTTCTACCGCTGGTCAGAGCACATGTTCGAGCGCATGATCGCCTTCTATGGCCGCACACTCCGCGTGGTGCTGCGCTACCAGACCATCACCCTGCTGGTGGCCGCCGCCACGCTGGTGCTCACCGTCTTTCTCTACATCGTTATCCCCAAGGGCTTCTTTCCGGTGCAGGACACGGGCGTCATCCAGGGCATCTCCCAGGCCAACCAGTCCATCTCCTACCAGGCCATGGCGGAAAAACAGCAGGAGCTTGCCAACATCATCCTGCAGGACCCCGCTGTCGAAAGCCTCTCGTCGTTCATCGGCGCGGATGGCATCAACACCACGCTCAACAGCGGCCGCATCTCCATCAACCTCAAGCCCATCGAGGAGCGCCACATCAGCGCTGCCGACGTGATCCGGCGCCTGCAGACCAGCCTCAAACAGGTGCAGGGCATGCATCTCTATATGCAGCCTGTCCAGGATATCACCGTGGACGACCGGGTGAGCCGCACACAGTACCAGTACACGCTGGTCGATCCCGATACCGACGAGCTGAACGAGTGGACCAACAAGTTCGTGGCCCGGCTCAAAAAACTGCCCGAGCTGGAAGACGTGGCCACCGATCAGCAGACCGGCGCGCGCGCGGTGCAGCTTGAGATCGATCGGGTCACCGCCTCGCGCCTCGGCGTCGCACCCACCACCATCGACAACACGCTCTACGACGCCTACGGACAGCGCCAGATCAACACGCTCTATACGCAGTTGAACCAGTATCACATCGTGCTCGAGACTGCGCCCGAATGGCAACAGAACCCGGCCAACCTGAGCAGTCTTTACATCCAGTCAAACGCCTCGGCAAACGCCACCGGCGCAGGCGCGGTCACGTCGTTCTCCACGTCGGCGTCGGCCTCCGCCGGCTCCAACGCGCTTACCGCCTCCACCAAGTACACGCCGTCCTCGCAGGTGGTCAGCGCTCCGGCGCTCGCGCTCTCCGGAACCAGTAGCACGCAGGGCACGTCGTCCATCAACGGCGGCACGGCTGCGGGCACCACGCCCAACGCGACCGTCTCTTCGATAGGCTCCAGCGCCATTCCCCTCGGCGCGTTCACACATGTTTCGCAAACTACCGAGGCGCTCTCCATCAACCACCAGGGACAGTTCCCTTCCGTCACCGTTTCCTTCAACCTTGCGCAGCACGCCTCGCTGGGCACGGCCATTGAAGACATCGACAAGGTGGTCAAGGACCTGGACTTTCCCGCCAGCCTGCAGTCGGACTTCCAGGGCACTGCGGCCTCGTTCCGTAACTCGCTTTCCAATGAAGCCCTGCTCATCCTCGCCGCGCTGGTCACGGTGTACATCGTTCTGGGAGTTCTCTACGAAAGCTTCATCCATCCCATCACGATTTTGTCCACGCTGCCCTCGGCCGGCGTGGGCGCGCTGCTGGCGCTCATGATCTTCCGCCAGGACCTGAGCGTGGTGGCGATCATCGGCATCATCCTGCTCATCGGCATCGTCAAGAAGAACGGCATCATGATCGTCGACTTCGCGCTCGAAGCCGAGCGCGAGCACGGCAAAGACGCCACCGAGGCCATTTACGAGGCCAGCCTGCTGCGCTTCAGGCCGATCATGATGACCACCATGGCCGCGCTGTTGGGCGGCATTCCGCTGGCTGCAGGCACCGGGCTCGGCTCGGAGCTGCGCCGGCCGCTGGGCATCGCCATGGTGGGCGGCCTGCTGCTCAGCCAGGTCCTCACGCTCTACACCACGCCGGTCATCTACATCTTCTTTGACCGGATTGGACAGCGCATCACCGGCCGGCGTCTCTCGCAGGCTGCCATCAGAAAGCCTCAGGAGCCCGGCACGGAGCCTGCATGAGTCTTTCGTCTCCATTTATCAAGCGGCCGGTGGGCACCACGCTGCTCACCGCGGCGGTGGCCCTTGCCGGCGCCATCGCTTTTGCGGTGCTGCCAGTGGCGCCGCTGCCGCAGGTGGACTTCCCCACCATCAGCGTGCAGGCCAGCCTGCCCGGCGCCAGCGCGCAGATCATGGCCGCCTCAGTGGCCACGCCGCTCGAGCGCCAGTTCAGCCACATCGCCGGCATCACGGAGATGACCTCGTCGAGCACGCTGAGCAGCACGCGCATCACGCTGCAGTTTGACCTGAACCGCAACATCGACGGCGCTGCGCGCGATGTGCAGGCAGCCATCAACGCCGCACGCACCTATCTGCCCACCAACCTTCCCTCGAATCCCTCGTATCGCAAGGTCAACCCGGCCGACTCGCCGATCATGATCCTCGGCCTCACCTCGGACAAGTATGACGTCACCAAGGTCTACGACCTGGCGTCCACCATCCTCGAGCAGAAACTCTCACAGATCGAGGGCGTGGGCCAGGTTGCCGTGGGTGGCGGCGCCACGCCTTCGGTGCGCGTGGAGGTGAATCCCACCCAGCTCGAAAGTTTCGGCCTTACGCTGGACAACATCCGGTCCGTGCTGAGCCTGCAGAACTCCCATGAGCCGCGCGGGCAGCTCGCCGACAACGGGATCAGCGAAGACATCATCACCAACGACCAGATCTCACAGGCTGCAGACTACAAGCCGCTGATCGTGGGCTACCACAACGGCGCCGCGGTGCGGCTTGAAGATGTGGCCGACGTCGTGGACTCCACGCAGAACATCCGCACCGCGGGCTACATGGACGGCAAGCGCGCGGTCTTCGTGATCATCTTCCGCCAGCCCGGCGCCAACATCATCCAGACCAACCAGCGGATCACCGAGCAGCTTCCCTTTCTGGAGGCGGTGATGCCGCGCGGCATCCAGACTACGATCGTTCTCGACCGCACCACCACGATCAAGGCTTCAGTGACCACGGTTGAAAGGACGCTGATCGGCTCAGTCGTGCTGGTGGTGCTGGTGGTGTTCATCTTCCTGCGCAGCCCGCGCGCTACGCTCATTCCCAGCGTGGCGGTCCCGGTTTCGCTCATCGGCACCTGCGCGGCGATGTACCTGTTCGGCTACTCGCTGGACAATCTTTCGCTGATGGCGCTCACCATCGCCACCGGCTTCGTGGTGGACGACGCCATCGTGGTGATGGAGAACATCACCCGCCACCTCGAAGCCGGCATGGAGCCTTTCGCCGCTGCTCTCAAGGGAGCGCAGGAGATCGGCTTCACGGTCTTTTCCATCAGCATGTCGCTGATCGCCGTCTTCATCCCCATTCTCATGATGGGCGGCATCGTCGGGCGTCTCTTCCGCGAGTTCGCCGTGACGCTCTCGACGGCCATCGTGGTCTCCATGGTGATTTCTCTCACCACCACGCCGACCATGTGCGCGCATCTTCTGAAAACGGTCAAAAAAGAGGAAAAACACAACGTCTTCTACCGGGCCAGCGAGCGGATATTCGACGGGCTGCTATGGGTCTACCGCAAGTCCCTGCTCTGGGCGCTCGACAACTCCAGCCTTATGCTGATCGTGCTGCTACTCACCATTGCGCTCAACGTGGTGGTGATCCTCCGCATTCCCAAAGGGTTTTTCCCTACCCAGGACACGGGCACGATGGTGGGCATGGTGCAGGGGCCGCAAGATGCGTCCTTCCCGCTGATGAACTTCTCTGTGCAGCAACTGATGAGGATCATCAAATCCGATCCGGCCGTGGCGCACGCCAATGCATACACGGGCGGAAACGGCGCCAGCAACGGCGGATTCATCTACGTCGCGCTCAAGCCGCTGGGCACGCAATGCAAGGAGTCGCCTTCCTGCGAGGTACGCCAAAACTCGGTGATGGAGGTGATCAACCGGCTGCGTCCGAAGATGAATCGCCTGCCGATTGCCTCCGCGTTTCTGCAGCCGTCGCAAGATCTGCGCATCGGCGGCCGCTCCAGCGCCGCGCTCTACCAGTACACCATCCAGTCCGACAACATCAACGACCTGGCGCACTGGGGACCCATCCTGCTCGAAAACATGAAGAAGCTGCCCGGCCTGCAGGATGTGAACACCGACCAGCAGAACGGCGGACTGCAGGAGATGCTGAACTACGACCGGGTCACAGCCGCGCGGCTGGGCCAGACGCCACAGTCGCTCGACTCGGCGCTCTATAGCGCGTTTGGCCAGTCGGAGGTTTCGGTCATCTACACGCAGCTCAACCAGTACTACGTAGTCATGGAAGTAGCGCCCCAGTACTGGCAGGACCCTTCGGGACTGAACAACATTTATATGGCGCCGGCCCAATCAGGAGGCGCGGGAATCGACTCAATCTCTCCCCTGATGAGCGTGATGAAGCCGCACAGCGGCACTACGCCTCTCGAGGTGGATCACACCGGCCTGTTCCCGTCGGTTACGGCCTCGTTCAACCTGGCCAGCGGGCTCTCGCTCTCAGACGCCACGCGCGAAGTGACGCAGATGGAGCAGCGGCTGGGCATGCCCGGCTCCGTGCGCGGATTCTTCGCCGGAACCGCACAGGCCTACCAGGACTCGCTGGCAACGGAGAAATATCTCGTCATCACCGCGCTGCTGGCGGTCTTCATCGTGCTCGGCATTCTCTATGAGAGCCTGGTCCATCCCATCACGATCATCTCCACGCTGCCCTCGGCCAGCGTCGGCGCCATGCTGGCCCTGATGTTGTTCCACATGGACCTGAACGTGATCTCCATCATCGGCATCATTCTGCTCATCGGCATCGTGAAGAAGAATGCGATCATGATGATCGATTTCGCGCTGCAGGCCGAGCGGCTGGAGGGCAAGAAAACGCGCGATGCGATCTTTGAAGCCTGCCTGCTGCGCTTCCGCCCGATTCTGATGACCACCATGTCGGCCATCTTCGGGGCGCTGCCGCTGGCCTTCGGCAGCGGCACCGGCTCCGAGCTGCGCCGCCCGCTGGGCATCACTATCGTGGGCGGACTGCTGCTCAGCCAGTTACTCACTCTCTACACCACCCCGGTGGTCTACCTGTTGATGGACCGCATGCGCATGCGCGCCCTTAACCGGACACTCGACACGCTGCCCTCCACCGCCGAGGGAGCGACGTTGTAACACGAGAAGGACCATGACCATGCCAGAGCCGAATCTTCGAATGTCATTCGCATTTGCCACAGCCGCTCTCAGCGCACTCGCGCTGCTGGCCGGCTGCCGCGTCGGCCCGCCTTATCACCCGCCTGCCGCGCCCACCGCCACCGCGCTCAACTACAAGGAGTCCACCGTCAACTTCCAGGACACCGCAGGCTGGAAGGTGGCCAGCCCGCAGGACGCGATGCTCCGCGGCAACTGGTGGGAGATCTTTCACGAGCCCGAGCTGAACGCGCTCGAAGAGCAGCTCAACATCAACAACCAGAACATCAAGGTTTCCTTCGAGCAGTTCATGGAAGCCCGCGCGATGATCGCCGAGGCCCGCGCGCAGTTCTGGCCGACGATCACCGTCAATCCCGCCTTCAGCCGGTCGAGAAGCTCGTCGAATCTGGTGAACTCCTCGCAGACCAACACAGGCAAAACTTCCACGCTGTGGTCCGCGCCGCTCGACGTTTCCTGGACGCCCGACTTCTTCGGCAAGATTCGCAACGAAGTGCGCGAGGCGCAGTACGCCAGCCAGGTGAGCGCCGCCGACCTCGAAGTAGAGAAACTCACCGAACAGTCCAGCCTGGCCGAGTACTACTTCGAGATTCGCGGCCAGGACATGCTGCAGCAGATCCTCGACCAGACCGTCGCCGCCGACCAGAAATCCCTCGACTCCGCGCAGGGCGCCTACGACGCCGGCACCGGCGATAAGATCGCCGTCGTGGAAGCGCAGGCCACGCTCAAAGCCGCACAGGCCGCCGACATCAACGTGGGCCTCTCGCGCGCGCAGTACCAGCACGCCATCGCCATGCTGCTGGGCAAAGTGGCCACCGACTTTTCCATCCCCGTGAAGCCGATGATTTACACGCCGCCGCCGATTCCTACCGGCGTGCCCGCGCAGCTTGCCGAGCGCCGGCCCGACATTGCCGCGGCCGAGCGCACGCTGGCTGAAGCCAACGCCACCATCGGCATCGGTTATGGCGCATTCTTCCCCAATATCACCATCTCCGCCAGCGGCGGCTTCGAGAGCTCCACGCTCAAGCACCTTTTCGACTGGCCGAGCCGCTTCTGGTCAGTCGGCCCCTCCGCCTCGCAGATCGTCTTCGACGGCGGCCTCTATCGCGCCGAGCTGCACCAGTACGAAGCCACCTACAACGCAGACGTGGCCACTTATCGCCAGACCGTGCTCAACGCATTCCAGCAGGTGGAAGACGCGCTGGCGGCTACGCGCATCTACTCGCAGCAGATTCTCCGCCAGCAGGAAGCCGTGGACGCGGCCAGACAGTATCTCGGCATGGAGACGGACCGCTACAACACCGGCGTCGATCCGTATGTGGACGTGGTGCTGGCGCAGACTACGCTGCTGAGCAACCAGGAGACGCTCAACGCACTGCAGGTGGAAGAGATGACCTCAGCCGTGCAGCTCGTGCAGGCTCTCGGCGGCGGATGGGACCACTCGCAGCTTCCCACGCCCGCGCAGGTGAGCGCCAAAACTACCAATGCCGACTACACGATGCAGAAGTAGCCGGGAATAGCAGGCGCGGGTGCCCCAGGGTGGGAAAGCACGATTTCTACTGCGCCGGCCTGTAGCAGATATTGTCGCCGTCCAGCCGGTACTCGGCTGAGCAGACGTCGCCGCCGCAGATCATCATCTCGCCGGAGTAAAGCTGCCGGCGCGTAATCAGGCCCAGCGTCCCGCAGCGCGGGCATGACATGACTGCCACGTACGGATTCTGCGCCTGGCCCAGCTTGGCCTGGTTCTCCAGCAGGAATACCGTGCCGGGGTCCATTCTTTCGGGGATCCATTCTTCCAGAAACTGCAAGTCGGCTGACATCCTTCCCTCCATGTGGGTTGATGTTTCCAGGCCGTGGCAGTGTTTGCTGACCGGCTCTGTTCTTCCGAAACAACAGCAGTTACGAATGGCACATCAGTTGGAACTCAGTCTTGCCCCCAACCCCGCGTCTCGTCAACCGGAATCCGGGGTTGCCCGTATCGTTCGATATTCCTTTCGTTGTTACGAATGTTCGCGCCCTGACACGAACAGGGGATCGCAGGTCACCGCGACGCTTCCATGCCCGCACCCGCGTGCGCGTCGGCAAACTCGTCGATCGCCTGGTACGTCTCCACGTTGCGCAGGATGGCTTCCACGTATTCGCGCGTCTGCGTAAACGGGATCGACTCCACGAACTCATCCATGCCCTGGTACGGACCCGCAGACTGCCAATCGGTCACGCGGTTGTCGCCCGCGTTGTACGCGGCCAGCGCGTACTCCTCCACGCCGTTGAACTTGTCCAGCATCTGGCGCAGGTAGCGCGTGCCCAGCCGGATGTTGATCTCAGGATCGAGAAGCTGGAAGGTCTGGAAGCGCGTCATGCCCTCCTGGCGCGCCAGCGTGCGGCCTACCGAGGGCAGCAACTGCATCAGCCCATACGCGTTGGCATAGGAGATTGCCGAGGGATTGAACTCCGACTCCTGGCGAATGAGCGAAGCCACCAGGTACGGATTCAGATTGTTCTTTGCCGACTCGGCCTTGATCGTCTCCCAGTACGGCTCGGGAAAGAGAATGTGCCAGTAGATGAGCGGAATCGAGGAGATCGACGCCGTGGACGCGTAGGGCAGCGCACGCTTGAGCGCACGCAGGGCACGAAACGTCTCGCCGTAGCTTGAATAAATTTGCGCCTCGGCCAGCGCGCTCCATGACTCGGAGTCGGGATCGGCCTTGATCTCTTCGGCGATGTACTCGTTCAGCCCCGCGTTCGCGATCAGCCGCGCCTTGGCGAGATGCGGGCTGTCGGCGGGAAAGGTGTCCACGAGCTTGGGCTCAGGCAATGGCTGGAACTGATCGAGCTCGGGTTCGCCCACCGCGGTGTGCGAGCCCGCCGGCGGCAATTTGCCCAGCGCCGCCAGCCGCTCGCGTGCCATCTGC
>JASHPJ010000001.1 GCA_030038195.1 Acidobacteriaceae bacterium
GGAGCGCAACACCCACAGCACACCGTTGACGAACTGACGGTTATCAACAGCCGTCCGCCCTACGTGCTCCACCCGACCAGGCAGCGTGTCCTTGATCCGTTGCCACTGCGCTTCGTTCAACTCATAGCGGCTTGCCATATCCGCAAGTCAAACAAATCAAATCCCAGATGCATAGTCTATATGTGGATACGCCCTAGCAGCCAGAAAGGGTTACACGAGCTGTGGAACCGCTCTAAAGCCAAGAGAACTTTTGTGCTGGAAGCCGTGCCCTTTCAAGACACGACCTGCCGGTTGTACCGGCACGACTGCTTCAGGGCTTCCCTCATGCTGCTACTTCGCTTCAGCCGCAAAGGCATCGGCTTCCTTGTTCAGCTCCCCGGCTGTGACTGGGCGCGGATAGATGACGATGCGGTAGCGGAAGGTCACGGAGCGGCCTTTTTCGAGCGTGAAGTTGAGCGGCGGCTGGCTGGCGTCGAACATGTGCTGACCGAGCGGATTGACGGCAAAGAGGCCGTAGCCGCGGGCGTGCCAGTAGGTGGGGTAGTTGGGATTGCCGGGGTGGTCGAAGATGGCGATGGTGTCTGCGTGGTCGCCATCGTGGCCGGTGAGCGCGCACCAGCGGGCACGCGTTCCCCAGGCGGCTTCTCCCTTGACGCCTTCGCTGGTGAGGTATTCGCCGGTGGGCGGAGCCACGCCGGGAATGCTGGCCGCGGCGGTGACCTGCGTGGCCACGCCGTTCGAGTCGGTGAAGGTTCCGCCTTTTTCTTCAGGTGATTCGAGCCAGCGGGCGACGCGCAGGCCGAGCAGGCCGTCCTTGTCGTCGTGGAAGACGACTTGATCGAGCGCGTGAAGCGTCACGATCAGATCGATCGAACGTGCAGAGCCCTGGCGCGCGAAGACGTAACGCGAGGTTTCGGCGATGATCCTGCCGCCGACGCCGGTGATCCAGGTGGAGCGGGTGACCAACTCACCGCGGTTGGCGCCGCTTTGGGCGGAGACGATCTTGCCGAAGACGATAGTGCCCATCCTGGGTGCGCGTGTGGCAGAGATGGCGGTGGAGTTGTTCCAGAAGTCGAAGCCGTTGACGTTGGAGTAGTTGAACCAGAGGCCGTCGTGGTGGGGATGGTCAGTGCGCTCGCCGGGGCGCGGGGCGAGCGGCCAGCCGCGGGTGATGATGACGCCGTCGGAGTCGAGGATGGGGTAGAGCACGGGCTTTTTGAGCGTATCGGGCCAGATATACGAGGTGAAGGGTTTGCCGTCGATGGTGATATCGACGCGGCGGCTGGCTTCGTCTGGCGTGACCTGGACGCCAACTTGTGCTGCAGCGCCTACGGCAAATGAAGACAGAATCATGAACGCTATGGAAGAACAAAAAATGCCCGACTGTCGAATTCTACGAACCATGAAGTGTTCCTTCGGATGCTGTGGCCGTTTATGATGCGAACAATGTAAAACGATATTCCCAGCTCAGGACCGTCGCGAATTCACGTTCGGTCGAATCCCTCTCTCCAACCGCCACATCCCGTAGGGAGTTATGGGCAGGTCAGTTGGGCTGAGCCTCCCACGTTGCCACACCCGGGCCTCCCGGCACTGTCGATCAGCGCGCACGTTGAAGGCTCGACCTGTACCCAATCCTCCACCGCAACGGTGCTGGGCAGCCCCTGGTTGCAGGTGGCCATGCCGTTTTGCGTGATCGATGCAACCTTGACCGGAAAGGAACTCACGCCCCACGTAGCCTGAAGCGGAGTTACTTCGTAGGGCGCCATGTTGTAGTGGCCCGTGGCCACATACTGCACTTGACCATTCGAAGCGTTGGGAGCGCTGGCAGTGCCAGGGCTGATGGTGACGGAAAGAAGCTGGCGCGAAGTTGAGCCGCCGCATGCTGGAAGAGCCAGAAGCAGCAAGGACGTCAGCAGCGCCAGTGACGCATTGGCCTGCAAGTTTTTCGTAACGTCCTCCTGGCACAGCATTATATCCCCGATTCATCATGCGAAGACCTTGCCGCCGGCCAGCACCTGCTGGGTCTTTTCGTCGAAGGTAACCTTTTCTCCTGTCTGAATAGCGGCCACATTCATGCACAGCGCGATGGAGTGGCTGTAGCCGGCTTCGATGGAGGCGTTGGGCGTCTTGCGCGAGCGGACACACTCCATCCAGTTGCGCATGTTGGCTGCGGTTTCGGGATCGCCGTGGGTGTTGGCGTCGGTGGAAACGGACTCGACCTTGTCGAGGAGCGAGAAACTGGGCAGCAGGTTGGCTTTCCTGTTCATTTCTGCCGCTTCGCGGGCGGTGAGACCGCCAGTGGGCGTGACGGTCTGCCTGGCCATGTCGAGCATGCCGCCGTTGGAGTAATAAAGCTCCTTGACGCCGCCGGCAGAGTTGGTGAAGCGCGAGGTGTACTGCACCTGGAAGCCCGAGGTGGGATCGTCGAGCGGGCCGTAGTCGAAGACGGCGGTCATGGTGTCCCAGTTTTTGCGGCCGTCTTTCCACAGATAGATGCCGCCGTTGGCCACGCAGGAGCGCGGGTGTGGCAGGCCGGTGAACCAGTGCACGGTGTCGATCTGGTGGACTAACCACTGGTCGGGGATTCCGGACGAGTATGGCCAGAAGAGACGGAACTCGAGATAATGGCGCGCGTTGAATGGCTCGTAAGGGCGATCGAGCAGATAGCGCTTCCAGTCGGTGTCTTCTTCCTTGAGCAGCGGCACAACGTCGGGACGGCGCCAGCGGCCGGGCTGGTTGACGTTCCAGGTCATCTCGACCATGACGATGTCGCCGAACTGGCCGGACTGGATGTATTCGGCGGCCTTTTGATAGGCCGGCGTAGAGCGGCGCTGCGTGCCTACCTGGACGATCTTGCCCGACTTGTGCACGGCTTCGCGGATCATGCGCGCGTCAGCCATGGTGTGGGCGATGGGCTTTTCCACGTAGGCGTCGCGGCCGGCGCGCACGGCTTCAGCGCCATGATAGGCGTGCTGAAAGTCGGCGGTGGCAATGATGACGGCATCGACATCCTTGCGCGCGTAGAGCTCGTCGTTGTTGCGCACCTGGTCGACGGGGTTGCCGCAGAGCTTCTCAATGAAGGCAGCACCCTCTTCGCGGCGGCGGTTCCAGATGTCAGAGACGGCGACGACCTGGAAGTTCAGCTCCCTGGCGCTTTGTTGAAAGGCGGGAAGATCGCCCTGCTTCATGCGGTCGCCGCAGCCGACAATGCCGACGCGGACGCGGTCATTGGAGCCGAGAATCTGCGCGTAGCTGGAGGCATTCCAGGATACGGCGGATGAAACAGCAGTGACGGCCAGAGTGGCCGCGCCGGCTTTCAAAAAGTCGCGGCGGTTGTTTTCGGATACGGACATGTCGGGCCCTCCGTGGGTGTGATTCCCGGTTGAAGTGCGCGTGAGCGCTGCGAGCCTGTTATCTGTTGCTTCAGAATGGCCCGCAATGGGCAGGAACATGGTCAGACCACGATGGCGGAGCTGTCAAGGCGGTGTGTTTCTCGATCGTGATGCAGCGGCGAGACAGCATGTGCTTCACACGCGTTGCGAGCCAGCAAATTAGCGGGCTCGCGAGCGATTGCGCATCTCGAAAAAGCGATTTATGGTTATCTGTCTGTAAAAGGGGAGGAGTTTTCGATGCGATCTGGATTGCTGGCTGGCGCTTTTCTTGCCGCTCTTGCCGTGACCGCTGCTGCGCAGGCGCGGCCGAAGATCACCGGGATCTCGCACCTGGCGGTGTACACGTCGGATGCGGCGGCGACGGAGCACTACTATACGGCGATCGTGGGCGCAGTGAAGGCGAGCGATCCCGAGAACCCGCAGGGCGTGCGCTACAGGTTGAGCGCCACGCAGTTCGTCGAAGTGCTGCCACTGCCGCCGGATGCGGGCATCAACCGGCTGGATCACACGGCGTGGAATACAGTGAGCGCCGAGGGGATGCGCAAGTACCTGGCGGCGAAGGGATGGACCGTGCCGGCGCATGTCGAAAAGGGATCCGACGGAAGCCGCTGGTTTGCGGTGCTCGATCCCGAGGGCAACAAGGTGGAGTTCGTGGAGCCGCCGAAACATCCCGCAGCGGTTGTCGCGCCGAATGCGCTTGGGCGCCACATCATTCACGTCGGCTTCCTGGTACACAGCCGCGAAAAGGAAGACACGTTTTATCGGGCGCTGCTCGGCTTCCGGCCATACTGGTTCGGCGGCATGCAGGAGGGCAAGCTGGACTGGGTGAGCCAGCAGGTTCCGGACGGACACGACTGGCTGGAGTACATGCTTACCAGCGGGCCGTCGGGGTCGGGGATTCCGGCGAATATGACGCCGCGGGCGCTGGGCGTACTGGATCATCTATCGATCGGCGAGGTTTCCGTGCCGGATACGTACAAGGCGCTCGCGTCAGAAAACCGGCTCGAGGGCCGGCACGACCAGGGGCCGAAGATCGGCAAGGATGGCAAGTACCAGTTCAATATGTACGATCCGGACGGGATACGGCTGGAGCTGATGAACTTCCACGCGACCGAGAAGCCGTGCTGCTCGCCGTTTACGGCGGAGGACCCGGCGGAGTAAGAACCAGCCGGTCAGCGAGTTAGCGGGCTGGCAAGTCAGCGGGTTTGGCGGGGGTCGAGCGGCGGAGTCGGAACAACGGCTCAAGTGCTAGGCCAACCAGCCCATAGATGGCCGCGTTGAGGAACATGACCTCGTAGTAGGTGACCGGTTTATGCTGCCTGAAGAGTGAGGCTGGCATGGTTATTGCGACGATCGTCCAGTGTCCAAAATCGAGCCGAGGATGTGCCAACATTCCAAACAGCACCCAGAAGCAGGTTACGGTGGCTCCGACGAGTGTCCATAAGCAGATTCTCTGCATTACTCACCTCCCCGAATCTTCGCTGGGATGAGTCTAGCCCCGTTGCGCCTCAAATCTAGGTTGAAAAATCGAGATTTGGTCCAAAATTCGGGTTGGGATATACTGACTGGAGTGCCTGATGGGCGGGGAAGTCCCTGCTTGGCGGGCGTCAATCATCGTCCAAAACGAGAAGAAAATGCCGAAGTTGAAGACTCATAAGGGCGCGGCCAAGCGCTTTTCGAAGACTGGCACGGGCAAGATCAGGCGTGGCCAGACGAAGACGCGGCACATCCTTACGTCGAAGGCGCCCAAGACCAAGCGCAAGCTGGGCAAGATTGTGCTGGTCTCCGATGGCGACTACGCGAAGGTCGCGCGCATGATTCCCTACGCCTGACCGCGGCGTGGAGCGGCTCTCTGGATGAGGGCTGCGCCACGGCTCGAGCCGCCGGTAGCGAAATGCGTTGGCATCGGCGCGAAGATCAGGTTTGCAAGAGCGAGTGAAGAGGCCACTGAGCGGCTTGAGTGTTGCCGCCTCCTGCCTCCAGCCGCGTAACGAAGCACGCAAAAAGGAGAAACGAACATGCCCCGCGTCAAACGGAGCACCAAGCGGAGTGACCGCCGCAAAAAGATTCTGGACCGCGCAAGCGGTTATTTCCTTACAAAATCCAAACTCTACCAGGCGGCACAGGAGGCCGTGGAACGCGGCCTGAAGTTTGCCTACAGGGGCCGGCGCGAGAAAAAGCGCCAGTTCCGCTCGCTGTGGATCGTGCGCATTGCCGCCGCAGCCAAGCTGAACGGCACCAGCTACTCGCAGTTCATCAATGGCCTCAAGAAGGCCGGCATCGAGCTCGACCGCAAGATCCTGGCCGAGATTGCCGTGAAAGACGCCGCCGGCTTTACCAAGCTGGTGGAGCAGGCCAAGGCTGCGCTGGCGGCGAAGGCGGCGTAAGAGGGTTCGAGTTCGTGGTTTCTCACCTTGGTCGTCCGCCACGGCGGACGCCGAAGGTAGGGTACCCGATGTTGTGGTTGATTTGACTGGCGGAAAGAAACGGCCCGGAGTTCGAGAAGAGCTTCGGGCCGTTTTGCGTTTGGTGTGCTATGGCATTCGGCGGCCCCACGCGGTGATTTATCCTGCTCTTTACGCATGACGAACGATTCCATTCTTAGTTTGACGGCGTTTGATGACGACGCGCTGGACAAGGCGTTTGCCGCGCTGGAGCAGCAAGCGCGCGAGGCTGCGGCCAAAATCGACGGTCCCGAGGCGGTTGAAGCATTCCGCCTTGAGTGGCTGGGGCGCAAGCAGGGCCGGCTGACGGGAGTCTCAGGCCGATGGCTCAAGTCGGCTCCGGCAGAAGCCAAAAAAGCGTTGGGTGTACGCTTCAACGCGCTCAAGGCGAAGGTCGAGGAACTGCTTGAGTTGGCCGCAGGCGCAGGTCCGAACGACGCGGCGCTCAAGGCCGAGGCCATCGACATCACCCTGCCGGGCACGCGGCGGCTCACCGGAGCCGAGCATCCGATTACGCGCACGCTCAACGAAATTGTAAGCGTGTTTGCGGCGCTAGGCTACTCGGTGGGCGTAGGACCCGAGGTCGAGACCGACTTCTACAACTTCGAGAGCATGAATTTTCCGCCGGGACATCCGGCGCGCGACACGCAGGACACGCTGGTGGTGGCCAGCCAGGAGCGGAGGCCGCAGCGCGACCGGCTGCTGCTGCGCACGCACACCTCGCCGGTGCAGATGCGGACGATGGAACAGCAGCCGCCGCCGGTGCGCATCGTGATTCCCGGCAAGGTGCACCGCAACGACGCGGCCGACGCAACACACTCGCCGATCTTCCACCAGGTGGAGGGGCTTTGCGTGGACGCGCATATCACCTTCAGCGACCTGAAGGGCACGCTCGACCACGCGATGAAGGCGCTGTTCGGCTCGGCGGTGAAGACGCGGTTCTTTCCGTCATTTTTTCCGTTCACGGAGCCGAGCGCGGATGTGCAGATCAGCTGCATCTTCTGCGGCGGCAAGGGCTGCCGGAAGTGCAAGCAGTCGGGATGGATCGAGCTGCTGGGCTGCGGCATGGTGGACCCGGCGGTGTTCGCATTTGCCGCGGAGAAGCAGCCGGCGTATGACCCGACGAAGGTTTCGGGGTTCGCGTTTGGGATGGGCGTGGAACGCATTGCGATGATGAAGTACGGGATCAGCGAGATCGGGCAGTTTTATGCCGGCGATGTGCGGTTTCTGGGGCAATTTGCGTGAGAAGCGGGTTAGCGGAGCTAGCGGGGTTAGCGGAGTTAGTTGTGCCGCCGCGGTGAGTGATGGCAAGACCGAAGAACTATCGAGAGTTAATTGTTTGGCAGAAGGCGATGGTCTTGGCACGCCAAGCCTATGGCCTGAGCCGCGAGCTGCCGAAGGCTGAAGCTTATGGGCTGCTCACACAAATCCGGCGTGCAGCCGTTTCTGTGCCAAGCAACATAGCAGAAGGTCATGGAAGATTAACGGATTCGCAATTTCGGCACTTTTTAGGTAATGCGCGCGGATCTCTTTATGAAATGCAAACTCAAATTGAGCTGACGTCAGACCTTGGCTATCTCAATAAAGATCAGGTGTGGAACTTGATGGAGCAGGGAGCAGAAGTGGCGCGATTGATTAACGGATTGATTGCCTCGATGGTTAAAACTCGAACCGGC
The DNA here is from genome assembly GCA_030038195.1 of Acidobacteriaceae bacterium. GTDB lineage: Bacteria > Acidobacteriota > Terriglobia > Terriglobales > Acidobacteriaceae > Telmatobacter. The sequence goes on from JASHPJ010000001.1 coordinate 7,513, forward strand.
GATACTTCAGAGCCTAGCTCCGCTAACCCCGCTAGCGCCGCTAACTCCGCACGTGAAGGCAGTCAACGATGAAAATCCTCACCCAATGGCTTCGCGCTTATTTGCCGGGGCTCAACACCTCTGACAATCAGCTCGCCGAGGACCTGACCTTGCGCGGGATTGCCGTGGAAGGCGTGTTCGATCTCGGGGCGGGTAATGGGTCGCTCTACGAGATGGACATCACCACCAATCGCGTGGACGCGATGAACCACTACGGTGTGGCGCGCGAAGCGGCGGCGATCTATGGACTCAAGCTGCCGGGGCTGCAGTTCGCCCTGCCCAGGCCGAAGGCCGCGGCGAAGCCGTTTTCCGTGAAGATCGAGGCCCAGGACGCCTGCGGGCGGTTCACGGCGCGGGTGCTGCGCGATGTGGCGATTGGCGAGTCGAAAGACTGGTTTCCCGGCGCAGAGGTTGCGACTTATTTCAAGCTGCTCGAGCAGAAGATGATCCTGAACGCCGTGGACGCGACGAACTATGCGTGGCTGGCGATGGGGCAGCCGACGCATGCGTTCGATCTGGACAAGATCGAGGGCGGCATTGTTGTGCGGCGCGCACAGAAGGGCGAGCGGCTCAGGACGCTGGACAGCGTGGAGCGCGTGCTCGACGCGGAAGACCTGGTTGTTGCCGATCACGCCAAACCGCTGGCACTGGCCGGCGTGATGGGCGGCTGGGACACGATGATCACCCCGGCGACGAAGAACGTTCTCGTCGAAGCTGCATGGTTCGACCCGATGGCGGTGCGGCGGACGACGCGGCGGCATGGGCTGCATACCGATGCGAGCCATCGCTTCGAACGGGGTGCGGATTTCAACGCGGCTCCCGCAGCGTCGGCGCTGGTGTGCGCGATTCTGCTGGCCAATGGCGGATGGATCGAGGGCGAGCTGGTGGATGTGCGGGTTGCGGCCATGGAAGAGAAGACCGCGCGGCGCAAGCCGATTGCACTCAAGCTCAGCGAGGTGCAGCGGATTCTGGGCGAGACGGTCGAGGAGGACGGCATTCTAGCGGCTACAGTCGAGGGCGTGTTGAAGGCGCTGGGGTGTGGATTGGCGGGGCAGGCGGCGTCAGCGGAGTTAGCGAAAGATGATGCGGCGTGGAGCGTTACTTTGCCCAGTTGGCGGCTCGATCTGGAGCGCGAAATCGACCTGGTAGAAGAGATTGCGCGCGTGTACGGCTACAACCGCTTTGCCAACACGCTGCCGGCGTTCGGCGAAGGCGTGAAGGCGTTGCCGTGGGCGGCGAGCGAAGACGCGGTGCGGCGCGTGCTGATGGCCGCTGGATTTCATGAGGCGATCTCGAGTACCTTCTGCTCGGCGGCTGAAGCGGCGATGACTGCGCAGCAGCCGGGGCAGGTGGTGCCGCTGGGCAATCCGCTGAGCGAAGAGGCGGGTGTGCTGCGGCCGTCGCTGGTGCCTGGGATGCTGGGAATGATTACGGGCAATCTGCATCGCGATGTGGGCGATGTGCAGTTGTTCGAAGTGGGCACGATCTTCAGCGGCACGACGGAGAAAGTGGAAGAGCGACCGGCGCTGGCGTTTGGCGCGACGGGGAGTTCACCGGAGACAGGCCCGCTGCACGCGTCGCGCGCCGTGGATTTCTACGACATGAAGGGCGTGGTGGAGCAGGTGCTGGGGCGGTTCCAGATGCGCGCGATGTACTTTGACCGCTTTCCGGCTGAGGCGGGATTGGCGCCGGCGTGGCTGCATCCGTATCGCGCGGCGCGCGTGGTGGCTGAAGGTGTGACGGTGGGGTGGTTCGGGCAGGCACATCCGCGCGAGGCTGAGGAGAGGAAGCTCGCCACGGCGAGCAGGCTCAAGGAGCCGGTGCTGGTGGGCGAGCTCTATCTCGACCGGCTTTACAAGCTGCCGCTGCGCAAGCCTGTGGCGCACGAGATATCGCGCTTCCAGCCGGTGCGGCGCGACTTTTCGCTGATTCTGGATGAGGGCATTGCGTGGGAGACCGTGGAACACGCGCTCGAAGGGCTGCAGATTCCGGAGCTGGTGGACTGGCGCGTGCGCGAGGTGTTTCGCGATGCGCGGCTGGGCAAGGGCGAGTATTCGCTGCTGCTGGGCGTGACCTTCCAGGCGCCGGACCGCACGCTGCGCGAGGAGGAGCTCAAGGATTTTGAGACGCGCGTGGTGGAGGCGGTGGGCAAAGCGGGCGCGCGGCTGCGCAGGTAACGGCGCCAATTTCCGCAGACACGGGGCCTGATGCAAAACCTGATTCAGAGCCGGGTTTTGAACATGCCTGGAGCAAAATCCAATGTGGATCGGCGCTATACTCAAACGGAAACAGCGCGGAGGCTGGTGCGATGATGGAGTCTTTTGAGGAGCCGGGAGTGGCGGTGGAAGCAAAGCCGGAAGGCGCGCCGCACGAGGGAACGGAAACCCTGGCGGTAAGCATGAGCGACTTTTCCGCGCTGGAGGATCGCGTGCTACGCGCCGTGGACCTGGTGAAGCGCGAGCGCGGAGAGCGCGCCGCGGCTGCGGCCCGCGCGGCTGAAGCCGAAGAGCGCGCGGCACGAGCGGAAGCGCGCGCCGCGCAGGCCGAGGAGCGCGCCGTGCATGCGGAGACCAAGCTGCGCGAGCAGACGCCGGTGGTGGAAGGCATGCAGGCCGAGGTGAAGGCGCTGCGCGCCGAGCGGGACCATGTGCGGCAGCGCGTGGAGCGCCTGCTCGAACAACTGGATGGGCTGGAGCTGTGAGGCAGGAGATGACGCTGGATCCGCACGAGAATGCGAGCGAGTATGTGACGGTAGAGATCTACGACCAGGTCTACCATCTCTCCGGACAGGACCCGGAACACATTCGCGAGCTGGCGGCGCGCGTGGACGCGAAGATGCGCGCGGTAGCCGCTCAGAGCCACACTGCCGATTCACTGCGCGTGGCGGTTCTGGCCGCGCTTAACCTGGCCGATGAGCTTGCACAGACTGCATCGGCCGATCCGGCGATGGGACGCCTGCGCACCGCGGGCCTGCGCGGGCTGCTGGACCAGGTGCTGGAAGAAGAGCGCAAGACTGGCTCCTAGGTGGCGCCGCGTGCGGCCGGTAACGCTGGAAGCTGTTTCATCTGCGGTTCTCGGCAATTTTCGGGCTCTCCTCATTGATCCGGCAAGAAAACAGTGACATTTCTTCCCGCCCTTCCCCGCAAAAAGCGCGGAAAAGGGTGGGGCGCGGTCGCAGTATTTTAGGGCTGGATCAATCAAGGCCCGATGGTTTTGCGGGTTGCCGTGCTTTTTCAGGACGGCACGGAGGCGACCGGCTCCTTTAACACATGGCGGCTGCCTTGTACAAGACTTGCAATTTGCGCGCGATGTCCCTACTATCCGCAATAGAAACCGGCCTGCAAAGCAGGTGGGCGGTCAACGCTGGTTGAACCTACATTCATTGAACAGGGGCTCGACTCGAAAAATCGGTTCTGTGTGCCGTGTCCGCCAGTCCGGAATGCCTAATGAACCGCGGGGAGCCCCACCGTCCTAGGACGGGTTCACCAGCGCATTGCCCACGGCCCCGCGGGTCGGATTTCTATCCCCTGCTTTCAGTCTTTTCATCGCGTGCATCCTGTCATCGCGTATTCTG
>JASHPJ010000025.1 GCA_030038195.1 Acidobacteriaceae bacterium
TATACCCTGCCCGGCACAGGATCGGGAAAGTAGATTGAATTTGTCCTCAGAACCTGTCTAAAAATCAATGTGTGCGCGCGCTGCGGGCACATAGACCGGCCCGCGGTCGCGGTTGTAGCCCGGATGCGCGATATAGGATCCGCCCAGCATGCCGTAAAGGCCGCGCCACAGGTGCGCGTTGTAGTACCACTCTGCAATGTCCTCGCGCGCATAGGTCAGACCCCCGTCGCCCAGCAGGAATCCGAGGCCGCCGTAGTGCAGATAGTTCTGGTGGTCACGCTTGATGGCGTTGGAGACAAAGGCGATGCCGAGCTTGTCATTGCTCCGGCGCCAGCCATGGCCGTTGTAATCGCCGCCGAAGAGGATGGTCTGGCCGACTTCCGTGTAGGCGAAGGACTCATGCTGATCCTCGTTCCAGCCGAAACGCGCAAAGAGACGCAGGCTGTTGGTGACTTCCTGCTCGGTGTTGAAACCGAAGCCGTACTTCACGGCGCCATAACGCTCGGTCGCGGTGATTTCGGGCGTGGCTGTCTGGCCGGAAAGGAACTCCTGGACGGACTGGCGGTAGTCGCCCATGTGCGCGTGGTTGACGAAGCTCAGGATGCGCACCGCGCCGGGGTGCTTCGGGTTGATGAAACGCGCAAACAGGCCTTTGCGCAGCTCGAACTCCCAATTCTGCCCGTTGGCGCGGCTGAAGGCCCAGTCGAGATCGATGCCGTTGGCAACAATGGGCATGGCGAAGATGCCGTAGCGCGCGGACCAGGCCTTGTCGTCGTACTCGATCAAGCCACCCACGGTGTAGCCACGCGTGTCGGCCGCGTAGTCCCATGCGCCGTTGTTGTCCACCGTCCAGTTGGTGAACTGGAGATGGCTGTCGGCGCCGACGGAGTTGACGTCAAAGGTGTCGGGAAGGCTCATCTTGCCCACACGAATCTCGAAGCGACGCACCGGAACCTTGGAGGCCAGCGCGAACGGCGAGCGGTCCTGATCGGCCATCTCGCTGGTGAGACCGATAACCTGGTGGATTTCGCCGCGCGCGAGATAGGGCGTGGCGCTGAGGTTGGGGTTGCGGACGACGTCGAGATTGGTTTCACCGGCCAGGCCCAGCGCCTCAGAGATGCCGCGCCCGCCGGCGTTCTCCACGTCGAGGATCAAGTCGGTGCTGCAGCGGCTGTCGGGGCGCAGTTGATAACCGAGGTAGAGCGTCGCTACCTCGGAGGCCTTGTACTCAAAGCTGTCGCGCAGGCTGTTGGGGCCTTCATAGGGCGAGTGGAAGCGGCCGTGCATCTGGAAGATGCTGTTGGCCTGGCCGGAAACCCAGTAGCGGCTGTCCTCGGCGTGCGGAAACATCGTGAGGATGGGGTCGTCCTGCGGCTGCGGTTCGGCGGGAGCGGCTGGCGCGGGGCTCTCCTGAGCGAGCGCGAGGAAAGCGCGCGGGGACGGCGCCAGGACAGCCTGCTGCGTGGAAGCCATGGCTGGCTGCGGTGCGTCAGGAAGCGCGGCCGACTCCTGGGCGGCGAGCGCTGCGGCGAGCAGGATGCCCAGGGCCGGGGCAGCGAGCATGGACGGGATGGGCAGGCGGACGGGCATAGAATGGGAGGAGATGGACTATACCCCCACTGGGTTAAATACTATACCCCCGGTTGGTATTGTCAAATGAAGGAGCGATGAAAATGTCCCACCAGGAACGGGAAAAGGTGAAGCTGCTGCAGCGGCTGAGAAAAGTTCGTGGGCAACTGGAGGCGGTGGAGCGCTCGCTCACGGCCGACGACGACTGCGGCGCGCAACTGATGCTGCTGGCGGCGGTGCGCGGCGGCGTGAACGCGCTGATGGGCGAGGTGCTGGAGACGCATATCCGCTTCCACCTGGTGGATGGAGCCAAAGAGCAGATCGCGCCCGAGCTGGCGGAAGACCTGATCGACCTGGTGCACGCGTATCTGAAGTGAGTCATGAGCAACGGACTTGAGCCCATGGTAGACGGAGGATGCGGCGCGGAATGTGAATGCCCGGTAAAGGTGAGGAAGGCCAGCCGGTGCGCGTTGCGGGAGATATGTCTGGATAGGTTTGTGGTTTCCCAGGTCTCTACGAGACCTGGGGCACCCCCACCCCTTTTCGTGCTTGATTGAGCACGGGCAGGGATGGGGCGCCCGGCGCGGTTTGCGGGCGTGGTGTAGTGGATTGGGCCAAGGCTGTGCGTCAGGCACGGCCCGCGAACTCGCGGGTTTCAGTGTTGACCTTTACCTTGTCGCCTTCCTTGATGTAGAAAGGCACGCGGATCTCGAGGCCGGTTTCCAACTTCGCCGGCTTGGTGACGGCGCCGGCGGCGGTGTCGCCGCGCGTGGCGGGCTCGGTGTAGGAGACGGCAAGCTCAACCTGCGCAGGAAGCTGAATGCCGATGGGATTGCCGTTGAACTTGTCGAGTTGCAGGATCGCGCCTTCGAGCAGGAAGTCGAGCGCGCCGCCAAGCTTGTCAGCCGGGAGCGTGACGGTTTCAAAGGTGCTCTGGTCGAGGAAGTAGGAGCCATCGGCGTCGGAGTAGAGGTAAGAGGCTTCGGCGGTGTCGAGGTCGGGCTCCTTGAACTTTTCGCCGGCCTTGAAGGTCTTGTCAAAGACAGCGCGGGTGAGCAGGTTGCGCATCTTGAGGTGGACGAGCGTCTGGCCGCCGCGCGCGGTGGGCGTGGAGACCTCGGCATCGAGGCAGTAATAAGGCGTGTTCTCAAGCTCAAAGTACATCTTGCGCTTGACGTCGATGGCGTCGATGAACGAGGGCATGCAGGTAGGATAGCAAGGCAGGCAGAGCGCTGTTAGTTTGCACCGCCGCCCGGTTGCGCCGCCGCTGGCGGGGCGTTCTCACTCTCCGCCAGCTTGGCCAGAAAACCGGTGGGCAGCGTGGCCGTCACTATGACGCACTCGCGATGCTGCGTGACCTCAGCGGTTTTGAGCAGTTCCTTGAGCCCGTTGTTGGCCGTGTTGTCGGCCAGCGGGGCGGTAAAGCCGCGTGCCAGCGTGACCAGAGTGGCCAGGCTGGCGGCCTGGCTCACGGCGTCGTCGGGGGTGGGAGCAATCTCTTCCACCTTGAGCCGCAGCGCGCTCAGCGAGCCGGGAACAGGCAGCGCGGGCGCCACGCTGGCAATGATCGTGGAGTCCGGCTGCAGCGGCAGCGAGAAGCCAAAGATCCGGATGGCACCGCTCTCTGAAAAGGGAAGCCCGATCTGGCCTACACCCCAGGCCAGCGAGAGCAGCGGCACGTCATGATAGTGGCGCTCCAGCAGCGACGAGCCCGCAAACGGCAGCGCGGCCGTGCGGTGACGGTCGATGATGGAGTGAATCTGTTCGGGCGTGGGGGTATTGGATACTACCAGAGTGTCATAGCCGATCTGCGCCACGCGCACCGTGCGGCCGTCGGACGGGATACTGTAGATCGTTTTGCCCAGGTAGCTCTCGCGGGCGGTGGCATGGGCATCGAGCCAGTCGTTCAGTTTCCGGCCGGTGATCTTGCCCACCAGCACCATCGAATAGGCTACCGGCCCATTCGGCCCGTTGGGGTCCTGCATGCGGTGCAGGCCGATCGCCACCTGGTCCAGGTCGCGCTCCCAGTCGATGCCGGTGGCGTCCACGAACTGCTGGTACTCCGGCACGCGCTGCGGCGGCTTGAGATCTTTGCGCAGGAAGGCGCGGATGGGTTTCAGGTCAATGTAGACGATGCCGTCGGACTCCGGCAGCAGACGCGCGGCTTCAGGCGGCGCCTTGGAGCGCAGAAAAATCGCCAGCCCCAGCAAAACCAGGATCGCGGCAACGATAAGAAGCGTTCTGCGCGTGCGTCGGTGCATCCATGCCGGTCAGCAGGACCGTCAAGAACTACCCTAACACCCCCGTCTATTGGGCGGGGGCTGCGTCGAGATCGGCGTTCAGGTGAACATTGCCTCCCGTCACGTCGAGCTTGCGTGTCCAGTCTGTGAATCCCTTTTTCTTGACCGTGATCTGGTGGCTGCCGGGCGCAACGTCGATCGTGGAAGGCGTGCTGCCGACGAAGTTGCCATCTACTTCGATGTCCGCGCCCGGCGGCGTGGATTCAACGATCAGGCTGGTCTGGGCTGCCGCCGCAGCGGCTGGCGCGCCGGCTGTTGCGGGCAGTACCGCGGCGAATTTGTCCATAGCCAGGTGCATGTCTCCGTCTACGAACGCGGTGATCTCCGTTCCCTGCGGAATGGTGATGTCTTTTCCATGCATGAACAGGAAGAGCGGCGCGGCGGGGAAGAAGACAATTGCGGTTGCGACCATGGCCCCGGTCATGGCGCCCACGTGTCCGCCACCCTGTGCGGCTTTTGTCGCACGCAAAGCAGCTTTTTCCTGATCGGCGAGACGCGCGTAGCTGATGTTGACATTCAACTTTCCACCGCGGCCCATGCGTCTCTTGGGTTCCGCTTCAGTAACGGTCCCGATTGCCGTGGCACCCTTGGGCAGCACCACAACGTCGTCTACTTTTACGTCTTCCACTACTTCGAAGGGAACCTCCTGACCGACCTTTGCATCGGCTGACGAGATGGTCTGGCTCAACCGCAGTTTGACCGGCGTTCCGTCGAGCAGAGTATGCGGTGGAGGCGGTTGTGACGGTGCGGCTGATGCAGGCGTCTGCTCAGCGCCGCTATTCGAAGGCGATGGGGCGCTTGGGGCAGGCGTCTGCTGAGCCACGAGCAAAGGACAAAGAACACACGACAGAATCGCAAAACAAATCCGACGCATACAAGCTCTCCGATGGTGCGTGCAAGAAATGCCATGCACGAAAGGACGATGGAATCATCCCTCCTTGCCGGCATCTTGCGTAACTGGTTTTTTGTGGGATTGACATTCTGACGACGAAGGAGATCGAGGCTGGCTGTATAAGTAAACGTGTCGAACACGAGAGAAACATCCCTCAAGGCCAAAGCCCAAAGATTTTGCATTTCTTTGGTGGCACGGCTGCAGCCGCACCCCGGCACAAAATCGTTTGGGTGACTGTTTCCATCATAATATCTCTCCGATCTCCGAAAGGGGAGTTTGTCCATCGCGGCAGCGGAGAGGTGAGACTTCGGGGTTAAGAGTCCATCTTCGCAGCCGGATACGCTCCGGCCTCCTGCTGCACCTATTTCTGGGGTACCTGTGCACGGGTGGGCATACGACTCTGTCCCGGCTGTCCATGGCTTCGTCCGCGCCAGCTCCGCCAGTTCAAAACACAGCAGCACCCGCCGCGCCGCCCGTGGCTGCCGGTCCCTCGCCGGAGGCGCCACGCCCACGACCGCTTCATGGACCTGGACGCGCGGGCAGACACGGTACGGAGCGGCATCGATCAGCCTCGCCGCCAGCAGCAGGCGCAGGGCTTCGACCTGCGCGGCGACATGGTGGGCGCGCTGAACCGGATGAACAACTCGCTGCGCGAAGCCGATCGCGCACTCAGTGAAGGCGACGTGGATGTTGCCCGGGATTACATGGACCGCGCCAGTGCGGAACTGCGGCGGCTGGAGTCATCCCTGAGCCGGTAGCGCGTCGGCAGGTGAACCGAGATCGCTTTGCCGGAGCACAACTTCATCGGCTCCGGGATAATGCGGGAAAGGAATTGCGCCAGCCGAGGGACTTTGCAGCATAAAATGACCGGCCTATCCGGAGCGATGGGCCGGTCATTGTGTGTTGCAATGTTGTCGCTTACTCCACGTCAGCCACCTTGCCGTCTTTGAAGGTGATCTTCATGTCCTTGTACTTGTAAATCTTTTTGCTGCCCAGATCGATCACCGCAAGCGGCGCGCCCAGCGATGAGGTTACCTGGTTGATGGTCTGGCCCAGGGTGATACTGACGGTTGTAGCCGGTTGCGGCGCCGCGGCGGCAGAGGAATCTGTGCCGTCGCTCGGTGCGGCCTGGGCTACTTCCTGTTCCGCCTGATCAGCCTGGGCGAGCTGCTGGTTCACGTCCGCTGCGCCGTTCTGCTCCGGCGGCGGCGCATTCTGCGCAAATGCCGACTGCACCGGAGCGGCCGTTGCCGATGGCGGCGCCGCCGGCAGGCCATTCTGGCCCTGCTTCGATTTCAGTTCCTCCATGCCCTGGTCGATGGTCTCGCGCAAGTGGTTTTGCATCTCCTGCAGGTCAGCCACGGCAACCGTCACCGTTGCTGAAGTCTGGCACTCTTTCCCGCCTTTGCTCGCAAGCACCGCCAAGCTCACGTCTGTCTGGTTGTCTGCCGGAGCCGGACCCGAAAACTGCAGCACATCGCCGTCGCTGAGCGCACACTCGGCGCCCGTCGAATCCACCACATCGAGCGAATCGCCGGCGACAAAAACGTGCGTCTTTCCATCGCCCAGGATGCGGGCAATCCCGCTCGAAGCCGGATCCGCATCCTGGCCCTGCGCGTTCTGCTGCGCTTCGGAGTTTTCGAGAGCGATCTCAGCCTTCACCTCGTCGGCAATCTGCGCCTTGATTGCCGGGGTCAGTGCAGGCGCAGGCGCATCGCTCGCAGCCGCTATGGGAACATTGCTTGCCACCAGGAGCGGCGTTGAAGAAGTGCCCGGCCAAGCCTGGTTTGCGGGGAGGTTGAGGCCCTGCGCCGCCGCGCTCGCATTGGCTGCCTGCGCCGCATAAGCCGCCTGCAACTCCGCCGCGACCAGGTAATCCGCCAGCCAGAATGCCGGACCCGCATAGACCGGATAGGGCACAAAGTACGCGCTGTAGAATCCGTACCACGGCGTTCCGCCCCATCCCCATCCATAAGCCACCGGCGCAGCCCACGGGTTATACGCCCACCCGTAAAACGCCGGCGGATAGTAGACCGCGGGCGCGTACACGTTCACAAATGCGCCGTGGTAGTAGTAGCCGCGGTAATAGCGGTTGTACTCCCGGCCGTGCCAATAGTAGGAGCGTCGCGCAAAGTCATGCCCGTGATAGGAGTAGCGCCGCTCGATGTATCCGCGCCGTCCGCGTTCCGCCACAATGCGCGAGTGGTCAGCGCGCTCCACCGAAACCCGCCTGCCGCCATCCAGTCCATGGTGTACATCCATGCCGCGCCGGGCGTCATGCACATCACTGATCCTGCCGTCGGGCCGCCGGGTAATTGCGCCATTCCTGGTCGCCACGGTGTGGCTTCCGGCCGGCGCAATGCGGCCGGTCGCAGTTCTGTTCGCAGTCACTCCCCCCGGTCTGCCTGTGGTGTTCGGGTGTACTCCGCCCGCGGTCGTGGGGCGATTGCCACCGGTCGTCGGTCCGGCATGAGAATTGGCCGTCGGGCCGGAATGCGTGCCGCCGGTCGTCGGGCCTGAGCGGGTGGTGGAGGTGGCGCCATGGCCGGCTCCGCTGGTCGAGGCGGGTTTCGCGGCCGTAGCCGGTTTCGAGGGGGTGGAGGGTTTGGCTGCGGGTTTTTCTGACGCTGCATAGGCGAGGCTACCCGCCAGACCAATGGCGCATAGTACCGCAGTTGCTAGGGGAAGGTAATATTTTTTCCATTCGCTGAGCCGATTCATCCGATGCTCCATTCTTCTTTTCCGCCCACGCGGGAACTTGAGTGGCTGAAACCTGGAGTTACTGGACGTCGGAGACCTTACCTGCGACAAACGTCACTTTCATGTCCGGGTAAACAAAGATCTCCTTGCTGGGGAGCTTGATGTCTTTTGTGGGCTGACCCCAGGTTGCAATGACAATATCCCTGGTCTGCCCGATGGAGATGGTCTTGGGCGGCGCGGCCGCCTGGTCCGGCGGAGGAGGCGGCGGAGCGATCGGAGCGATGGCTGCTGCCGGCGTCGATCCATTCTGGGTCTGATTCTGGCTCGGGTTCTGGCCCTGATCCTGACCCTGATCCTGACCTGCACCCCCGCTATCGCCCTTGTTCGCATCGTCGCTGGGCGCTACGGTCATCACTTCCTCGACCGTCTTCACCTCGGCATCGACCGATGGAACATTGTTCTTGGCGGGAAACGGGAATTTAATCTCGCCGTAATACCGCACATTGTTGTAAGGATCGCTGAAGGTGGACACGATAATGCCACTGTTGTCTTTGGCAATCTCGATATCCGTGACCCAGAACTTCTCGCCGGCGACGAATTTCCTGCTGGAACAGCCGTTGTTGGCTGCATCGGTCGCGCTTCCTCCGCCGCCAAACGGCAGTCTCCCTCTCAGGAAGCTCTTCGCCGCGTCTTTAGCGCGATTATTCAAGTTCCCTGACAGGACTCCGTTTTGATAGGTGTTCGAGAAGGCATACGATGACGCCGAGCTGCACATCATCAATCCGTCTTTGTGCAGCACCAGCACATCGCCCGCAGTGACAATATCGTCATGGGCGTCCGTGGCCTTGGTCAACTTGATATCGGAAACCAGTTTTTCCTTGATGAGAGTGGCAGGGTCACCCACCTGAGCTTCCATGCAAATGCCGCCGAAAGCCGTTATTACGGACAACCCGACTAAAACCAGTCTTTGCATCTGAGTCATAGTCGCTTCCAATTCTGAGTTATGGAAAGGGGTCCCAGTGACACCGAAAATACACCCGGATTTCCGGCTAGTCAAGAAGTCTTCGGGCCCGCAATCGACCTTTTATTTGGTGTTTGCCTTGCTGCGAGTTGTCATCCCGGCATAAACTCTGAAAGCGTCTTGCAGGCCGGATGAAATCGCTCGCGCACTTTCTCTCCTTGTCTATATGCGCAAAATCCGGCCGAATCCGGCCATCGGACAGCAATAAAATCTTCCTTCACCCGCGAATCAACCGAAATGCAGCGGCTTTCTTCAGCCGTAGCCGCTTGCTTGAGGTCAGTCGAGAGATTGTGACGGCAGCCGCTTTTTCGTTTCCAGTCGCAGGCTGGAAATCGGTCTTTTCGAGGATGCTTGCCCGTCCCGCCTCGCGCAAATCGGGTATCTTGTTTCCATGCTGCACAACCGCTCCGTACCCGTCGATACGATGATGCCTCACATCTTCTACCGCAATCTCGATGAAGTCATCGGCTGGCTCGCAAAGGTCTTCGGCTTCGTCGAGCACTACCGCTATGGTGACCCGGCAGCCGGTGCGCAACTGCGGCTCGGCAAGGCGTACACCATGGTTTCCACGGTCAGGCCGGGCCGTTCCACTCCGATAATCACGGGCCACCAGACCCAGTCGCTTACCATCTTTGTCGAAGACGTGGAGGATCACTACGCCCGTACCTGCGCTGCCGGCGCAACCATCGTCGAGGAGCTTCACGAAACCATCTATGGCGAGCTGCAATATGGAGTCGAAGACCTCGAAGGCCATCAGTGGCTCTTTTCCAGGCACGCTCGCGACCTGAGCCCGGAAGAGTGGGGCGCGAAGGTCGCCGGTGAATAAGAAAATCCCGTGATTTCTATGGCTATCTGGGGCGGGATTGAGCAGGGAATCTGGCCTTCCCAAATCAAATTGCCATTTCGTTTCTATTCCCTGCTCCCTGATCCCTATTTCCTGCTGTCTCCGCGTTTGCTCCGCCGTCGCCGGTATGCTAACCTTGATTTCTGTGCCGTGGTACGTGCGGAGTGGTCGTGTGTCCGTGCGTTTTTCCGAACTCCGGGGCGGATTCCGGTGGATTGAGCTGGCGTAGCTCAGCTGGTAGAGCATCTGATTTGTAATCAGAGGGTCGGGGGTTCAAATCCCTTCGCCAGCTCCATTAGATGGCAGCTCGAACCGGGTTCCGAAACGGCAAAGCCGGATGTAGCAAGTCGAGTCCGGAGAGGTAAGTTTTCACCGGCGAAGGATCGTATTCTACCGCCGGGCCTGTCCTCCGCGGTGACCCCACTTCAGGCGCAGGCTCCGAAATGCCGGAGGTTCTCCGGACGGGGTGTAATGTGCGGAAGCGGCATCCTGGCAGGCGGGTGGAGTGGATGAGAACTCCCATGGGATTGAGGGTTTTAGTCCATGGGCGATTGGGCACAGGTGGCCGAGCGGTTAATGGCAGCAGACTGTAAATCTGCCGCTCCTTGCGAGCTACGGAGGTTCGAATCCTCCCCTGTGCACCAGAGGTTTTTGAGGTGCCCTGGGCACCAGGTGTTTGAGGTGCATCGATGCGCCAGTCGCCGCAGGCGGAAGCGCACTCCGGGAAAGACGGAATACGTTCGGGTTCCGATCTTCAACGGCGGTTTCCGCTGGCGCTGGTGATGTACGCGGTTTTGGCGGTGTTGGTCTGGTTCACCATGGACGCGGGCAAGGTGGACGTCTTTGGCAGGCCGGTAGAGTTAAGACTGGTTCCGCTCATTATTATTGGCGGACTGGCGTTGCGCACGGTTTTAGCCGTCCAGGCGGATAAGGTCCGCCAAGACGGAAAAGAATAGCTGCTAGCTTTTAGCTACCAGCCTCCAGCTCGTGATGGCAGGATCAGGCCGATGCGCCTTATTCCGGCAGGAACGAGCTAGAAGCTGAGGGCTGGGGGCTAAAAGCTGCAGTTTAAGGGCTGATGTAGCTCAGTTGGTAGAGCACTCCCTTGGTAAGGGAGAGGTCACCAGTTCAATCCTGGTCATCAGCTCCAGAAATACGAGGGAACGGGGATCAGAGATCAGTAAGGGATTTGGCTAAGAAGTGCAATCGCCTCAAGCAGCACGAACAAACTGATCTCTGATTCCTGATCGCTGTTTTTCGCGGGAGTAACTCAGTGGTAGAGTCACAGCCTTCCAAGCTGTTGGTCGCGGGTTCGATCCCCGTCTCCCGCTCCAGGATTTGTTGAGCTTGTTGAGAAGGCTGTACGGGGGGCAGGAAACATGTTTGAGCAGGCAGTGATAGCCGTTCAGGACGAAGAGGGATACACGCGATTGCACGGGCTGATGGATGCAGTCTTCGATGCCTGCGACGTGGAGGTTTTCCTGAACCGGGTGATCAAGTCCCGGCTGCGAATTCGCGATTTTGAAAGCGTCCTGCGCCGCGGCTTGCTGGGCAGAGAAGCGCCGAGGCTCTACGACGCGCTGCCGGTGTCGGACCGTGGATTGACCCGCGAGCGGTATCTGCGGCTGGTGGAAAAGGTGCCGGTGGAGCTGCGGCAGCGGTACTTCAAAGCGTATGCGTATTATTGAAGCGCAGTCAGACGATTTTCGGCGTCCGGCAACGCTGGGGCCGCAAGAAACAAAAGACTAACGGAAAGGGAATCGAAAGCGCATGGCGAAGGAGAAGTTTGATCGTTCGAAGCCGCACGTGAACGTAGGGACGATAGGCCATATAGATCATGGCAAGACGACGTTGACGGCGGCCATCACCAAGGTGTTGTCCAAGCACAACCCGAAGATCCAGTTCCGTTCGTTCGACTCGATCGATAACGCGCCGGAGGAGCGGGAGCGGGGCATCACGATCGCCAC
>JASHPJ010000026.1 GCA_030038195.1 Acidobacteriaceae bacterium
TCAGCCGGATTCACTGCTTTCCTGGCGCTCGATGCGGCGCTGCTCGGCGAGCAGCGACATCGAGCTCATGAGGTTCTGCACGCTCACGATACCCACCACCCGGCCGCTTTCGGTAACGGGAATCAGCGAAAGCCCGCGGCCCGCCGTAATGCGGCGAATGGTGGTTCCCAGCGTATCTTCAGGCCGCGCCACCTGGAAGGCTCGCGACATGACCGACTGCACATAGCCGTTGCCGTCGTTGCGCAGCGCGTCGACAATGCGCTGCCGGGAAACGATGCCGACCAGCTGCGGGCCGCGCACGACCGGGAAGTCCTCCTGCAGCGAGTGGACGCAACGCACCAGCGCATCGGCCAGCGTGTCCGACGGCGAAAGCGTGGCGAAATCCGTCAGCATCACTTCCCGCATCCGTACCGTGTCCACGACAGACTGGAAGAAGACTCCCTGGTCTTCAATCTGCGCGCCTACCATGATGAACAGTCCAGCGATAGTGAGCCAGTAGTCATGCAGCAGCATGCCGCCCAGCATGGCGGCCAGCGCCAGAGCCTGGCCCAGTCCCGCGGCAGCGCGGCCTGCCGGCGCATAGCCGTGTGTCCTGGCAAAGCTGGTGCGGATCAGCCGTCCGCAATCGAGCGGGTAGGCAGGCAGCAGATGCAGCAGGCCAAGGCATATCTGCATCCACACCATGCTGCGCAAAAGATGTGCCGAGGTAATGATCGGATAGCTGAAAAGCTGCACGTTGCTGCTTGCGCCCAGGATCGCCGCCATCAGCGCCAGTCCCGTGGCCCAGTTCGCCAGTGGCCCGGCCGCAGCCAGTACATATTGGCCCAGCCCGTTGTTGGCATTCTCCTGGCTCTCGGGATTCGCATAGGCAAACAGGCCGCCGATGGGCAGCAGCAGCACCGCGCGCAGGCGCAGCCCGAGCCAGGCCGCCACCAGCAGGCGCGCCACCTCGCGCGTCACCACCGCCGCCACCAGCAGCACAAACAGCGCCAGCCCGCGTCCCCAGCCGTCGCCGGCGGTGATGCCCAGAAAGACGAAGGCCAGCAGCGGGAAAAACAAATGGACGCGCATCTCCACGCCCATCCAGCGTCCCAGCGGAATCGACCAGCCTCGCATACTTTCGATTGTACGGGCTCGCCCCGCGCGCGGCGCGTGAATTCCTTGTGTTGCTATGCTGGTGGGCGATGCGGATCATTGCGGGAACGTACCGGTCGCGCGTGCTGGCTGCGCCGCCGGGCATGGCCACCCGGCCCACCAGCGACCGGCTGCGCGAGACGCTCTTCAACATCCTTGCGCCAAGAATCGAAGGTGCCGCGTTTCTCGATTTGTACGCCGGCTCGGGCGCCGTAGGTCTTGAGGCGCTCAGCCGCGGAGCCGCATCGGTGACCTTCGTGGAGCGCGCGCAGCCTGCGCTCAAGGCCCTTCGCGCCAATTTGTCCACACTGGGCATCCAGCAGGGATTGCATGTGCGCACCGCCGCTGCTGCCGCGTTCCTGCGCGCATACCGCGGCCACGCCTTCCATCTCGTCTTCCTCGATCCGCCCTACGACGCTGCGGCAGAATATGAATCCACGCTTGGCCTGCTGGGGGGTGCTGCCGCGTCCATATTGGCCGCAGATGCGCTGGTCATTGCCGAGCATCGCCGCAAGCAGCGGCTCGAAGAATGCTGCGGGGCTCTCGCGCGCACCCGCCTGCTCGAACAGGGAGACGCCGCGCTGAGCTTTTACGCGGCGCGCGGCGGAATGGGATCGGCGAAGGACCGGTAGCAGATTCGTCAGCCAATGCGGGGGCGCCGCGGCTACAATGGGCCGCATGATCAGAAAGGCATTTTCTTTTGGAACGATTCTTTGGACGCTGGCCTTTGCCGGCGCATCCATCGGGCGCGGACAAACCCCGCAGCCCGCCGCACCTTCCACGCAGCTTGTCCTCCTCGACACCGACATCGGCGACGATATCGACGACGCCTTCGCGCTGGCGCTCGTGCTGCGCAGCCCCGAGCTGCGCCTTCTCGGCATCACCACCGAGTTCGGCGACACCGGGTTGCGCGCCCGCCTGGTGGACCGCTATCTGGCCGCCGTCGGCCGCGCCGATATACCCGTCGCCGCAGGCGTGGAAACCGAGGCGACGAACCACTTCACCCAGGTGGCCTATGCGCGCGGCGGACCCGATCGCAGGCACGCTGACGCCGTCGCCTTTCTGCTCACGCAGATTCGTGCGCATCCCGGCGCAATCACGCTGATCGCCATCGGCCCGCTCTTCAATGTACAGGCGGCCATCCAGCGCGATCCAGCCACTTTCCGCAAGCTCAAGCGTGTGGTCATCATGGGCGGCAGCGTCTACCGCGGCTACGACGGCGGCGGGAGCGCTCTTCAACCTCCAGGTCCCGAGTGGAACGTTAAGTGCGATCCCGCCGGGCTGCAGGCCCTGCTCGGTGCCGGCGTGCCGGTCTTCATGATGCCGCTCGACTCCACCCAGGTCCATCTTGGCCGGCCGCAGCTTTTGTCCATCGTCAAGCACGGCTCGCCGCTGACTGACCAGTTGACGCTGCTCTATCACCAGTGGGCGGAGGGCCGCGAGTGGCCCTCCCCGACGCTCTACGACCCGGTCGCCGTCACCTATGCCATCCACCCGGATCTATGTCCGGCCACACCCCTGCGGATTGAAGTGGACAGCGCGGGCGATACAAAGCCCGTCCCCGGCGCACCGAATGCCCAGGTCTGCCTCAAGCTGGATGAAAAGGGGTTTCTCGGCCTGCTTCTGGGGCGGATTCTTCAGTAGAGCGAGCGGTACGCGGCGCGGCTGCAGACCTCGGTTTCCCGCGGATGCCAGGACGCGGTTGCGGAACCGTTTTACTCCATTGACATGAACGGCAATCAGGAGAAAAATGGCGGGTCGAAACAAATCAATCGATCCGATGTCATCTAAGGGGGAAACGTGAAAAACGCAGGAAAGATTCACATTCTGGGAGCATTGGCTCTTTTGGGCGTGGGACTTCTGGCGGCCGGGTGCAAGTCTGCGCCGCCGCTTGCGCAGGCCGATGCCTTGTCGATGATCCAGGCCAAGTACGACCAGTCGCCGCCGGTCAATACCGATATCGTCGTCAGCGATCTGGGGATGCGGCAGGGCGTTACGGCAAAGTACTGGGAGGGAATCAAGAAATATCCAAATGGTTACTGGGCCGACTTCAAGCTGACGCCGGACGGCAAGAAAGTGGTCAAGCTTTCCAACGGTGGCGACACCATCCAGTGGCGTCCTGATGGGCCGAATGATCCGCACTATTCCATCACCGTGACCACCGTTGCCGCCAATCACCTGAAGGCCCGCGACATCCACAACATCGAGGACGTCGGCAACACCAAAACCGCTGAATATACAGAGGATGTAGACCTGAGTGGGCTCCCGGACGCGCTCCAGAGCATCGCCCAGGACCCCGGCAACCAGCTCAGCACCATGCGCAGCGCTACGTTCGCGCTTGACGGAGGGGCCTGGAAGCTGCAGTCGATCCAATAAAGTCCGGCAAAAATCCTCGCGGGCGGGCTCAAAAGTGTTTGACCCCACCCGTTTTTCTTGCTATGGTAGGAAGGTTCCGCAAGAACGCGGTCGTGCGTGTACTCTAAGCCCGGCGACGTATGGGAAACCTGGGCCGGCAGCCGTAAAAGCTGGCCGGCAGTGGAAATCGGGTTGATCCTCAGAAGGTCAGGGAACGGGAAGTTGGCGTTACCGGCCGCACAAGTCCCGGATTGAGCTCTCTTCTTGCGGGGGCAGCCGGGGTCCCCAATGACAGGTCTTCGTCGTTGGGGTGGAGAGACATATCGCATCGGCGCCCGCGCGTTTCTCCGCCTTGGAGGGCTATGCGGGCCGGAACCAGCGAAACGGAGTTGGCTTTTCCCTGGAATGCAAGGGAGAACGTGCGACCACCGTCCTGGTTCTCGTCTGAGATCGGAACGCAGGCAGACGCGAAGCAGTCAGTGGGGCTTCTGCGTGTTTGGGGTGATTCACTGCTCCCAAGCCGGAAGGTCCGGAGGACCGCGGCTGCGAAGTCGAGCGCTTGGGTTTGAGGGAAGTTAGGAGCTTTTGCTTTGCCTACATTTAACCAGCTTGTCCGCAAGGGCCGCACGGCCCCACGTTACAAGACGGCATCGCCTGCGCTGCAGGCCTCGCCGCAGCGGCGCGGCGTTTGTACCCGCGTGTACACCCAGACGCCCAAGAAACCGAACTCGGCTCTGCGCAAGGTGGCGCGCGTGCGGCTGACCAACGGAATCGAGGTAACCACCTACATCCCGGGCATCGGCCACAACCTGCAGGAGCACTCGATCGTGCTCATCCGCGGCGGCCGTGTGAAGGACCTGCCCGGCGTCCGCTACCACGTGGTGCGCGGCACGCTCGATTCGGTGGGCGTGGCCAATCGCTCGCAGGGCCGTTCGAAGTACGGCGCCAAGCGCGCCAAGGGTGGCGCCGCGGCGGCCAAGGGCAAGAAGTAAAAACAGCCGCTGGCTGCTAGCTCCTGGCTTCCAGCTCCTGCGATGGTAAATGAAGCCATTGCGGTTGGAGCGAGCCGGGCGAGCTAGAAGCCAGAGGCTAGAAGCTAGAAGCTGTTTTGAGGTTTTTATGCCGAGAAAAGGGCACATTGCGAAGCGGGAAGTGGCGCCGGATCCGGTCTACGGGTCCACGCTGGTGACCAAGTTTGTGAACTCGATGATGTGGGGTGGCAAAAAGTCCACCGTCCAGGCCATCTTTTATAAGGCCATGAAGGGCCTGGAGGAACGTGGCGGCGGCGAAGACGCTCTCAAGCTCTTCAAGAAGGCGGTCGAGAACTGCAAGCCGCTGCTTGAGGTGAAGACCCGCCGCGTGGGTGGCGCCAACTACCAGGTGCCGATCGAGGTCAATCCCGAGCGGCGCACCTCGCTGGCTATCCGCTGGCTCATCACCTACGGCCGCAACCGCGGCGAGAAGGGCATGACCGAAAAGCTCTCCAACGAGCTGCTCGACGCGGCCAACGGGCGCGGCGCGGCCATGAAGAAGAAGGAAGACGTGCACCGCATGGCCGAGGCCAACAAGGCCTTCGCCCACTACCGCTGGTAGGAAATTCAACCGCTGGCTGCCAGCTTTTAGCTTTCGGTCGCGGAGTAAGAATTGGAGCCGCACGAGGCGGTTCCAGAAATAAAGAGCTAGAGGCTGGGAGCAAATGGCTGGCAGCTAGTTATAACCGCGGGCCCGCACGCCCGCAAGGAAAATGACCGTGGCTCGCACCGCACCTCTGAATCGTTGCCGGAACATCGGAATCATGGCGCACATCGACGCCGGAAAGACGACAGCGACAGAGCGCATCCTGTTTTACACCGGCATCACGCACCGCATCGGCGAAGTGCATGAAGGCACGGCGACCATGGACTACATGGAGCAGGAGCAAGAGCGCGGCATCACCATTACTTCGGCCGCCACCACCTGCATGTGGCGCGACGTTCGCATCAATATCATTGACACCCCCGGCCACGTGGACTTTACGGCCGAGGTCGAGCGCTCGCTGCGCGTCCTCGACGGTGCGGTTGCGGTGTTTGACTCGGTTTCCGGAGTGCAGCCGCAGACGGAGACCGTGTGGCGCCAGGGCGACAAGTACAAGGTCCCGCGCATCTGCTTCGTCAATAAGATGGACAAGAACGGCGCGGACTTCGAGCATGTGCTCGAGACCATCCGCAAGCGGCTGGGCGCGCGCCCCGTGGCGCTGCAGATTCCTATCGGCGCCGAGGCCAGCTTCAAGGGCGTCGTCGACCTGGTCGAGATGAAGGCCATCCTGTGGCATGACGAGACCATGGGCGCCAAGTACTCGGTTGAAGAGATTCCTGCCGACCTGGCGAAGAAGGCCGAAGCCTTCCGCATGCAGCTCATCGAAGTCATCGCGGAAACCGATGACGTGCTGCTCGAGAAGTTCCTCGAGGGCGAGACCCCCACCATCGCCGAGCTCAAGGCCGGCATCCGCCAAGCCACCATCGATCTCAAGGTCTTCCCGGTCATCTGCGGAAGCGCCTTCAAGAACAAGGGCGTGCAGACGCTGCTCGACGCGGTCGTCGATTACCTGCCCAGCCCGCTCGACAAACCCCCGGTGGAAGGCATCAACCCCTCGAACCATGCCGAGATCCTCATCCGCAAGCCGGACGACGGCGAACCCTTCTCGGCACTGGCTTTCAAGCTCATCAACGATCCCTTCGGCAAGCTCTCCTTCATCCGCGTCTACTCGGGCTCGCTCAAGACCGGCGACACGGTGCTGAATCCGCGCACCGGCAAGACTGAGCGCGTGGGCCGCCTGGTGAAGATGCACGCCAACAAGCGCGAGGACATCACCGAGATTCTTGCCGGCGACATCTGCGCCTGTGTGGGCCTGAAGGACCTGAAGACCGGCGACACGCTCTGCGTGCCGGCGCATCCAATCGCGCTGGGCGCCATCACCTTCCCCGAGCCGGTCATCTCGGTGGCCATCGAGCCCAAGACCAAGGCCGACCAGGAGAAGATGGGCATCGCGCTGTCGAAGCTGGCCGACGAGGACCCCACCTTCAAAGTGCATACCGACGAAGACTCGGGCCAGACGATCATCAGCGGCATGGGCGAGCTGCATCTTGAGATCATCGTCGACCGCATGAAGCGCGAGCACAGGGTGGAGGCCAATGTGGGCGAGCCCAAGGTGGCCTTCCGCGAGACCATCCGCAAGACCGCTGAGGGCGAGGGCAAGTACATCCGCCAGACCGGCGGCTCGGGCAACTATGGGCACTGCTGGCTGCGCATCGAGCCCAACGAGCCGGGCAAGGGCTACGAGTTCATCAACGACATCAAGGGCGGCGTGGTGCCCAAGGAGTACATCAAGCCTATCGACCAGGGCGTGCAGGGCGCGATGGAACTGGGCATCCTGGCCGGCTACCCGATGGTGGACGTCAAGGTGACGCTGTTCGATGGCAGCTACCACGAAGTCGACTCGAACGAAATGGCCTTCAAGTTCGCCGGCTCGATCGGCTTCAAGGAAGCGGCCAGGAAGGCATCTCCAGTGCTGCTGGAGCCGGTGATGGCCGTCGAAGTGACCGTTCCCGAGGAGTTCATGGGCACCATCATCGGCGACATCAACTCCCGCCGCGGGCGCATCGAGGGCATGGAGCACGCGGCCGGATCGCAGGTCATCAAGGCAATGGTGCCGCTCAAGGAGATGTTCGGCTACGTGAACGACATTCGTTCCTCCACGCAGGGCCGCGCGTCGTATTCGATGCAGTTCGCAAGGTATGAGGAGGCGCCGCGCATGATTGCCGACGAGATCATCGGCCGGGCGCAGGGGAAATAGGCTGCTAGCTCCTGGCCTCTAGCTTTTAGCAAGGCAATGCAGAAGCGAACGATAGAGGCTGGGGTGAGCGGGATGGAGCTAAGAGCTAGAAGCTAGCGGCCGTTTTTGAGTTTTGGGGGCTGGAGTCCGCTGTGGCGGGCACCCCGTGAGAACAACAGGCAGTACGAGCTACGAAAGGGATTCGAGGCTTTTTATGGCGAAGGAGAAGTTTGATCGTTCGAAGCCGCACGTGAACGTAGGGACGATAGGCCATATAGATCATGGCAAGACGACGTTGACGGCGGCCATCACCAAGGTGTTGTCCAAGCACAACCCGAAGATCCAGTTCCGTTCGTTCGACTCGATCGATAACGCGCCGGAGGAGCGGGAGCGGGGCATCACGATCGCCAC
>JASHPJ010000027.1 GCA_030038195.1 Acidobacteriaceae bacterium
TCTCGCTGCGCATCCGGCACAATGAATACGTGGCCATCATGGGGCCGTCGGGCTCGGGCAAATCGACGCTGATGAACCTGATCGGCTGTCTCGACACGCCTTCGAAGGGCCGCTACTGGCTCAACGGGCAACTGGTAAGCGAGCTGGACGACGACCAGCTCGCGCGTATTCGCAACAAGGAAATCGGATTCGTCTTCCAGACCTTCAACCTGCTGGCCCGGGCCACGTCGCTGCACAACGTGGAGCTGCCGCTGATCTACAACGGCACGTCGGCGGCCGAGCGCATCGAGCGCGCGAAGCAGTCGCTGACCAACGTGGGGCTGGAATCGCGCATGATGCACAAGCCCAACGAGCTCTCCGGCGGCCAGCGGCAGCGCGTGGCCATCGCCCGCGCGCTGGTCAACAATCCGTCGATCATCCTGGCCGACGAGCCTACCGGCAACCTGGACTCGAAGACCGGCGTAGAGATCATGGCGCTCTTTGACCAGCTCCACGCGCGCGGCAACACGATCGTGCTGGTTACGCACGAGCCGGACATCGCCGAGTATGCGCACCGCGTCGTGCATATCCGCGACGGGCAGATCTTCTCCGACGAACCCTCGAAGCGATTCCGCCAGTAGCTCAGCGTGCGCTGAACTCCGCCAGGTCCATCCCCAGCTTGTAGGTCTCGCCGTGGGCGAGCAGTTCTTCCCACGTCACTTCGCGGTGCTGATAGCCGGCCATGCGGCCCAGCATGCAGCTCAACGCGGTTTCCACGCCGGCGGCGATCTGGTTGTGCTTTGGGCCGGTGACGATGCTGTCGATGAAGGTGCGCTCCTTGTCGCGGTCGGCGAAGGCGAGATTGTCTTCAAAGCCGCCGTTGGCTGCGAACTTGCCCTGCGCAGCCGTGGTGTTCATCGATTCCGTCCACGCCCAGGCCTGCGCACCGATAATCTGCACCGGGCCGGCGTAGGGTGCCGTGGCTGCGCCGTCTGCACCAAAGAACCGCAGGCCTGCTTCGAAGAGTCCGTAGCTGCCGAACTGCGTGGAAGAAAAGGAGAGATGCACGTCGCCGGGATAGACGAAGTCCACCTGGTAGTTGTCCCAGCAGTCGCCTTCGTGGGTAAGAATGTTGCGTCCGCCGGTAGCCGTGGCCTTGAGCGGATGTGCGTCCAGCATCCAGTTGCACAGGTCGATGATGTGGATGTTCTGCTCGACGAGGATGTCGCCGGAGAGAGCGCGATCCCAGAGCCAGTTGCGCAGGCGGTGCTCGTCGGGCGAAGCGCCGGGCACAACCTTTTCAACCGATGCCGGCGCGTAGTAATAGCCGCTCACCGAGGCGATCTTGCCCAGCGCGCCGCCCTTGATCTTTTCCGCGATGGCAGTGATGGGCGGGGCATTGCGGCACTGGAAGCCTACGTCGACGCTCTGTGAGGGTTTGACGCGCTTGGCGATGGCCAGCGCCTGGCGCGTCTGGGCCACGTCAACGCCGACCGGCTTTTCGCAATAGACGTGCTTGCCCGCGTCCACGGCTGCGCCCAGGTGCTGCACGTGGAAGAACGGCGGCGTGGAGATCTGGATCAGGTCGACGGCGGAAGACGCGGCAAGCTGCTCATAGGCGTGGGAGCCGTGGAAGAGAAGACTGCTGTTGATGGGCGCGCGGCCCAGGCTCGCGTTCACCTGGTTGAAGTGCGCCTGTCCGGCTTCCAACTGATCGTGAAAGAGGTCGGCGAGCGCAACCACCTGCGCCGTGGTGTTCTGTGAGAACGAGGTGGCCACGTGCGTGCCACGGTTGCCGCAGCCAAGCAGGCCAAGGCGCACGGCGGAGTTGGCGTCGTATGCAAACACGGTTCCTGGCTTTAAGATCAGCAGTCCGGAAGCGGCTCCGGTTGCGGCCTGAAAAAACTCTCTGCGGTTCATCCCGTTCTCTCCTCGTGCCCGGTATTGGAAGTTTTTCGTTTGCAGTGAAAAGGGGGCTGCGCAATTCCCTGCCTCAGCCCAGGACATCGTGGAGCACGCGCTCCAGGTAGATCTTCTCCTGCTTCACGTCCTCGATCTGCTGCGGACCGGAGGTTTCGCGTTCGATGGTGACAGCGCCCGTGTAGCCCAGTTTGTGCAGCTTGGTGAAGACCTCATAGAAATGGACGAGGCCGGTTCCGATGAGCACTTCCTGGCCCAGTTTGTCCGGATCAGTGGGCCAGCGGCCGTCTTTGGCGTGGATGCTGCGCACGTGCGGACCGATGATGTCGACGGCATCGACAGGGTTGGCTTTCCCATAAAGGATCAGGTTGGCGGTGTCGAGACCGACGGCAAGGTTGGGCATGTTCACGTCGCGGATCATGCGCGACATGGTGGTCGGGGTCTCCTGGCCGGTCTCCATCAAAAAATACTGGCCGTTGCCCTGGCAGTGCTGCGCCACGGTGCGGATGGCCTCGACCGCGCCGGGATAGAGCGGATCGGCGGGGTTCTCGGGGATGAAGCCGCAGTGGGTCTGCACCTGGCCGATGCCCAGCAGCCTGGCGAAGTCCGAGGCCTGGCGCAATGCGTCAATCCGCGCAGCGCGGGTGGATGGCGGAATCAATCCGATGGTCGAAGGACCCTGAAGGAAGTCCCACACCAGCGGCGGAGGGCCGACAACTTCAACCGTAGTTGCAACAAGCTCGAACTTATCCAGTAAGTCGCCTATCTGGCGGGCTAAATCGGACGTGAAATGGTTAAGGTAACCATCCAGCGATAAGAAGCAGTTATCAAAGCCCAGCTCGCGGACGCGGCCGATCTTCTCCTCGGGGGCGCCGAAGGGCGAGATCAGCAGGCCCACATCCATGGGCTTGAGCGCTGCGGCTTTGCCGGATGCGCCAACCGGCTCGCCGTAACTCGCGGCTGAAGACAGACCTGCAGCCAGTGCGGCCGCAGATGCCCGATGCATAAACTCTCTGCGATTCATCGATTCAGACCTCGCCTGATTGTCTGACTCTACCTCCGGGGTTGGCAAATCGATTGCTCGTGGCCGGTTCCTGGTGGCTGGTTCATGGACAGGCCCTCAGTCTTCGCGGAACGGCACCGTTTGCAGCGTAAATTGGCGTAACTTTCATCGCCTGTAACTTGACAACGCGCGCAGACAGGCCGAAGATCAGGAGAGAAGCAAGGGAATAAGCGCGTGTGACCTTGATGCGCGCGGGTTGATGGTTGATCTTCTATCCCGATCTGACCTGTTCCGGCACAGCCCTTGGAGCGAAGTTGCTCAATGCAGCCGGCAAGAACATCGCAAACAGAGCGGCGACGCGTATGCCGGCAATCGATCATCAGATTTGTGGGTGGTAACGCATCCTCTTCTGGCTGGCGCGATTTCCCAGATTTGA
Source organism: Acidobacteriaceae bacterium (assembly GCA_030038195.1). Lineage (GTDB taxonomy): Bacteria > Acidobacteriota > Terriglobia > Terriglobales > Acidobacteriaceae > Telmatobacter. The sequence goes on from JASHPJ010000027.1 coordinate 3,339, forward strand.
GAAAGAGTCACTGACTTTCAGACAGGTTCGTCCACCCAACGCGGCAAAAAGAGAGCCGATGTTTTCGAAGCGGCGCATGCTGCATCGGCTGCAGGTTTCTCTTGAGGCTTCCATCCGGCGCGTTCAGGGTTACGTTTTTCCCTCGTATTGCGTCATAGACAGAGCAAGTGACCGGCTTTCATTCATTTCGTCCGGAACATTCTTCCGCTCTTGCCGACAGAAAAGGGCGGACTCCTGATGCGGCTTTTCTCCTGCTGTGAAAAGCGCGCATTGCCTGACGCCAAGCACGCTCGGAACACTGCACGAACCGCGGAATCGTCTCGCGGCAGATGGCAGTAAGCGGGCGCCGATCGAGTGCATCGAAGGTCACGGGAGGAATGTCATGGTGGTCAAATCGCAGTGCAACGGACACCGGATTACCGGAATCTACGTGGGCGCAAACAATGTGCGCCGCTACTTTCCACGGCGCCTAGTCGCTATCGATCTGCAGCTTGACCACCTGCGGATTCGCTGTGGACTGACGCCGGGGTTCTGGCAGGACGATCCCGAGATTCGCGACCCCAGGCTGAGCGACTGGCTGGAGCTCAAACAGTCGCAGGGAACGGGAAGCCGCGGCCCGCTCTCGCTGGCCATGACGCCGTCGGGCGAAGACTCGTTCATTCTGGGGCTGGCTGCGCCGGACGGGCGCATGCACACGCGCGGAGCAGCCGGCTCATCGCCGGTGGACGCAGGCAAGGCAACGGTTACGTTTGTGGGAGCTGCGCTCTCCCACTGAACCGGCGGATTGGCTGCGGCAGGTAGGGGACAACAGGATCGATGCAACAAAATTAGAGAGAAATTTGAGAACATGGACCACAGCCGCCTGGAAGTTGCGGCAGAGGAGTTGGCTATGAAGACGCACGATGCGAGGCACGAACTGGAGATTCGCGCGGCGGCTGCACTGAAAGCCGCGCTTGCTGAAGTGTCAACCATCAAAGTGAGAGAGATTCGGCCTCAGGCGTCGATGAGCGGAAGCGACTCCAGCCTCATGGTCTACGTGGATCTGTTCGGCCAGCGTCACGCCTTGGCCTGCGAGATACAGCCGGATGGGCATCTGCAGAACCTGCGCCTGGCGCTGGAGGAGCTGCGCACCGGCGCCGCGCACCGCGCCGATCATGCGCTGCCGATCATCGTTGCTCCTTATCTCTCGCCCGAGGCGCAGGCGCTGTGCAAGGAAAACAAAACCGGATTCGTCGACCTCGAAGGCAACGCGCGGCTGGCGCTGGGCGAAGTGTTCATTGTAAAGCGCACTCTGCCGCACCGCGGCCACCGTCGCCCCGCTGCAGCCGCGGCGTGGCAGCCGGCGGAGCAGAAAAAACTGCCAGTGCATATTCCGGCAGCGCGCCACGGCGCGGCACAGCACGCGGTGGCATAAAACAGCTCGCACGGTTTCGGCGGCGCAAAACAGCCGGAGGGAGTTCCCTCTGGCTGTTTTTATCTACGGGAAATTCTGTTTCCCGGCTGCGGATCAGATTTCGAGGATCACCGGCATGATCATCGGCCGCCGGCCGGTCGATTTTTGAATCAGGCGCTTCAGCTCTACGCGCACCTTTTCGTTCACCATGCCGTAGTCGCTCTTCTGCTCGGAGCTCAGGCCATCGAGCGTCTTAAGGACGGTTTCGCGTGCCTGGTCGGTAATGTCAGCGCCGCCAAAGCCGCGCATGATGACCTCAGGCGTGCGCTCCACTTTGCCGGTGCGCTTGTTGATGGCCAGCACAGCCAGCACCACGCCGTCTTCCGACAGTATGCGCCGGTCGCGAATGACCAGGTCTTCGACCACGTCGATCGACGAGCCGGAGTCGATGAGAATGCGGCCAGCGGTGATCTTGTCGCGCTTGCGCGCGTCGTCCCTGTCGAGCTCGAGCACGTCGCCGTCTTCAATGACGATGGCGTGCTCCACCGCGCCGGTCTCCATGGCGATCTGCGCGTGCTTGCGCAGAAAGCGATAGTCTCCATGGACGGGGACAAAGAACTTGGGCCGCACCAGGTTGATGAGCAGGCGCAGCTCGTCCTGGCTGCCGTGACCGCTTACATGGATGAGGCCGCTCGAGCCGTCGTCGCAGATGACGTTAGCCTCGCGGCGGCTCAGGTGGTCGATGACGCGATGGATGTTTTTCTCGTTGCCGGGAATGATGCGCGAGCTGAGAACGACGGTATCGCCGGCCTCGATGCGCGCGTGCTTATGATTGTCCACGGCAGCGCGGCTCAGCGCGCTCATGGGCTCGCCTTGCGTACCGCTGATGAGGATCATCAACTGCTCGGGCGCGTAGTCGCGCAACTGGCCGGGATTGATGATCAGGCCGGGTGGAATGTCGATGTAGCCAAGGTCCTGCGCGATCTCAGTGCTTTCCACCATGGAGCGCCCGACTACGGCTACTTTTCGGCCGTGCGCGCGCGCCAGCTCCAGCGCGATGCGAATGCGGTAGATCGAGGACGAGAAGCAACTGAAGAAGAGTTTCTTTGAGGTGCGCGAAAAAACTTCGTCGAGACGCGGAATGACGGCGCGCTCGCTAGGCGTGTAGCCGGTGCGCTCCACGTTGGTCGAGTCCTGCAACAGCGCCAGCACACCGCGCCGGCCGTACTCGGCGAAGGTGTGCATGTCGAAGGCTTTGTCATCGAGCGGCGAGAGATCGATCTTGAAGTCGCCGGTGTGGATGATCACGCCGGCCGGCGTATCGATGGCCAGCGCGACGCAGTCCACCAGCGAGTGGGTCACGCGGATGGGCTCGATGGTGAAAGGGCCGATGGTGAATTTTTCTTTCGGCGTGATCTCGATAAGCTCGGTTTCGTCGAGCAACTGGTGCTCTTCGAGCTTGCCTTCCACATAAGCCAGCGTGAACTCGGTGGCGTAGACGGGAACCTTGAGCTCGCTCAGAATCCAGGGCAGGCCGCCGATGTGGTCTTCGTGGCCGTGCGTGAGCAGGATAGCGCGAACGTGCTGCTTGTTTTCAACCAGGTAAGAGATGTCGGGCACGACGATGTCGACGCCGAGCAGCTCCGTCTCGGGAAACATGAGGCCGGCGTCGATAACGAGGATGTCGCCTGCCCAGCGAACAGCGAGGCAGTTCATGCCGAATTCGCCCAGGCCGCCAAGGGGGATGATTTGCAGTTTATTGGTTTGCATCAGTCATCTTTGATGCTATCACCCGCTGGTTGAACGGCTACGCACAAACGGCGCAGCCATTCAAAAACCAGCGAGCCCATCGTTCGAGCCGATCCTTCAGAGTCATTTTTGCAGAGTCATTTTTGACCGGCGCCAGGGTAATCGGCGCGGACAGCCACAATCTCGTAGGGATGGATCGGGAAGCTGACATGATCGGCCTTGACGGCGAGCGGATCGCCGACAGGTTGTTCGAGCAGGTTCGTCTCGGTCGCGCCGGTTGCGCCGGGAGGCAAAGTGAGATCGACATCGGCGTTCTTGCCGGCCCACTCGTACATGTGGAAGACGAGCGCGTTGCTGTCTTCGGCCTTCTTCATCGCCGTCAGCACCACGTCCTCCGGCGAGACGGATGCGAAGGAGTGCTCGGCGGGCAGCGCGCCGGTGTGCGCTTCCACCTGCATTGCGGCCAGCTTGTAGTTGAACTCCCAGCCGTGGCGCACGGTCATAGCCTGCTTCCAGTCGCCGGGGTGCGGATAAAGCGCGTAGCTGAAGTGATGATGGCCGCGGTCCGCATCGGGATCGGGCGAAGTGGGCGAGCGCAGCAGGCTCAGGCGCAGCAGGTTGCCGACTGCATCGTAGCCGTACTTCGACTCGTTAATGAGGCTGAAGCCGTGCTGTGCATCGCCAAGATCGGCCCAGCGCTGCGCGGGCACCTCAAAGCGCGCCTTCTCCCAACTGTTGTTGCGTGTAGTAGGCCGCTGGATGGTGCCGAAGGGGATTTCATACGTGGCGAAAGGCGACGACGCGGTAAGCGTGAACGCGGCCTTGAGCAGAACGTGCGTCTCATGCCAGTCGATATCGTTCACCACGTCGGCCTCGTCGCTGCCGGCGTAGAGCACAATGTCCTGCACAAACTTGGAGCTCTGCCAGGTGCGCGTGACGCGAATGACGCCGCGCATGGGGCCGCGCTCGACCACCTCAACCGAGTCAGCCTGGGTGAGACGCGCGGGCGTCTCGTCGAGCGTGCCGGGATCGATATTCCACGCGTCGAAGTTCTTGGGCATATCTTTGAATGCCTCAAGCTCATTGCCGCACGAGCCGGCGGCCAGCGTCTCGAAGCCGGCCTTCTTGTCATAGAGGCTGGTGATGCAGCCGGTCCTGGGGTCGACGGTGACGCGCAGGCTGGCGTTTTCAAGCGTCGTGCCGGTCACTTTCAGGTCGCTGGCAAATGCGCGCTTGCCGGGCACCACGCGCAGAACCTCGTAGCCCATGGCGGGAATGTCGCGCGCTTCCACTATCAGATGGAAGCTGTTGGTCTTCTCATCTTTCGAGAGAGCTTCTGACGGCAAAACATCGCCGCGCGCGTCAAGCACGGAAACTTCTGTCGCGGGACCCGGCATCTGCACGTTTACTTCGACGTTGCCGGAGCGGCGCCAGCCGAGCGGGTTGAAGACCAGCACGGGAACGCCGGAAGCAACACGCGTGTCAATGCGCGCGGCCACGGTGTGCAGCGCTTTGTGTGTGATCTCGCCGGTCTCCCAGCGCACGTCGTCGAAGTCTTTCTGCGCGTCGCGGTAGATGACGGCGATGCCGGAGCCGGCGGCCAGGTCGTGGAAGTCGTTAAAGGTGATCTTGCGCCACGCGTCGGTCAGCTCCGCGCCGGGATAGGCGTCGCCATCGAGCCAAGCCAGCGATGCATATTTTTCCGCGTTGAGCGTCCACTCCGGCGCTTCGCGCAGGTTGCGCTTCATATTGGCCTGCGTGGTGTACACGCCGCGATGGAATTCGAGATAGAGCTCGTCGTCCCAGGTGGGAATCGATATCTCGCCGGCAGGCGGCTGCGGCGGATACTGGTAGCCTTCTGCAATGGTGCGGTAGTTCCATACCTTCGAGTCGGGCGCAACTTCGCTCTTGACCTTCGCAAGATAAGGCAGCGCGGTGCCGAACTCCATCTTGGGCGCGATCTTGCCTGGCTGCATCCAGTGATCGGCGTCGTCGAGCATGTCGCGCGTGGGTCCTCCGCCATGGTCGCCCACGCCGTAGAGGTCCATCATCTCGGTCATGCCGGGAGCGAAGGTGCGCGCCTGCGCCAGCTCGGCAGACAGATGCACGGGATTCAGATGGTTGTCGCCATAGCCGTGCGGAAAGTACGTGAGCACCTCGCTGCCGTCGGGCGACTCCCACCAGAAGAGCTTGAGCGGCAGTTGGTTCGTATCGTTCCACGACATCTTCTGCGTAACGAAGTAGTCGATGCCGGATTTCTTGTAGATCTGTGGAAGCTGCCAGTTGTAGCCAAAGGAGTCGGGATTCCAGCCGATCTTGACATCGATGCCGTAGTGATCGAGAAACCAGCGCTTGCCGATGAGAATGGAGCGCGCGGTCGCTTCGCCGTCAGGCAGGTTCAGGTCGGGCTCGACCCACATGCCGCCCACGACCTCCCAGCGCCCTTGCTGAATACGCTGCTTGATCTCGCCGTTCATCTCCGGATACTTGTCGGCAAGCCAGTTGTTGTAGGCCGCGGCCGATTGCGTGTAGGTGTAGCCGGGATACTCGTCCATGAGCTGCAGCGCGGTGCCGAAGGTACGCTTCACCACGTCGACGGTTTCGGTCCACGGCCAGAGCCACGCAGCGTCAATGTGCGAGTTGCCGGTGAGATGAAGCGTAGCCTGCTGGAGCAGCGGCTTGAGCGCTTCCAACGCAGAGGCCGACTGTTTGAGCGATGCGTCGAACTGCTCCTGATTGCCTGCATCGAGGGCCTTGAGATCGACCATCTCGATCGCCTTTACAAGCGTGGCCTGGTCGGCAGCGACATTGCTTGAAAAGCTGGGCACGAGAAACGCAGCAGAGAGAAATTCATCGTGCAGGTCTTCTGGATCAGGGCGATTGGAGGCAAAATTGATGGATTCGGTGGCTCCCTGGAACCACTTGTCGCCGGTAGTTCCCAGCAGCTTGACGGCGATCAGGATGTGGTCGCCGGGCTTCGCGTGATCGAAGAGCTCGATCTTTTCGAGACTCTCGCCCAAAGCCACGCGGCGGCCGTCGAGATAGACAATCTCCGTCACTCCATCATGGCCCGTGGTCCTGGACTGAAAAGAGAACCAGATCTTTGCGCCGGTGAGATCGTAGCCGTGCAGGCTCCTGGGCACTTCAAGCCATTGCCGGAACCACACGGCCCCGTTTGAATACTTCTCGCCGCGCGCGGCGACGGCCCACGAAGAATCATCGAGGTCGGGGCTCTCGCCGTGCGGAATGTCACCAGGGTGCGCGCGCCATTGGCCCACAGGCAAATGGTTCAGCTCGCCAAGGCGCTCGATGATCTGCCACGCGGGCTCGGGCATGGCTTTCATCACAGCGTTCCGTTGCTCGCTCGTCTGCGCTATCGCGGCGCTCGGCAGGCAAAGAAAAAGTGCGGTAGCGCACAGAATCCAGTTTTTCATCGCTGATCCATTCCTTCGGTTGATCTCGTCCTTCGGTTGATCTCGATCGTGATGGTTGGCTTGCTTGGGGAGCTTTTGCCGCGCGGCGGATCGTCCTTGATCACTCGGCGGGCGTGGATGGCGGCGGATCGTGCTCCGCCCAGTGGCCGGGAGCGGCGGCCATGGTGAGCACCAGCCGTCCGCCGGCAGCGATCTCGCTGTGACGCAGCCAGGCGCGGTCGAACAGCTTGCCGTTGAGCGTGGCGGCGATCACGTAGATGTTTTCGGGCGACAGATTCTTCGCTTCGATCACGAAGTCTTTGCCACCGGCCAAGTGCAGCGTGGTCTGCGGATAGGCCGGGCTGCCGACCAAGTACACATCCTGGCCGGCGTTGGGAAAGATGCCCATCTCGCCGAAGGCATACCACGAAGACATGGCGCCGGAGTCGTCGTTGCCCGGCAGCCCCTTGAGGCCGGCATGAAAGCTCTCTGCTATGATCTTACGCACGTGTGCATCGGTCTCGTCAGGCCGGCCTGCCCAAAGATAAAGATACGGCGTGAGGAAGCCGGGCTCGTTGCCGACGTCGTAGCGGCCGGGCACAGCAAAGAAGGCATCGAGCCGGCGCACGAAGGTTGCTGCGCCGCCCATCATTTGCATGAGTGCGGCCACGTTCTGCGGCACAAAGAACGAGTACGTCCACGAGTTGCCTTCGTAGAATGTCGTGCCGCCCCAGGTGCAACCATCCATCGCGGTGAAGGGCGCGAGCCAACTTCCATCGCGATGGCGCGGGCGGATGAAGCCGGTAAAGCCGCCGTCGGTGAAGCTCGCGTCCCATAGCTTCGTCCAGTTGGCAGAGCGCTGGAGATATCTGCGGTACGCGGCTTCGTTATGGAGGCCCTTGGCCAGCAGCGCGATTTCAAAATCATCGGTGGCATACTCCATGTCCACGGAACCGGTGCGGTCGGAGCCTTCGATGGAAACATAGCCCAGTCTGTGCCAGTCATCGAGGCCGCCGCGGCCCTCCTTGAAGTGATCGGCGGGCGCGATCTCGGCGTCGTGCATCTCGGCGGCGAGCGCGGTGCGCCAATCGACGCCCTTGAGGCCCTTGACGTACGCGTCGGTCAGCATGAACTCGGCGTTGCTGCCGCCCTGCGTGCGGCCGTTGTAGTTGCCGCTGCGCGCATCGGGCAGCCAGCCCTCGTGGCGATAGAGATCGACGAGCGCGCGCACGATTTCGGTTTCGCGCTCCGGCGCAATGAGCGTGAGCAGCGGGCCGGAGGTGCGGAAGATGTCCCAGATGGCGTAGTAGTCGTCGTAGTAGGGCTCGCTCGATTTCCACAACGGGTTCTCACCCGTGCAGTCGGTGGGCATGAGCATGGTGTGGTAGAGCGCCGTGTAGAAGATCTGCGCCTGCTGCGGCGTTTCTCCTTTGAGCTCTACCTTGCCGAGCGCGCGGTTCCATTGAGCAACGGCGGCGGCGTGCACAGCTTCAAAATCGAAGCCGGGAATCTCCGCATCAAGATTATGGCGAGCCTGCTCTACGCTGATGAATGAGACGCCAATCTTCATCCGTACCAGCCGGCCCGCGCGCGGCGCGAAGGTCAGCCATGCGCCGGTCTTCGCATCTGCATCGCCGTGAGCGTCCTTGTTGCCCGGTGCAAGATTACCGTCGCTCCACGTGCCATACGATGCAGTCGGCGTATCGGTGCGCGCGTAAAAGTAGACCGTGTAGGGAACGGGCTGCTTGTTCCAGCCGCCTTTTACGGTGGTGGAACCGGCAACTGCGCTCGGCGAGAGAATGTGAATCTCGCACGAGACGAGCAACTGATCTTCTCCCTGCCGTTCACCCGAGCGCAGGAGATGGCTCACGTCGAAGATCAGGTTGTCCGGCCCCGTGCCGGGATAGCGGAGTTCGTAGATGGCGCTGCGCCGCGCGGCGGCGATCTGTACGCCCACGCCATAGCGCGCGAGCGTAACTGCGTAGAAGCCAGCCGATGCGCGCTCGTCGGCACGTGGAGACTGTGCGTCAAGCGGCGTGACGGTGCCCGTGGTGGGCTGCACCAGGATGTTGCCGTAGCGCGCGCCTCCGCCTGTGCCGCTCACGTGGGTCTGGCTGAAACCGCGGATCTCTCCCTCCGCATTCCAGCCCGCGTTGGGGTCGTGACCTTCGCCGTTCGCCATGTCGGGGCCGGGCTTGATCATGCCGAAGGGAATCGCGGGACCGGGAAAGACATTGCCGCCGCCCGCTGCGCCGAGAAGAGGATCGACGCGTTGCGCAAACTGCGCATGCGCCAGAATACCGCATGAGAAAAACGGAAGAAAGATGGCAACTTTGCGAATCAACCAGGACATAAGAACCAAGGCGCGTGCAGCGACTGAATTATAGCAGCGCACTGGAAGCTGGCTCTGAGCCGGCCTCAAACAGCTATGGAACCAGCACAATAGGCGCACGCCAGAAGCTGGCCTTCTGCGTTGCGGGATCGAGGACGGTGACCTGGCAGTCATACTCGCCGGCCGCGAGCTCATGCACGCCCAGGCTGAAGCTGAGCGGCATGGTGCCGAGCCGGCTCGCTGTGGAAGGCGCGATGGCCATGGGCGCAGTTTCGTAGACCTTTGCGCCGCTGCGATAGAGCGTGACGAACGCCAAGAGCGGCGGATTGCCCGGCGACGGAACCTGCTTGTAGGCCTGGAAGTAGACGTAGATGTCGCGCGTGGTGCTGAAGACGCGCGTCACGCTCGGAATGAGCTTCTTGCCGTCCTGCACAAGGGGATTGACGGCATCGTCTTTCATGCGGTCCTTGGCCTTGGCTGCGTCGTAGATCGCCTGGCTCAGCTCCACGCGCTGGCTGCCCAGCACCACGGCGCTGATGGGAATGCGCTTCTCTTCTTTATTGAGGTTGGGGATGACGAAGGTCGTCTGATAAGTGCCGATGCGGCCCGTCTCATCGTCGCGGGCGAGGAACTTGATCATGTACTTGCCGGGCAGCAGCGTAAATCCGGTGTCGTATTCGATGGGCCGCTTCGCGAGCTCGGCAGCGGTCTCATCCGAGAGCTTGATATTCACGTTGTCACGGACATTCGAGACCGTCGTGCCGCCGACCATGTCTTTGACCTCGCCTACAAAGTCGATGAGCGTGTGTTCGTAACCGCCGCGCTTGGCCAGCGCCAGCTCGCGGCCGGGAATCTTGACGATGATGGGAACAAAGTATTCGGCGCGGTTGAGCTGGAAGTAGTCGATCTCCATGGCGATGGTGAGATCGGTGATGGGATCGTCGAGCATCAGCGCGTCTTCAAGCTGGCGCTCCTTATCAACCGCGGTGAATTTGCTGAACTCCTTGTCGGCATAGTAGCCCTGGCGGTAATTCAGGTCCGCATCCGGATTGCCCGCGATGGAGATACGGATGCGCCGGAAACGGCCGTTCTTCGCCGTGTTGGTCGCGTAGTAGCCAAGCACGTAATAGTCGGAGACGGACTCCTGCGCCTGCACAATGCCGCGGTCGAGATCGTTGTTGTCGAGCAGCGCCTTGCCGCCGGTATCGCCGGCCAGCGCATAGAGCGTGTCCTGCGACTGCTGGAAGTTGCCGCTGACGGCCAGTGAAGCGGCGCCGGTGTACATGCCGGAGTTGCCCTGCGAACCCTGCGTTGCGTCGCCGAGAGGCGCCGCGGCCACCAGGCCGCGCGCGTCAACCGTCCAGATAGTCACGCCGGAGCGGATGGCCTCGTCGACCGTGGCGTGTAGCTGTGCCTGGTTGTCGATGCCGTTGAGCCGCATGCCGCCGGCAAAGTAGATAAGCGACTTTTTCTCGTTCACCCGGCCAAGCATGTGCGCCGCGGTCTGCAGCGCGGAAAGCTGGCGGTCGGTGTTGAAGATGTTGAACTCACTGTCGTCCTGGCCGAAGGCCGCGCCGGCATCAGAGCTGCTTGCGTCGTCAGTCGTTTCGGTCGATCCCTGGCCTTCACCCACCACCATGGTTTCAAGAATGCTGAGCAAACGGTTGCGGTCCGCGGTAAAGTCCTGCAGCACGTCGACTGACCCGCCCTGGTAGCGCAGGATTGCGAGCAGATCGACCGCGGTCATCTGCGTGCGCACAAACTGCTCGGCGGCGCCGAGCGCGCGCATCTGATCGTCAGGCCGCATGCCGGCCATGTCGAAGTAGAGCGCAATCAGCCGCCGGTTTCGGTAGCGCTCATTGCCCACGCTCTCCGGAGCGATCTGCTCGCGCGCGAGCTGGTTGTAGATTTTGATGTCTTCATTGGAAGGCTTGGAAACCGGCAGCGGCGTGGCGTGCGTGGTCAGGTCCTGATGCTCGCAGAAGCTTACCTTCTGCGGCGCGCCGTCCTCCGTCACGCTGAAATCTTTGGCAGTAAGGCCGTGAATAAATTTGCCCTGCCTGTCCTTGACAACGACGGCTTCCACCACAAGCTGCGACTGCACTGTAAGCGTGTAGCCCTGCGGCTGGCTGACAGAGCTGTTTGTGCCAATCTGTTGTGCGCCCGCGCTGAGGACGGCGAGCGAAAGAAGAAGTGCGTGCAGGCTGCGCATGGTTAGAACCTCAGCCGGATGGTGGTTTGCAGGCTGCGCATGGCGCCGGCTGCAAGCGGACGTCCGAACTGCTGCTGGCTGCTCTGGGACGCGGCGTTCCACACCGTGTCCCAGCTCGTGAAGGCGGGGTGATTCAGCAGATTGGTGGCGTCCACGGTCAGGTCGAGATAGGTTTTTCCATGCGGACGGAAGGTGCGCGCCAGCGAGCTGTTGAGCGTGAGCTGACCGGGCCCGGTGATGGAGTCGCGGCCCGCAGTTCCCCACTCGCCCATCGCGGGCGCCGCAAACGCCGCGGCGCTGACGTGAGCCGCGCCGCCGGCGTTGTAGAGCGGCGCGCCGGTGAGGCTGGGGCGGACTACGTTTGTGTATCCGGTGCCTGGAACGGTGACCGGATACACGGGCGTCTCGGGGAACCCGGTTCCGAAGGACATGTTGCCCAGCAGCGTCCACTCCTTGAGCAAACGGCCGCGCCATCCGCTCATCAGCGTTCCGCCGCCCAGGCCTTCGCCGCTGGTGTACTGCGCGGTGACGTTGAGCAGATGGCGCTGGTCGAAGGTGGAGCGGGCGCGCTCGGCGCGCAGATCGCGCCAGTTCTGCGCGACGGCCGCCGCCGGAGCCGAGCTCGAGCCGGAAATCGCATTCTGATTCTGCGCGCTGGTGGACACGTAGCCCTGGCCGCCCAGCACGGCGTCATCGTCAATCGATTTGGAATAGGTGTACTCGAGCGACGCCGTAAATCCATCCTTGAGCCTGCGGCGCAGTTGCATCATGCCGGCCTGACGCGTGGAGTTGCCGCCCGAGGTGCGGTAGACAAAGCCGATCGGGCAATCGGGGCAGGGATTGGCCGCGCCGCTGGGCGGATAGGTGTTGGGCAGAAACTCCTGCGCGCCATGCGTGCCCTTCACGCCGGAGTAGGTGGCCACCATCTGCATGGCAAAGGGCAGATCGCGCTGCACGCTCAGTTGCCACGTCTGCGCGTAACCGATGCGGTAGTTGGGATCGATGGCGAAGGTATCGGTGGACGCGCAGCCGAATCCGTTGGCCAGCGTGAGCGGACAGGCCGCGCTGTTCTGCACGCTGAAGCTGGTGGAAAACGGCGCCTGCTGCGCCATCTGCAGCACGAGACTCTGATAGACCGACGTGTCGCGATAGATGCCGTAGCCGCCTCGCACAACAATTGTCGATGCGGGAATGGGCCGCCACGAGATGCCGACGCGCGGCTCGATGCCGCGGCGGTCCGGACGGATGAGCGAATCGGGATAATGCGCGCCGGTGATCGAACCCACCGGATCGGCGCCAACCACCGGAGCCGCGGCAGTGAAGCCGGGGTTGAGATCGAGATCGGCGATGCGCCCGTGCAGCTCGGTGATGGGCGCGCTGTACTCGTAGCGCGCGCCGGCGTCGATGGTGAGCACGGAGAGAATGCGCCAGTCGTCAGTGAAGAACAGGTCGTAGACCGGCTCGCGCAGATACTTGTCCGCATTGCCGAAGGCGATGGCGCTGGTGTCGGGCACGCCGGCCAGGAAGTCGGCGAGGTCGGAGCCGGTAGTGGCCCCGGCAGCCGCGCTGGCCGTGGCTGCGCCGGTGAAGCCGAAGCTTCCGCGCGGATTCTGCTGGAAGTCGTCGTTGTAAAGCTGCTTGCGGAAGTCGCCGCCGGCGGAGATATTGTGGCGTCCGCGATAGATGCCCACGGAAACCGACACGCCATTTGTCTGGCTGCGGTTGAATGCGCTGTTGCCGTCGGAGAGCGGAGCGATGCCGCTCGAAAAGCTGAGCGACGGCGGACCCCAGTCGGACGTGCTCTGGTCGTTGCCCGCGATGCCGGCGTCGCCCGAGATGTTCTCGCGGTTGGCGAAGTTGGGCCGCGTCTCTGTGCGCAACCGGCTGAAGGTGTAGCCGGTAAAGAAAAACAGGCGCGCGCTGAAACGGTGCGTCCAGTGGATGTTACCGCTGAGGCCCAGCGTGTCTGTCGTATCGACAAAACGGAAGAGGTTCACGCTGCCGGCGCGGGTGCCCTGAAAGTTGAAGCCGCCGTAGAGCTGGTCTCTGCGGCCAAGAGTCTTGTCGAGCCGCGACTGCAGGGCGTCCTGGTGATCGCTATTCAAGACCGGCGCCTGGTAGTTGTAGCCCGACGCAGCGGAGATATCCGGGTTGGGCAGCGGATAGAGGGCGAGCAGCGCCGTAGCCTGCGGGCTCAGGTCGCCGGGAAGATTGCCTTGCGGAATCTGGTTGTTCTGGTAGGGCTGGCCGGTGAAGGGGTTGTAGATGGCCACCGGCTCGCCCTGCGCATTCACAAGTCCTAACAGGTCGCCTGCCCGCTCGGCCGCGGTGGGAACCAGGCCGGTGTTGATGGCTGCGTTGCTGGCGCGCGTCCACGCATAGTTGACAAAAAAATTCGGGCCGCGCGGCAGCAGGCGAGGAATCCGGATGGGGCCGCCGAAATAGACGGCGGCGGTGATGTGATCGTAGGTGCTCTTGGCCGCCTCAGTGCCGCTGATGGAGTAAGGCCGCGCGTCGGTGGCCGACGTATCGAAGATGGCCGCGAAGCCGCCGGTGTAGAGGCCGCGGCTGCCGGAGCGCGTATTGCCAAAGGCGGGATTCGTCGCGTAGCGCGAGGTGGCCGCGTTGTTCACGCTGCCTTGCACCAGGTAGCCGTCGGCGCTCTGGTCGTTGGAGCTTTCGGGAGCCTTCGGCATCTCCACCGCGGCCGCCTGCGCGGGCTTTTTCTCCGCAGACGATTCAGCCTGCGCCGGCTGCGGCAGGATGGGATTCTTCACCACCCTGGTGATCGCCATGAGCTGGTCGGCCGGCAGCAGCGTGAGCTCCCACTTGCCCGGCTGCGCATCAGCACCGATGGTGACCTGCGCATGGAGGGCCTGGAAGCACTGCATCTCCACTTCGATGATCCACTGGCCGTCGGGGAGATCGTCGAAGCGATACTGGCCACTCTGATCGGTGATTGCTGAGAGCTTTTTGCCGTTCTGCGTCGCCGTAACGGTCGCGCCGGGCACGGGCAGGCCGCCGAAGGTCACCACGCCATGGTACTCGCGGGCCTGCGCACACATCGCGGCGCAGAGCCACATCAGCGCACAGAAGATCGATATTTGGGCAACGCGCCTGAGTGGCATCCGCCGGCTCCAGACCACAAGTCAATTCGGGGAAGGCTGCTCGATATGGTCGATTACGATGACGTCTCCCGGCTCTTTGTGCGCTTCGAGCTTGAGCCCAAGCTGCTCATCGAGCGCCGTGAAGATGGAGGGTCCCGTGGTTGCGGGCGGCGCCGGATTTGCGGCTTCCGGCTGGCTGCCATCGGGTGGCCGCATCCTCATACCCTCGGTCTCGTCAGGCGCCCACTTCAGGTGGATATCGTATTTGCCGGCGAGGCCGGTCTTGTCGATCACCGGGCTGTGGAATTGGAAGGAAAGATAGCGCACCAGGTTGGCGATGGGAACAGCCTGGGCGATCACTTCGCCCGGCTCAACGCGCATCATGCCCGCGCCGCCTCCTTTGCCGTCCGGAGCCTTCAGGCCGTCGGCATAAGTGTCGCCGGGCGTCGCTTCTTTCATCCTGAGGCCGCCCTTGGCAACCACGAGCACGTACTGCATCACGTCCTTGGTCTCGTGATGGAACTTCAGGCCGAAGCGGTCTTCAAGGACCGGTAGCAGCATGGCCCATCGCTGGGCCGGCTTGAGCGCTTTCAGCTTCGGCGCATCTTCGGCTGCCACTTTGGCTTCGATATCGAAACGGTCCGAGTTGAGCCAGCCTGGCTCTCCCAGGAGCTGGTTGTCCGAGATGCCGAGGGCTTCGCGCAGCACCATGTGCACAGGGAAGTTGGTGACAGAGATGCCATCGGCGGTGAACATGATCCGCATCATCATGGTGCCGCTCTTGTCGGGCTTGATGGATACCACGTCGAATGCAGGCAACGCAGCAGAAGCATCTTTGTCCACCGCGGCGGATGCCTGGGCAGCCTCTGCCGTCTGCGCAGATAGAGCGAACGGCAGCCACAACCACGCCAGCAGCATCGCCAGGAACCATTTGCCGGGACGCAGTTGCTCTTCCATCATCTCTGCTCAACCTTGATTGGAGATTTTGCGTGCGATGCCGGCGGGAAACCGGCATGTTTTCCCAAACTCAGATGGAATCCAGGTATAAGACGCGACCGGCGACGCTTCCGTTTGCATGCGCAATCCATATTTTTCACGCGCCGCCGGCTCACGCGGATCAGTTAGGCGATGGTTTCTCGACGTGGTCGATGACGATCACGTCATCAGGCGCCTTGGTGGCTTCGATCTTCAACCCCAGTTGTTCCTGCACTGCGGTGTAAAGGCTCGGCGGCGCATTGGGATCGTCTGTCTTGGGAGGAGTTATAGACACCGCGCCCCTGAATTGCGCAAACTGCGAATCGTCGGGTGTCCATTTCAACGTGAAGTCGTAACGGTCCTTGAGACCGGTCTGATCAACGACCGGCTTATCCGTCACAGCCGACTGCATTCCCATGGCGAAGTCCTTCATGGTCATGTTTCTCACCACCAGGTCGCCGAGACCTCTGAAGCCAAAGGCCTGCGGGTCGCTCGGAGCAGCCGTGCTGACTGTCATCTTCGGCCCGCCGCTGGCAACGGTGATCACGTAGACCGAAAGCTCCCGAGTTTCGTGATGGAGTTTGAGCGCGCAGCGGTCGGCAAGCAGCTTCTGCAACAGGATGCCCATCTGTTTCAGGTTCGGGCGGCCGGGCGTGTCGGGCACACCGTCAATATCATATAAATCGGTTCCAAACCAATCGGGTGCGTCGACGATCTGCTTGGAGTGCAGCCCATAAGCGATCGCAATCAGGTCGTTCAGATTCATATTGAACGTTCTGAAGTGCGTCCCCTGAAATCCAAACCCCTTGCCGCGGCGGCTGGGATCGCTGGGCTTGATCGTAGCCACATCAAGAGTGGGATCAGCATCAGGAGCCATGGCCTTTGGTTGTTCCGGAATAGGCCACGCATTGTCTGGCGTTGTCCGCGCCAGTGTGAGCGGCAGTGGGTTCGGTCCCTGGGTCCATGTCCCGTCGACCGTCTGCCCGTCTTCACTCAACTTGCCCTGGAATGTGCCGTTAATCAGGTTCAACTTCATCTTCAAAGTTGAGCCTTCGAGTGTGATGGAGTCGACGGGAAATGGCTGACCACCCTGATCAATGCTGTAGAAGACGGCCTTGTATCCGCCCTTGTCACCTTTGGTGATTTTGACCACCGTGCGCAGATCCCGCCCGGCATGCAGCGTGCCCTGCCAGGTGGCGGCAATGTCCTTGGGATTCGGCACGGCGGCAGGCGCCGGCGCCTGAGCGGGCGCGGCAGCAGCGGGCGTAGCCGCGGCTTGCGCGTTCGCATGCTGTGCAGACCAAAGTAATAATATGCTTCCGAAGGTGATTACGGTACAGGCCAGCAATGCCCTGCGCCAATTCCTACCCTTCCTCATAAATCCCATCCCTTCTGCTGCCGCAAACGAGAAGCAGGCGGCGCATACCCCCGAGCAAGTGTTCGAAAACCTGGAGAAGAATACAACGATACGACGAACTACGCGACCCTTTGTTCACCGGTTCCGTGAAATCTTCTTTGCAATGCGCACGGAAACGGCACCGCACACCGCTTGTTCAAGCAGAGACCACACATCCGTTCTTCCGTCTCCCGGAATGTCTACCAAGAATACTACATAGGGGATAAAATCGAAGCTTTTTCCTCGCTGAATTGCAGAATACTGTTGCTGTGTTGTCGGAGCGGGCTTCTTGCTTTCAGACACCTGCGCGCGGCGGATTGTTCCCGCGAGCCTCGTTTTGCTTGAGTCCGCAGCTCCATTTTGCAATTCAAACATCACGGCGCCGAGCTCCGGCCCGAGTGTCCGAATTCGAACAGTGTTGCGATGGAATCGGTCAATCTGTTGTTTGCACGCCTTTTCACGCACGGCGCAAAGCGCTTTATTTTCATAATCCTGGCACAATCGCTTTTGGCAAGCCGGGTGCAGGAAGATATGCGCAATGGATATCGCCCGCCCTGATATCAAGCAGAAGAAGAAGCGCCGGCTGGTGGTGTGGACCGGCCTCGGCATCGTAGTGCTGGCGGCAATGGTGTTTGCCGTTTCGCGGCTCAAGCCCGCCGCGCCCACAG
>JASHPJ010000028.1 GCA_030038195.1 Acidobacteriaceae bacterium
GAAAACCTGTGGCAGTGTTACATGTCCACGGCCAACTTCATGGACCGCTCCGTCGATGAAACCCGCTATCACGCCGCCATCGATCCCACGCTGCTCAACCGCATCCGCTCCATGGTCCCCGCCGGCCAGCATGATCAGCTCAGGCAGTTTCTTGAAGGGTTGCCGCAGCGCTACCTGCAAACCCGCTTGCCCGAGCAGATTCGCAGCCATTTCCAGATGGCTCTCAACCTCGACAAAGACGCCGTCCAGCTCGACCTGCGCCCCAACCGCCAGCTCTACGACCTCACCGTCATCACCCGCGACCGCAGCCGCCTGTTTGCCGACGTGGCCGGCGCGCTCGCCGCCTGGGGCATGAACATCGTCCGCGCCGGAGCCTTCTCCAATGACGCCGGCGTCATCGTCGACAGCTTCCACTTCACTGACACCTTCCGCACCATCGAGCTCAATCCCAGCGAGAAGGACCGGTTCCTCCAGAACATGCGCGACGTGGTATCGCAAAAGACATCCGTGCAGCAACTGCTCGAAGCCCGCCGACATTTGAATCATCCCATGAATCTCAAGGTTGAAGTCCCCACCCGCCTCGAATTCGACGCCGACTCCTCCACGCACTCCACGCTATTGCAGGTCGTCGCGCAGGACCTGCCCGGACTGCTCCGCCAGATCGCGCTTACGCTCTCCTCGCACCAATGCAACATTGAAGTCGCGCTCATCGACACCGAGGGCGAAACCGCCATCGATGTCTTCTACCTCACCCGCCACGGCGCCAAGCTTCCGCCGGAAGCCCAGCACACCCTCAGCGAGGACCTGACCAGCGCGCTCGAAGCCATGCGCGCTCCCGCCGCGTAATCAAAAAAACGCCACGACTCTGGGCACTCCATCCCTTCCACGTTTTCGTGGAAAGAATAGGAAAGCACAACAAATTCGTTGCGCTCTCCCAATTTCTTCGCTATTGTTGAATTAATGGCGAACCGCGGTTATCTCGGCGAATTCGAGCTCATGATTCTCCTCGCCGTGATTCATCTTGGCGACGAGGCCTACGGCGTGCCTATCTCCCGCGAGCTCGAGCGCCACCGCGGCCGCGGCGTCTCGGTGGGCAGCGTCTATGCGGCACTGGAGCGGATGGAAGCCAAGGGTCTCGTAACTTCCACGCTCGGCGACCCCACGCCCGAACGCGGCGGCAAGGCCAAGCGCTACTTCACCGTGACCAGAGCCGGCCTGCGCCAAGTGCACGAAACCCGCCGCGTCCTGTCCAAGCTGTGGCGCACGCTGCCTGAGATGAAAGGGGAGAACACATGAAACAGCCGGAACCTCCACGGCTTGCCGCGTGGATGCTGAATCACCTCGCGCCACCGAGCCGCGATGAAGCTCTTGCTGGCGATCTTCTCGAAGACTTTCGCGCTGGACGCTCTTCCGCCTGGTATTGGCGTCAGGTCCTGGCTGCAATTACGATCCGATGGTTCCGCAGTCTAGCCAATCACAAGTCTGCGCTGTTCTTCGCTGCCGCGTGGGCGCTGCTATCGCCCGCGTGGCAACTCGTCATTCGAAGGCTCTATAACACGGGTACCTTAATCGGACCTGTCTGGAGACTACCTTGGCCCTGGTCTGCCATATGCATCTTCGGTCTGTCCCTGATGGAAGACGTCATCTTTCTCTGGACAGGCGCGCTGCTTTGCCTGATCCCGCTTGCACTCGTTACAAGAAGCACAGACCTTCGGCGAATTGGGCGAGCCTTTGCGATGAGTATCGTGGCCTTCGCGATTACATGCGCATGCGAATTCGCGCTGCTGATGCTCATTGCGCCAAAACCCACCGGCACACCCGTCGACTGGAGGACGCTTACAATCTCTGGCGTAATTGATGATTTCGGAGCACGGGCGCTCCTCGGGCGGCTTCCCTATTTTGTAGGAACCGCCTGGGCGCTTTGCGCAGCTACTCCTGCTACAAGAACACAGAGCATGAAGGGATAACAGGCAACAACGAGAAAGGTGTCAGAAAGAAATTCTCTTCAGACTCAAAAGCAAGTGCGTGAAGTGAGCTGCCTTGAACGGTCACACGGGAAAGGAAGTGGATGCGATGAAGCAGAAAAATCCACCCATGTTCGCTCGCTGGATGCTCGCACACCTCATGCCCGGCGAAGCGAATGACGCGCTCGCCGGCGATCTGCAGGAAGAGCTCTGCGCGGGCCGCTCAGCCGCGTGGTGCTGGCGTCAGGTCCTCGGCGCAATTGCAATCCGCTATGTGCGCGAACTCCGTGTGCATCGCACCACTCTGCTCTTCGCCATTCCCTGGCGCATACTCACGCCGCTGTCTGAAATCGCTGATCTTCGCTTATGGACCGACGCGTTCCGTATCCCTTATCTCGTCTCTCTCGTCGCCGCACTCTGGGGCGCAGTTCCGCCCACAATCCGCACGCATGAAGCGCAGCTTGCTGAAGCAACATCAGCCGGTCTCTCCGCGCAACCTGGCGCACTTGCGCTTGTATCGAGCTTCGATACTTTCACCGTCAGCCGCTTCCTGGCTCTCACCGTCGGCGCCGGGCTTATCAATGCCATGATTGCCAGTTTCCTGCTCACCGACTCATCCGCGCCGCAAAAGCCTGCGCTCTATCTCGGCCAGCAGCCGTTGCTCACCAGCGAGCCCGCGCCATCCGCAAACAACAGCGCCGTCGCACAGGAAACGCTCCGCTTCTTTATCCCCCCGCGCGCCAACATCCCTCAGTTCGACGCAATCACGATGATGTTTTTCCCGGAGATGGGCTACTTTCAGACCGCTCCCCAAATCGCCATCGATCAGTTCAGTCTGATCCCGCGATAAAGACTACGCGTCCTTGCGCACCAGGTACTCGTCAAGCAGCACTGAAACCAGCACCGCCGTCGGCACCGCAACCAGCGCTCCCATTACACCGGCCAGCGCAAAGCCCAGCAGCAGGGCCACAAGAATGGCCAGCGCGGGCAGGCCCACGCGCGTCTTCATGATGCGCGGCGTGAGGAACGAGTTCTCCACCTGCAGGTAGACGAAGTAGAAGATTGCCACGCCGATCACGCGGCCCCACGAGTCCACCGCGGCCACCATCAGCGCCAGCACAAACGTGATGGCCGCGCCCAGCACCGGTACGATGTTGAACAGCCCAGTCACCACTCCCAGCGCATATGCATAGCGCACATGCAATGACAGGAACACAATCGTGCTGGTGATGCCGAAGATCAGCATCAGGCTCAACTGCCCCAGCAGCCATTTGCCCATCAGCACTGAGGCGCGGCGCAGCGTTTCGTCCAGCCGCTCGCGCTGCAGCCCCGGCAAAAACGACAGGAACCACCGGTAAGCCCGGTCACCCTCCAGGATGAAATAGAGCGTAAGCACGAATCCCGAGATCACCTCGGCCAGTTTGCCTGCCACGCCGGTGATCGAAAGCAGCACATGTCCGGCCTGCTGGCTGGCCCAGGCCTGCAGCTTGGCAGTCAGCTCGTCCGGATCGATCTGGCTGGCAAAGGGAATCCGCTGCAGCTTTTCCAGCAGCTCCGGCACCCGCGTGGGCGCCTGCACGCTCAACTGCTGCAGATCGCGCAACACCGGCGGCAGCGCCAGAAAGCCGAACGCCGTGAGGGCGCCCGCCGCGGCCAGTAGCAGAAATAAAATGGCCTTGCCCCGGAGCGGCTGCCAGCGCCCCACGCGCAGCCTTCCCGTGGCCTGCACCACCGGCGTCAGCACCACGGCAAACAACGCCGACACGTAGAGAAGCACCAGCACGTCGCGCAGCAGCCACGCCACGTAACAGGCCAGCGCCAGCACAAACGCGAACAGGATGTCTCCGCGAAGTGTATGCGCCCGATCGGAAAATTGCGTCATGCAAAGGAGTCCTGTGCAGCGGATGAAGTGCCGGTGAAAGCGGCATTAGCGGGGCTAGCGGAGTTCGATTGCTCCTGGCACACGTGGCATTCGTCCTTCAACAGGAATTTGCGTAGCCACGGACTCGCTGCAGTCAGTTATGTGGCGCTTATGAACTCCGCTGACTCCGCTAGCCCTGCTTGCCCTACTGGTCTCCGCTCAGAATCGATCCGACAATGCCGCCCAGCAGCCCGCCGCCTACCGCTGCAGGCGCCTGCCGGCCGACGTCGTGCGGCAGGTACTCGCTGACCTGGTGCGCCAGCCGCGAGATGGGCAGGGTCTGCAGCCACACCGCGCCCGGCCCGGTGAGCACGGCCAGAAAGATGCCGTCGCCGCCGAAGATCATGTTCTTGATGCCCGGCACCATGGTGATCTGAAAGCCCACCGTCGACTGGAACGCGCCCACGTGTCCCGGATGCACGCGCAGCACCTCGCCCGGCGCCAGGTTCCTCTGGATCAGCTCGCCGGAAAGCTCCAGCCACGCCGTCCCGTAGCCGCCCACCTTCTGCAGCAGGAATCCATCTCCGCCAAAGATGCCCGCGCCCAGTGACTGCTGGAACCCCACGCTGATGGTCACCTGTGGCGTGGCGCACAAAAACCCGTGCCGGTGCACCAGGTACTCCGGTCCCTGTCCCAGCTCGACGGGCACAATATGCCCCGGCACCTTGGTCGCAAACGCCACCAGCCCTGGATACTGGTAGGCGCGGTACTCGGTCATAAAGATGCTGCCCCCGCCGGCCACCCGTTTCAGCACGCCGAACAGCCCTCCGCCGCCGCCCATCTGCGTATGCGTCGCCATCTGGATGGAAGCGGTCATCCACGAGAGTTCGCCGCTCTCGCTGAACACGCTCTCGTTGGGGTCAAGCTGCACTTCGAGCACCGGCATGGTGGTGCCTTGAATCCGGGTCTGCATGGCAAATCTCTCCTTAAAAAGACAGTGTACCTGCCCCGAGCCACCAGCCAAGCGAGTGCACTCAGATTCCTGTCTTGAAGGGAATTCCATCAGCCTGCACACCGCGTGTACCCCCACCCTTTCCGCCATCCAGTGGAAAGGGCGGGACAACGCGCTTCGAGCCGGCTTACTGCTTGCTATCCAGAGCCACGTTGTGCGCCTGGGCCAGCTTCTCCAATACCTGGTAGTGCTGTGCCAGGATTGGCGCATCCTGCTTTGCAGCCAGTTGCACGCCCGGACTCTGGCCCGCCGCAGCCTCATCCTTGAACTCTTTCAGGTCGTGCTGCTGTTGTTTTGCCATCGCCTGGATGTACGCTGAATCGCACTCAGGCCCTGACAGCGTCTCCAGCTTTGCAATCTCCTGCTTCGCTTTCTTCGATGGCCCCTTCGGCTCGTCCACTCCCAGTTGTTTGGCCGCCGGCTTCAACTGTGCGTTCAGCTCGGTGTGAATCTGCACCATCTCCTGTCCGAACTGCTTTACGTCCGCGCTGGTCGACTTTTGCTGGGCAAGCTGGCTCATGGCCACCTGCGCATTGTCGCCCTCCATCGTCTCGCGAATAAATGCCTGGTCGGCAATCGGCTGGGAGGGCTGATCCGCGCCCGGATTGCTCACCCTGCCCGGCTGGTTCGGCATCGGCTGCTGCTGTCCTGGTGAGTTTGGAGTTCCGCCCTGCTGCGCCGCCGCCGGGCCCGCCCACAGGAACGAAGCCGCAATCAGCAAAATTCCCTTACCCGATCGTGAGAACATTTGCCTTTCCTCCTTTCTCGTTCAAAAAATGGCTTGAGAAATTCAGATCGTTCGCGGCCGTTCTTCCTCACCCCTGCACGCTGCCATGCCACTTCCTGCGTCGCTGAACGGGACGGACCCGATCATCGATTCCCCTTTCTGATGCCCAGTTGTGCGTGCCGAGTTGTCTTTCGCGCGGCCGCGCGCCCGCATGTATTTTTTCAACATCCAACTGGCGTTCATGGTCCGTCTTTTACAAAGTACGGTCGCCCAAGCCGGCGCTCATGCTCTACTCTTGCCAGTGACGAGTCTCTTGCGCGTCCCACTTGATTGCATGCCCAAACTGCTCGCCCAATTCCGTCAGACTGTCCTGCAGGCGCTGGCCCATGACGTCATCAACACCTCCAAGGCCGCCGCCTACTCGGGTATGCTCATGCTCTTCCCCACGCTGCTGCTCATCACCACGCTGGTGGCCCAGATTCAGGAAGGCAGCACTCTGCTCGGCGAGCTACGCTCCATCTACGAGCAGTTCCTACCCACCGACACGCTTGACCTGCTGCAGTCCTACGTCTTGAGCCGCCATCTCTCCTCTGACCGGCTGATTCTCTCCGCGGCCAGCCTCAGCATCTTCGCGGGCCTCGGCGTCATGCTCTCGCTCATGGAGGGATTTCGCCGCGCCTACCGCTTGCCGCTCGAAGACTGGGGCTTCTGGAATCGCCGCCTGCGCGCCCTGCTGCTGCTGCCCACCGCCCTGGTCCCGCTCTCCGTGGCCACGCTGGCCATCGTCTTCGGCCGCCAGATCGAGATGTGGATCATCAGCCGGGCCGACCACGATCTTCGCCACGTCGTGCTCTTCTTCTGGCGCATGGCGCGCTGGTCCGTGGCCTTTTTCACCAGCGCCTCGGTGCTGGCCGTTCTCTATCACTTCGGCACCCGCCGCAAGGAGCACTGGCTCTGGGTCGCTCCCGGAGCCATTGGCGGCTCGCTCATCTGGTTTCCGGCCACGCTGGCTTATGGCTGGTACGTGGCGCGCATCTCCAACTACTCGATGTTCTACGGCTCCTTCGCCGCCGGCATCGCCACGCTGGTCTGGCTTTACATCACCGCCTTTAGCGTCCTCATGGGCGCGGAGTTCAACGGCGTCCTTTACTGCGGACGTCTTGAAGGAAAGCCCGCCGAGCCGGCGCCCGGCCCTGCCGCCGCTGCCAGCCATCACGCAAATTCCGTCTAGCCACAGCCATAAAAAGCGGCTTGCACGCTGTTCCGCAATTGGTTCCCTGCGCCGCGCGCGAGAGAGGCCTCGCTTCCCGCTCCCTCGATTTACAATGGAGTCAGCGGCATTCCATTGACCTTTTCATCCGACCAAAATCTCTTTTCTGCGACCAGCAAGCAACCACTCTGGAGTCGTTTTTATGCTGCCCCATTCAAGCGAGATCGAACCATCTCTGCAACGCCGCGCCAAGATTGTGGCCACCCTGGGCCCGGCCTCGAGTTCTGAGGCCGTCATACGGGACTTGGTGCGCGCCGGCGTCGATGTGGTTCGCCTGAACTTTTCCCACGGCCTCTACGAGGAAAAGCTGGCTCTCATCCAGTTGATTCGCAAGGTAAGCCGCGCTGAGCACAAGCCGCTCTGCATCCTTGCCGACCTGCAGGGTCCCAAGATCCGCACCTCCAAGCTCAAAGATCATCAGCCCGTCCTGCTCAAGGCCGGCCATCGCCTCACCATCACGCCGCGCGACGTGCCCGGCACCGCCGCGCTGGTGGGCACCACCTTCAAAACCCTGGCTGAAAATGTCGAGCAGGGCTCGCGTATCCTGCTCTCTGACGGCTTGATCGAGCTGCGCGTGCACCAGGTCGACGGCATCGACGTTGTCTGCGAGATCGTCAACGGCGGCATGCTGGGCGAAAACAAGGGTATCAACCTGCCCGGCATCCCCGTCCGCGTGCCTTCCCTTACCGACAAGGACGCCGCCGATCTCGAGTTCGCGCTCAAGAGCGGCGCCGATGCCGTCGCTGTCTCGTTCGTCCGCACCGCGGAAGACGTGCGCATGGTCCGCAACCGCGTCTCCGCGCTGGGCAGCGAAACCTGGATCATCGCCAAGCTCGAAAAGCCGCAGGCCATCGAGCACCTCGATGACATCCTGCTCGCCTCGGACGGCATCATGGTTGCCCGCGGCGATCTCGGCGTGGAAATGCCTCCCGAAAAAGTTCCCGCCATCCAAAAGCACATTATCCGTCGCGCAACGGAGTTCTCCAAGCCGGTCATCACCGCCACGCAGATGCTCGAATCGATGATTGAGAACCCACGCCCTACCCGCGCCGAGGTCTCTGACGTGGCCAACGCCGTTTACGACGGCACAGACGCGGTCATGCTCTCCGGCGAGTCGGCCGTCGGCAAGTATCCCGTCGAGGCCGTCGCCATGATGGCTCGCATCGTGAGCGAGGCCGAACAGCATATGAAGGCTGATAGCCGTCTGGAGCCGCGCGCACGCATCGTGCGCCTCTCCATCTCCGAAACCATCTGCGAAGCCACCGCTCACGCCTCAGACGACCTGGATCTGCGCGGCATCGCGCTCTTCACCGAGTCCGGCGCCACCGCCCGCCAGCTCTCCAAATACCACCCCGCTGCGCCTATCTTTGCGCTCAGCCCCATTGAGGTCACCATCAACCGCCTCAATCTGCTCTGGGGCACCACGCCCATCCGCTGTCCCAAGGTGAACACAACCGAGGCGCTCGTCGAATGCGCCGAGACCCTGCTGGAGAAAGGTGGCTACGTTCGCCCGCGCGAAGTCATCGCCATCGTCGCCGGCACGCGCACCAAGTCCGGCTCGACCAACTTCATGCGCCTCCACGCCATGGGCGAGCAAAGCCTGGAACACTCCCATTTCCTCACCCCGCATCACGAAGAAACCGGCGCAGACGCCGATGGCGCCAAAAAGCCGGCCGCCAAATCTCCGCGCCTCCCCGTGCGCAAATAGCGCAGCAAATTCCAGCACGAAAATGGGCGCCCCGGGTCTCCTTAGAACCTGTCTAAAAACTATCTGTCTAAAAACTTGATGTTTTGAAAGGGCACGGCTTGAAGCCGTGCCCTTTCAAAGCTCTTGCCTGGCTCGGATGAGTTTTTAGACAGCTTCTTAGTTGTGATATTAGCGATGGAGACTGTGCCAACTCAGCCCGACGAGGCTGCCGACCATAATGTTGCCATAGCTTGAGAATGTTCTCAAACAATTCCGAGTCGGAAATATCAATTCGATTTGAAATTTTGAGACCGGCTTGAGTTAGCGCTTTATTCCAACCGCCAAATTTCCTCTCAACGGTCCTCTCGTTATAGTTGCCAAGTGTTTTGTACAGTGCGATGGTTACACTGTCCGTCTCCGACTCTCTTCCAACACGCTGCAAGTCAGCGATCAATTCTTCCTTCGTAACCGGAGCATTAGGAACGCGCGATAGTTTGAAGATGGGTTCGTTCATTTTGTGATATTGCAAGCTGCATTTTTAGCAAGCGTATCACCAGATACTCCCACCCTAGCCGGAAAACAAAGACCCAACCAGGATGGGACATCCATGATGCTGGATTACTTCCCCGCCAGTTGCCGCAGCACATACTGCAAGATGCCGCCGTGTTCGTAGTACTCGATCTCCTGTGGCGTGTCGATGCGGACGCGCGCGTTGAAGGTTTTCTTGCTTCCATCCGCGGCGGTCGCGCTTATTTTCAACGTGCGGCCATTGGCAAACTTCGCCTTCAGCAGCGCCGTCAATCCGGCAAAGTCGTATGTTTCCTCGCCGGTCAACCCGAGCGACTCGACGTTCTGCCCTTCTTCAAACTGCAACGACAGAATGCCCATGCCCACCAGGTTCGAGCGGTGAATGCGCTCGAAGCTTTCGGCAATCACCGCCTTCACGCCCAGCAGGTTCGGCCCCTTGGCTGCCCAGTCGCGCGACGAGCCCGACCCGTACTCCTTGCCGGCAAGAATGACGAGCGGTATTTTACGCTCGGCATACTTCACGCTGGCATCGAAGATGGACATCGGCTCGCCCTCGGGCAGCAGGCGCGTCACGCCGCCCTCGGTGCCCGGCGCCAGCTTGTTGCGCAGCCGCACGTTGGCAAAGGTGCCGCGCACCATCACCTCGTGATTGCCGCGCCGCGAGCCATAGGAGTTGAAATCCGCCGGCTTGACGCCGTGCGCGGCCAGGTACTTGCCCGCCGGCCCGTTCGCTTTGATCGAGCCGGCAGGCGAGATGTGATCGGTCGTGACTGAATCGCCCAGCACCGCCAGCACGCGCGCACCTAGGATGTCTGTTACCGGCGCGGGTGTCCTGGGGATGTCGTCGAAGTACGGTGCCCGGCGGATGTAAGTCGAGTCCGGCTCCCACTGGTAGACGTCGCCGGTGGGGAAGCTTAGTCCCTGCCAGTTGGCATCGCCCTGGCTCACCGTGGCGTACTCCTTGCGGAAGCTCTCGCTGTTCACTGCCTTCTCGATGGCCTGAGAAACTTCCTGCTGCGTGGGCCAGATATCCCTGAGATACACCGGTTGACCACCCTTGTCCGTGCCCAGCGGATCGGTCTCGAAGTTGTGCCCGATCCTGCCGGCTAGCGCGTAGGCCACCACCAGCGGCGGGCTCATCAGGTAGTTGGCGCGCACATCCACGTTCACGCGGCCCTCGAAGTTGCGGTTGCCGCTCAGCACGCTCACCGCCACCAATCCGTGTTCGTCAATGCTCTTTGAAACATCGGCCGGCAGCGGACCCGAGTTGCCGATGCATGTGGTGCATCCGTAGCCCACCACGTTAAAGCGCAGCTTTTCAAGATAGGGCAGCAAACCGGCCGTCGTGTAGTAGTCCGTCACCACGCGCGAGCCCGGCGCCAGCGAAGTCTTCACCCACGGCGGAACACTGAGACCCTTTTCGACGGCCTTCTTGGCCAGAATGCCCGCGGCCACCATCACCGAGGGATTCGACGTATTCGTGCAGCTCGTAATCGCCGCAATCACTACCGAGCCATGATCGAGATACGGATCGGGATCGACGTTGAACCGCTCCTTCACTGTCGTCGTCACGTGCAGCGGCTCATGCGCGGCAATGGCTGCATCGGCAACCGCCTTACGCTCCCACGCCACGGCAGTGCGCGTGCCCAGCGGCTTGGCCGTGGGCGCAAGCAGGCTCGGCAACTGCTGCGCAAAGCTCGACGCAGCATCTTTCAGCAGCACGCGGTCCTGCGGACGCTTCGGTCCCGCCACGCTCGGCTCCACGGTACCCAAATCAAGCTCCAGCGTCTGCGAGTACTCGGCCTCCGGCGAGCTCGCCGTGTGGAACAGCCCCTGCTCCTTGTAGTACGCCTCGACCAGCGCAATCTGTTCTTCGCTGCGCCCCGTCAGCCGCAGGTAGCGCAGCGTCTCCGCATCCACCGGGAAGATGCCGCACGTCGCGCCATACTCCGGCGCCATGTTGGCAATCGTCGCGCGGTCCGCGAGCGGAAGATTTGCAATGCCTGGCCCGTAGAACTCCACAAATTTACCCACCACGCCCAGCTTGCGCAGCGCCTGTGTCACCGTCAGCACCAGGTCGGTGGCCGTTGCGCCCTCGTGCAGCTTGCCGACGAGCTTGTAGCCCACCACCTGCGGCACCAGCATCGACACCGGTTGGCCTAGCATGGCCGCCTCGGCCTCGATGCCGCCCACGCCCCAGCCCAGCACACCCAGGCCGTTGATCATCGTGGTATGCGAGTCGGTGCCAACCAGAGTGTCCGGATAAGCGAACGGCTCTCCGTTGATCTCCGCAGTGAACACCACGCGCGCCAGGTATTCGAGATTCACCTGGTGGCAGATACCCATGCCCGGCGGCACGGCGCTGAAGTTACGGAAGGCCGACTGGCCCCACTTCAAAAACGCATACCGCTCGCGGTTTCTCTGAAACTCCAGCAATGTATTGGTCGCAAAAGCGCCCGCGACGCCGTACTCGTCCACCTGCACCGAGTGGTCAATCACCAGCTCGGCGGGAACCAGCGGATTCACCCGCTCCGGATCGCCGCCCAGCGTCTTGATCGCGTCGCGCATGGCCGCCAGGTCCACCACCGCGGGCACGCCGGTAAAATCCTGCATCAGCACGCGGGCCGGCATGTAGGCAATCTCGCGGCTCGGCTCGGTCTTGGCGTCCCACTTCGCCAGGAACTCGATATCACCGGCCGTCACGTTCACGCCGTCTTCGCGGCGCAGCAGGTTTTCGAGCAGAATCTTCAGGCTGAAGGGTAGCCGGCCCAGGTTGAATCCGCGTTCGGCCAGCGCCGGCAGGCGAAAGATCGTGTAACTTTGGTTGCCGGACTTCAACACGGCGCGGCTCTGCAAGCTATTCATCTCAGGAACTCCCTTTCTGTCCGCACACAACGGACATCATTAAAAATCTTCTGCGCGGATTCCAGCAGGAACCTGGGTGCCCCACCTTCAGCGTCCGCCGTGGCGGACGAAAAGGTGGGAAAGCACAGACCCAAATCAGCGCACGGCAGCCTTCCGCCTCAGCAGACCGGCTCTGGAACCCAAATTTCATCGGAAATAGATTACTCAGCGGAAAAGGTAGCGTCCACGGTCGTGGCGCCCGCGCCGGAACCGCTTGAGCAGCGGCGCTTCCCGTGTCGGAATGGCACAATGGCTGCGCATCGATTACGCAAAGATTTTATCGCGATTCAACCATCGCCCGAAAGAGCTTTCTCGCGCGTCGAGCCGGCGCGATTCACGTAACTCACTCCCCGCCAAAGTCCCTGTACCGCTCCAGCACGTCGCGCTGCGTGATCACGCCGTCCAGTTCGCGCAGGTTGGCGCGGTTCACCACCGGCACCAGCGGCCAGCGGTCCACGTAGCGCAGCGCCATGTCCAGCGAGTGATCCGGATGCAGGTAGGGAATCTGACCGCCGCCCTCAAGAATCGCCTCCAGCCGCTCGCTGCCTCTTCCCTCCCGCATCATCGTCTCGATCTCTTCCCGCGTAATGCTGCTCCACCCTCCCGGATGCAGCCGCACCAGCAGCACGTTCCCCTGCGCATGGGCCGCCTGCTTGGCAATCTTCTCCATCGTGTCGGCCGCGTCCGGCACCAGCTCTGGCGGAGGCTGCATCGCGTCTTCCACGCGCAGGATGCTCTCCTCGCGCAGCTCCTCCATCGACGGCAGCTCCAGCCCCTCCTGCCGGCTCAGCATATCGAAGATCGCCACCGGCCGCAGCGCCCGCGAGATCACGTAGGCGAAGGTGTTGGCCACGATCACCGGAACGATGATCGAGTAGTTCCCGCTCACTTCAAGCACCATGAAGACCGAGGTCATGGGCGCGCGCAGAAAGCCGGCAAAGAGAACGCCCATCCCCACCAGCGCATACGTGCCCGGCGACCAGCTCAGGTGCGGCAGCAGCGCGTGCTCCGCGCCGCCTACGGCCGCGCCGAACATCGCGCCGATAAACAGCGTGGGCGCAAACATGCCGCCCGGAGTGCCGCTCACAAACGAGAGCATGGTGGCCACGATCTTGAGCAGCGCCAGAATCGCCATGAACTGCCAGGTGAACTGCCCGTGCATCGCCTCGTCCATGTACTCGTAGCCGGCGCCCATCACCTGCGGCGCGCCCATCACCGCGATCAGTCCGATCAGCAGCCCCGCCACCGCCGGCTGCGCATACTGCGTCCACGGCCGCAGCTTTTTGCACCACGGCCGCATTACGCCGATGCCCCCCGAAAACGCCACCGACGCCAGCCCGCCGACGATGCCCAGGATCGCGTAGGCAATCAGCTCCGAGGGCCGCTTCAGCTCCACCGGCGGAATGCGGAACAGCGGCTCCGAGCCCATGAACCAGCGCATCACCACCACGCTGGACACGGCCGACAGCACCACCGAGCCCAGAATGCCCGCCGTCCAGCGCCCGATCACTTCCTCGATCACGAACAGCACGGCGGAGATGGGCGCATTGAAGGCTGCCGCCAGTCCCGCTGCCGCGCCAACCGGCGCAATCAGCCGCATGTGGTCGCGCGTCAGCTTCAGTCGCCGCCCCAGCGCCGAAGCCAGACTTGCGCCGATCTGCAGCGACGGATCCTCCGGCCCCAGCGAGTGCCCCGAGCCAATGGCCAGCGCCGAGGTGATGAACTTGCCCACCGCCGTCTTCAGCGGAATGTATCCGTTGTAGATGTAGAGCGCCGCCTTGGTCTGGTTTACGCCGCTCCCGCGCGCCTCCGGAAACACGCGGACCGTTAGCACCGCGATCACCAGTCCCGCCACCGCGGGCGCCGCGATCAGCCGCCATGGCGTCAGCACCGCTCCCGAGCCCAGCACATAAATGCCGCACCAGTCGATGGCATAGCGGAAGCACACCACGGCCAGCCCGGAGAAGATGCCGATAAAGACGGAAAGCACAAGAAAGAAGCGGTCCTCGCGGAAAAAAGCCTGCAGCATGGAGGCCGCCGTCTGCCCTTCGCCCGCCGCGTGCCCAGTCACGGATTCATACCCGTGCGCTGCCGGTGCGGCCTGCTGCTCCAACGGCATCCCCGACTGCGAATGAAATAGCTGGCTCAGTTCAGTTCTCCTCATGCAGGTTGGCGATGAGCGCAAGCGCCTTGTCGGCCTCAGTCAGTTCTCCGCACCCGGTGTTCTTCTGGCTTTCAATCTGAAAGGCAAAGCTCATGGCCGCGTTCACCAGGTCGGGGTCGCGGCGCAGGCCGTGCTCATTGATCTGCGGCACCAGCTTCGTCCACTGCTGCGCCAGTTCGGCTGCTGGGGATGTCGCCGGTGTTCCAGCCGTCCTGCCCTGCGCCTTCAACCCTCCCAGCACTCCGCACGACTTCAGCCGCTCTCCCGCCGCACCAAATGCATCCACCACGATCCGATTCCGCTCCGCGACCGAAATCTGCGGCCGGTAGGGATCCAGCCTCAGCACATATTGCGTCGTCTTGAGCAGGGCCGCGCTGGCTGCGTCCTGCGGAGCGGCAGAAACCGCCTCCTGCAGGTAACGCTCGGCCATCGGATACATGCCCAGGTGGAAGGCCGCCGCTCCCGCGCCCGCATAGGCCGCCGGGTTGCGACGCTCCCGCTTCAGACTCTCGCGAAAAGCCGCCAGCGCGCGGCCGTTGTCCTGCACCTTCAGGAACAGCGCGCCCAGTTGCGCCTGCTGCGCCGCGTCGTCGCCTGTATTGGCTTCGAGCGCAATCAGCTGGGACTCTGCCTGGGTCCGCTCATTGATCCGCAGCAGGTAGTCGATCAGCTCCAGCCGCGTCTTGCGCCGCTCGGCTTCCAGGTTCCCCGGCCAAGTGGCGTAGATGGCGTTGTGATAAAACCGCAGCGCCTGCTCAGTCTGGCTCCTCTCCACCGCGATCCGCGCCAGCTCCAGATTCACCATCCCGTTTTCCGGCTGCCGATCCCACAGGTTGATCAGGTAGGCATAGGCCTCGTCGGTTCGATCCAGCCCCAGCAGCGCCTGCGCCAGGCTCAACTGGTAATCGTCGTTGCCCCTGGAATACTGGAGAGCCGTTTGGAACTCGGTGATCGCCAGCTTGTAATGGCCGGCATTCAGGTCATGTACGCCTCGCGCCGACCACTCCGTGGCCAGCGACTCCTGCTGCGCCTGGTAGAGCCGCGACAGGCCCGTCACAGCCAGAAACGACACTACCGCCAGCCCGGTAAGCAGGGCCAGAATCACTGGTTCTCGGCTGAGATAAAGTGACAGATCGAGCCGCTTTGGCCCTGGATTCATGCCTACTCCTGGAGACGGGCGCCGCAAAGGGGGCTCGATTCCGATCATAAACCCAGCCATTGAGCCGGCGCAGTCGGAATGAAGCATCTTTTGATTTGAAATGGGTTAGGGAAGAAGAACTGTTAGCGGAGCTAGCGCTGTTAGCGGAGTTAGGCGTAAATCAGACTAGCTCCGCTAACTCCGCTAACATCGCCAACTCCGCTGTCTTACTGCGGCGGCTCCATGTTGTAGAGAAAATACGCCCGCAGCTCGATATACGGCCCATGGAAATCGCTGGGCAGCGGCGGATAACTGGACCCCGTCAGCGCGCCCCAAGCCGCTCGGTCCAGAGCCGTGTCGCCCGACCGGCCCACCAGGTGAACGCTGTCTGGCATCAGCCGCCCGTTGGGCAGCACCTTGAACTCGATGGCCACCATACCCGACTTGTTGATGGGCGGATTCACTTCGTCCGGAATCAGCGGATCCCAGGTCCTTTCTGTTTCGTAATGCCAGCGCGCCAGCCAGGAACTGAAGTCCACGCCTTGCGTGTCCGAAAGAATCTGCACGCCACCCGTTCCCGCACCGGGGTGCATTGTCAACCCGCCTGCGGGCACGTCGTCGCTCTGCCCCGCTCCGCGGTTGCGGATCGCATTGCGCATCGCGTCCCGCAGCGCCTGCGCCGGATTCTGCGACTCCATGGCAAAGTTCGGCCGCGCCGGCACCGCCGCCGGCCGCGGCGCTTCCACCTGCGACTGCGGGCTGGGCGGAATCGGCTGCGTGGGCTGCGGCTTGGGCTGTACCGGGGCCTGCGGCTCGCTCTGCACCGGCGCAGGCGGCGCTTCCGGCGCCGGCGGACTCTCGCGATTCAGCTCTTCCAGTGTCTTTTTGTCGATAAGCGGCTTTTTCTCGAGAGGTTTCGCCTCAACCTTGGGATGCTGCAGTTGCCGCAGCGCATCCGGCGGCAGGTCGAGATAGGCTAGGTCCTTGCGCTGCTGGATCGCGTCAAAGGGATCCACCACCGCCGGCACCTTGAAGACGTACTTGGGAATCCAAGTGATGGCCGAAAGCAGGAAGATATGGAACAGCACCGCCCACAGGATGCCCTCGCGGAACCGTGCCCAGCGCCGCTCATCCTCGAGCTCGCTGATCATCTGCAGCAGTTCGTGGGTGTCGTAATCGACCCAGCGCGACCCGCGTACCACGGGCGGGCGGTATCCGTTGCCGTTCTCCTGAACAGGACTATCTGGCGCAAGGCTCTCCTGCGCCAGGTCGGCCTCAGACAGACCCTGGGACTGGTTCACTTCGGCTGGCGCTTCGCGGGTGGGCATTCGTTCCTGAGGAGCCGCCTGGGGACACACGCATCCTGCCGTGTCTCGCGCCGTGCCGGCTCCAGCTTATGAATCCTTCCTGTTTATTCTCTCATCCCCGCCGATGTCCTGCGCAATACGCGGCCCGTACAATGGAAAGACGGATGAACTGACTGAAAGGGAACCTGTTTGAAGCAGTTTTTTCTGCGAATTGTCGCCTTCTGGAAAGTTGTCCTCGTGCCCGCCCTTGCCAAGCTCGGCTTCTGGGGGGCTGGCGCCGTCGCGCTGCTTGATTCCTCCTCCATCCCCGTCCCCATGGACGCTTACCTGGCCGTCGCCATCTGGCACGACAAGAGCCGCTTTTTACTCTACATCGTGCTCGCCGCCGCCGGCTCGGCCATCGGCGGCCTGCTCCCCTACGCGCTGGGCCGCGCCGGCGGCGAGCTGTTCCTGCTCAAGCGCATCAACCGCGAGCGTTTTGAGGCTATCCGCTCCCGGTTCGAGCGCCAAGAGTTCCTGGCCGTCATGATCCCTTCCATGCTGCCGCCGCCGGCGCCCTGGAAGGTCTTCATCTTCTCCTCCGGCGTCTTCGAGATGCGCGTGGCGCTCTTTCTGCTGGCCGTCTTCGCCGGCAGGCTGATCCGCTGGCTCATTCTCGCGCTGCTGGTGCTCAAACTCGGCCCCGGCGCAGCCGAGATCATCGCACACCACGCCCTGGCCGCCGTCCTGGCCGTCGGCGCGCTGGCTGTCGTGGGCTTTGTGGCGTGGTGGTTCCGAAAAAACGCGCCGGAACTCTGATCTAAGTAGCCGTCCTGAACCCGGTACGAAAATGAGTGCCCCACCTTCGGCATCTGCCGCGGCGAATGAGACCTGGGGAAACACGAATCTCAATCCAGCAGCTTTTCAATCTCCGCCAGGTCAAACCGGCAGGCGCTGCCCGGAAGGTCGAACGGCTCCGCCGGCAGCGGCTCCAGCGCCCCGGCCCGGAACCGGAAATGCTTCCCCTTGGGATCGAGCACCAGAATCGTCTTGATTCCCATGCGCTCGTAATCGGCCAGCTTGATTAACAGCCGCGAGGCTGTATCCTCGGGCGAAAGAACCTCAAAAACTGCCACTGGAGGGCGCGTAATCACCTGCTCCACAGGCAGGCTGCGATCGAGAACGGTTACGTCGGGAACGCGAAAATTGTTCTTCGCAACCTGAATCCTCAGCTCCGGACGGACACGAATGCCCCACTCCTGCGCGTGCTGTGCAAACCAGAGCTCAATCGCATGCTGCCAGCTTGAATGGTCATACTCGCCCATCGGCCTCGCCTCGATCACGCCATCCACATACTCTGCGTCGGGCTCATAAGAAGTGGAGAGATAGACCTCCAGAGGTACTTCAGCAACCTGTGTCGAAGTCGCCATCGCCCCTCCTTTCCTCCAGGCTCGCCGCGGACGCCCGAAAAGCCTACTTCCTCACCAGCACCGCCTGCGCCTGGCCTGCCTGCATCCGCCGCACTAGCGCCGGCACGCCGAAGGCCAGCCCCAGCACGATCGCAGTTGAAAGCACATCGTTGCGATAGAACGGAATCGCCGCGACGAAGCAGGCCGCAAGCCCGCTCAGCGTGTGCGGATACATGCCACCCTCGGCCCACACTGCATAATTCGACACCAGAAAGAACGAGGTCGGCCCCAGCAGCGCCGCTGCGGCCACGCGCGTAAAACTGGCCCGCGCGCTCAGCAGAATCAGCCCCAGCACCATCGCCGCCGCATACCAGACCCAGGTGATCACGTAGCTCTGCCAGTGGAACGGGTAGTGGTAGGCGTACACCGTCAGGCAGTAGTCAGTAGCCATCAGCACGCCCAGCGGCGCAATCATCTCCCGCCACGGCCGCCGCGCGCCAAAGTAGAGCAGCGCGCCACCCACGGCCGTAAAGTTCAGCCACGCGGTGTGCGGCAAAACGGCAACCCGGCTCACAACGGCAACCAGCAGCAGCAGATAAGCAATCATGACAAGCCCTCGATCTTTCTCAAATTTTCCCGGAATCCCCTGGAATCGACAGTGGCGCTTCTTTCATTCTGCGGTTCGTGCGCCTCGCGGTCAACCGCAAGTTTTTCAGGCCGACAACAAAATTTCCTGGCTTGCGCAAAAACCGCGCTCAGCGCTGCTGCCGTCCGCCCATCGCCTCACCTGCGTCCTCGCTGCCGTCCACGATGTAAACCCACCCGCTCAGCACCGATCGCGCCGCTGCATCCTGCGTAGGCAGAAACCGGTAATGAAACCGCAGGTCGCTGAACTCCACCGTCGTCCAGTGCCGGAAGGGCGGCAGCGACGGCGGACTCATGCCGGCAACCGGCTCCGGTCCCACGTCGCGCACAACCGCCCATCTGCCCCAGTCCAGATACGCTCGTCCCAGCGGCGTCTGTTTCGCCGCTTCCACAGCCGGCGTATTCGCTGGCTTGTACATCACGTCGCGTGCAGGCTCGCTGTCAATCGCTTCGGTCCACGTATTCACCTCGGCGGTCTGGTAAAAATCCTTCGTCTCCAGGATCGCGTGCCAGCGATACGGATTTACCGGATACGGCTCCAGCGCCACGCGCGTCACCGGCTCGCTGGTCACCTGCGTGCTGCCAAGCATCACCAGCCCCTGGGCCCGCTCACCCCATCGCCAGCACCACAGCACGACCATCCCAATCAACGCAAAGATGGCCCAGCCCTGCCCGCGAAACGGCTTCCTGCGCGCGCCAATCTCGCGATCGGCGAGTCCAAGCAGCCACGGCATGACCAACGCCAGAAAGAACAGCCCCCACAGCACCGGCTCAGCAATAAAAACAAAGCTGCCCGCATACCATCGCGGATTGAAGGGGAAAAACGGCCGCACGCCGTAGTTATTCGTCCAGTCCAGCAGCAGGTGGCTCAGAGCCGCAACGAATGTAGTCAGATACAGCCATCCCCAATGCACCTTTTGCTCAGACCCGGATCGGGATTCGCACTCAGTCGCAGGCGCTCTGTGCCCTATCCTTTCTGCGTCTTTTTGCGGAAAGGGTGGGAAACCGCGCCGCTTCCACCGATCAAAGAGCCACACGGCACCGACCACCACTCCCGCCACCACCGGCACGGCAATCAACGTATGCGTAATCCCGCGATGGTGCTTCAGCTCTTCCACCGGTCCCGCAAAGCCCCACAAAACATCCAGGTCCGCGGCCTCGGCCGCCAGCGCCGCGGCCAGCGTGGCATACGCCGTCTTGCGATTGAATCCCGCGCGCCCCAGGCATGCGCCGGTAAGGAAGTGAGTGACAGGCTCCATGGATGCGACTGGTCCTGCTAAGAGCATGACACACGGCCGCCGCGCGCATGAATTGCGCCTGATCTTCTTGGGCAGCCGGCCTCTCCCATACAATCAGGTTTTACGGTTCACTCCTGAAGGAGACCCTGCAATGAACAGACTGCGAGCAAACGGCACGGCGAGGACGCGCTCCATCCTGCAACTCTGGCCGGCTGTGGCCGCCGTCGCGCTGGCCTGCTGCGCGGTGCATGCACAGCAGGCTGCGGCTTTCGGCCCGTCCAATCCCTTCTACGCGCCCAGCATGCTGCCCTTTCAGGCGCCGCCCTTCGACAAGATCAAGGACAGCGACTACCAGCCGGCCATCGACGCCGGCCTTGCGCAGCAGCTCAAGGAAGCCGAGGCCATCGCCAACAACCCTGCGCCTCCCACGTTCCAGAACACCCTCGTCGCGCTCGAGAAGTCCGGCCAGTTGCTCAACCGCGTCCAGTTTGTCTTCAACTGCGTCACCGGCGCCAACACCGACGACGAGCTCGAGAAAGTGCAGGCCTATGAAGCGCCGCGGTTTGCCGCCAATCAGGACGCCATCTATCTCAACTCCAGGCTCTTTGCGCGTGTAAAAGCCATCTACGACAAGCGCGCCTCGCTGCATCTCGATCCCGAGTCGCTCAAGCTCGCCGAGTGGTACTATCAGCAGTTTATCAAAGCGGGCGCGCTGCTCTCTGACGCCGACAAGGAAAAGCTGAAGAAGATCAACGAAGAGGATGCAACGCTCTCCAACGACTTTATGACCCGGCTGCTGGCCGCCACCAGGGACGGCGCCTACTTCACTACCGACGTCTCGGCGCTGGCCGGCCTCAATGACGCGCAGCTTGCCGCCGCCGCGCAGGCCGCACAGGCACGTTCGTCCGCCACGGCGGACAAGTCCGCCGCGGCAGGCAAGCAGCCGGGCTGGCTCATTCCACTGCAGAACACCACGCAACAGCCCGACCTTAGCTTCCTCACCAACCGCGACACCCGCCGCGCCATCTTTGAAAACTCCTGGAACCGCACCGAACGCAGCGACACCAACGATACCCGCGCCATCATTGCCCGTCTCGCGCAGCTCCGCGCGCAAAAGGGCGCGCTGCTCGGTTATCCCAGCTTCGCCGCATGGAACCTCACCGACCAGATGGCCAAAACGCCTGAGACCGCGCTGCATTTTGTTGAGGCACTCGTGCCCGCCACTACCGCCGGCGCCGCCAGCGAAGCGAAAGACATCCAGGCACTCATTGACGCGCAGCACGGCGGCTTCACCCTCGCGCCCTGGGACTGGGAGTTCTACACCGAGCAGGTGCGCAAGGCCAAGTACGATCTGGACGAGTCGCAGGAGAAGTCCTACTTCGAGCTCAACAACGTGCTCCAGAACGGCGTCTTCTACGCCGCCCATCAGCTCTACGGTCTCACTTTCAAGGAGCGCCACGACCTGCCCGTCTACCAGCCCGACGTCCGCGTCTTCGAGGTCTTCGACGCCGACTCCAGACCGCTCGCGCTCTTCTACTGCGACTACTTCAAGCGCGACAATAAAAACGGCGGCGCGTGGATGGACGAGCTCGTCGGCCAGTCGAAGCTGCTGGGCACGCTGCCCGTCGTTTACAACGTGGCCAACTTTGAGAAGCCCGCGCCGGGCCAGCCCGCGCTGCTCAGCTTTGATGACGTCACCACCATGTTCCACGAGTTCGGCCACGCGCTGCACGGCATGTTTGCCGACACGGAGTATCCCAGCCTCTCCGGCCCGCAGGTAGCGCGTGACTTCGTCGAGTTCCCCTCGCAGTTCAACGAACACTGGGCCAGCTACCCCGAGGTCTTCCATCACTACGCGCGCAATTACAAAACCGGCGAGCCCATGCCCGCCGATCTGGTGGCCAAAATGAACAAGGCTCACGCCTTCGACCAGCGCCACAATCTCACCGAATTGCTCGCTGCTGCCGAACTCGACCTCAAGTGGCACACCCTCCCCGCCAGCGCCCCGCTCCAGGACCCCGACGTCTTTGAAAAACAGGCGCTCCAGAAGGCCGGCCTCTGGATGGCAGTCGTTCCGCCGCGTTATCGCTCCAGCTACTTCCTCCACATCTGGGCCAACGGCTACGCCGCCGGCTACTACGCTTATCTGTGGACCGAAATGCTCGACGACAACGCCTTCCAGTGGTTTGAAGACCACGGCGGCCTCACCCGCGCCAACGGCGACCGCTTCCGCCGCATGGTGCTCTCGCGCGGCAACACCGAAGACCTCGAAACGATGTACGACACCTGGCTCGGCGGCAAACCCACCATCGATCCCATGCTCAAATTCCGCGGCCTGAAAGACGACGGTTCGAATTAGTCACAGTCAGCGAAGCCAAGTGCTGCACAAAAACGGGTGCCCCACCTTCGGCGTCTGCCGCGGCAGACGGCTAAGGTGGGAAAGCACGCCCGCATCCCTGCCACGACCAGCTAACTCCGCGAACTCCGCGAACTCGCTCATGTCCGGGCGCAAGGCCGGACGTTAACTGCCAACCCGCTGCTTTCCCTATAATCCATACCTATGACCGACTCGGTCGCGCGCAAGATCGAAAAACTGCGGGACGAGATCCGCCACCACGAGCGCCTTTACTACGTCCTTGACGCGCCCGAAATCAGCGACGCCGAGTATGACGCGCTGATGAACGAGCTCAAGCGCCTCGAGGCTGCGCATCCCGAACTTGTCACGCCCGACTCGCCCACGCAGCGCGTCGGCGGCAAACCCGCCGAAGGCTTTCGCAAGGCCGCGCACGCGCGTCCCATGCTCTCGCTCGACAACGCCTACAACACCGAAGAGCTTTCCGAATGGGACCGCCGCGTGCACGAGCTCGCCGGCAATCTCCCGGTCGACTACATCGCCGAGCTCAAGCTCGACGGTCTCAGCGTGGCCCTGCGCTA
Organism: Acidobacteriaceae bacterium; assembly: GCA_030038195.1. GTDB lineage: Bacteria > Acidobacteriota > Terriglobia > Terriglobales > Acidobacteriaceae > Telmatobacter. Next base: position 22,768 of record JASHPJ010000028.1, read on the forward strand.
CGAACCCGCAGCCGGCGGCGGCGCGCATCTCGCCCTCGGCCTTACCCGCGGCGATGGCCAGATCGGCGAAGACGTCACCTCGAACATCCGCACCATTCGCAGCGTGCCGCTGAGCATCTCCACGGATCGCCTCCAAAAAGCCCGCCTCCCGCGGGGATTCGAAGTGCGCGGCGAGTGCGTCATGCCGCAGGCCGCCTTCCTGCACACCAATGAAGAACGCGAGCGCGAGGGGCTGCCGCCCTTCGTCAACCCGCGCAACTCCGCCGCCGGCACCGTGCGCACCCTCGATCCGGGCATCGTGGCCACGCGCGGGCTCGTTTTCTTTGCGTACTTCCTGCTCGTCGAGGGTGAGTACTTTGCTGCCGGCCAGACGGCCACGCTCGACGCGCTCACCACGCTCGGCTTCCGCGTCAACCCGCACCGCGCGCGCGTTCATACCGTCGATGACATGCTCAAATTCATCGAGCAGGCCGAGGAGAACCGCGCCTCGCTCGGCTACGAGATCGACGGCGTCGTCCTCAAAGTCGACGCGCACGCCACGCAGCAGCGCCTGGGCTACACCGGCCGCGCGCCGCGCTGGGCCATTGCCTACAAGTTCACCGCGCAGTCGGCCATCACCCGGCTTGAAGACATCCTGATCACCGTGGGCCGCAGCGGCAAGCTCACGCCTACCGCCCTGCTCACGCCGGTCTTCGTTGGCGGCGTCACCGTGAGCCGCGCCACGCTCCACAACGCCGATTTCATCGAGCGCATGGGCCTGCTCATCGGCGACTGGGTCAAGGTGGAGCGCGGCGGCGACGTGATTCCCAAGGTCGTCGAAGTCGTCGACGACGACAAGGACCATCCCCGCGGAAACCGCAAATTCGCTTTCCCCGCCAACTGTCCCGAGTGCGGCAATGCCGTCGTTCGCGAAGAGGGCGAAGCCGACTGGCGCTGCGTCAATGCCGACTGCCCCGCCAAGCTGCGCGAAACTCTGCTCCACTTCGGTAGCCGCGGCGTCATGAACATTGAAGGCCTGGGCGATGCCTCCGTGCAGCAGTTGCTCGACCGCGGCCTTGTGAAAAGCGTTGCCGATCTCTACGCGCTCACCAAGGAACAGCTCGTAGACCTCGAGCGCTTCGCAGAAAAATCTGCGCAGACGCTGCTCGACGAGATCGAGCGATCAAAGAAAGCAGGCCTGGCGCGTGTGCTCATGGGTCTCGGCATCCGCTTCGTCGGCGAACGCACCGCGGAGCTGCTGGCGCAGGAATTCGGTTCGATCGACGCGGTCATGGCCGCGTCTGCCGAGGAGTTGGAGCGCGTGGAAGAGGTTGGTCCGCGCATCTCCGAAGCCATTCTCGAATTTTTTTCGCGCCCGGCGAACCGCACGCTTGTGCAGCGGCTCAAGGATGCCGGCGTCGACATGACCGCCGAAAAGAAACAGCGCACCACGCAACTCGCCGGCCTCATCTTCGTGCTCACCGGCACGCTGCCTTCGCTCACCCGCGACAAAGCGAAACAGAAGATTGAAGCGGCAGGCGGAAAGGTCTCGGGATCGGTGAGCAAGAAGACAAATTACGTGGTTGCCGGGGAAGAAGCCGGTTCCAAGCTCGACAAGGCGCGCGAGCTCAACATTCCCGTGCTCGATGAGGCGGGTCTTTGGGCTCTGCTTCACTCTCTGCCGCAGCCAGGGTAAGCGGCGCAGGCGCTTCCCGCTTCGCCCGCCGCGGCGGGTCCTGCATTACCCAGGGTAGCAGCGCCGCTGAAATCAGCAGCAGATCCATCCACACGGCAGTTCTCCACATTCAGGCCATTCCACTCTCCATGGTGATTCGGCTGCTGCGCGCGTTTCATCCGCGCCGCACATTGCCTGGCTCGCCGGCCGCTGCGGCATTTCTATAGTCCATGCCGTGCCACGAGGTCCGGTCTGGTGTTGTTCTTGCGCTGCTCGCGCTGCCGTTCCCGCTCCCAGGCTTTCGCGCGCCAGTTACGCGACCCATAGTGCGGCTCTTCCTCGATCGGCGCCGGTTTCTCCGCCATCGCCACCAGCGCCGCAGCCGGTTCAGGCCTCACCAGCCGCGCCGAATCCAGTTCGATGTAAGCCGCATGCGAGGTAAGACTCGCATCTGCCGCGGCCCGCACGCGCGCCGGTGCCGCGCTTTCGCTCTCTGCCGGCAGCTTCAACGCTCTGGCCATAAAATCGTCCACCAGCTTGTGCAGACACGTCTGGCCGCACAAGTGCTTCGAGCCGGGCCGCATCCGGTAGCGCGAACTCCATCCGCTCAGCCGCAGCTCCATGCCCTGCTCGTAGGCCACGAACCAGTGATTCGACTGCTTCTTCTCGGTTTTGCAGATGTCGCACGAAATCGTCTGCCGGATCACACGTGCCTCCAGCCCGCACGCCCTGCGGCAAAAGCCGCGAGCCGGCGCAAACGGAACAGCCTTCCTTTATTTCATCGGGCCGGGCGGCAAATAGATGAGCTGATGCCTGGAAAATCTCTGCGCAATTCAAATCCGGAGAGCGCTTGCCGCAACTGTCCTGAAACGGAACGACTCAGCCCGCGACAGCCTTCGCGCGCTCTAAAAGCAAAGGAGCGCAGCACGCGCCGCGCTCCTCATCTCTCAGCTTTCTGCGCGCTTATTGCGCCGTGGCAAAGTAGCCCTTCTTGGCGCGCACCTGGTATCGCCGGTCATAACAGTAGAGATAGATCGTTCGATACGAACCGTCCGTCTTGAAGTCGGCCGGCGTGTAGTCCAGCGCATACTGGCTGCGCAGTGACTCCCCGATGCTCTCGAAGCTGGTGGCCATCTCTTCGACGGAAGGCGGCCAGAACACCTCGCCGCCAGTCTGTTCGGCCAGTTCCTGCAGCACCTTGTCGCCGGGGCCGCGGCTCGGTGTCCAGTTGGTGCTGATCGCGTAGATGATCGTCTCGGCGCGCTGGCATTCTTTGATCGCTTCGCTCAGGTACACGCGGCTCTGGTTGTCGTCGCCGTCTGAAACCAGGATCATCGCCTTGCGAAACGGCTCGGGGCCGCGCTCGGTGAGCAGCTTGTCGCGGCAGGCCGTATACACGGCGTCGAACAGTGCCGTGCCGCCGCCCGGCCGCAGCCGGTTCACACCCTGCTCCAGCGCGTCCAGGTCGTCGGTCCAGTCCTGCGTTACCGTCGGCGTCACGTCGAATCCCATCACAAATGCGCGATCGGCCTGCGACTTGAGCACCTGCAGCAAAAACTCCGTCGCCGACTGCTGCTCGAACTCGAACCGCCGGCGAATGGACGTGCTGGCGTCGATCACCAGGCCCACACGCAAGGGTAGGTTGATCTGCTGGTGGAACGAGTTTACGTGCGCCGGCGCCTTCTGGTCATCCAGCAGCGCAAAGTCGCTCTGTTTCAGATTTGGGATGTAGTGCCCGTGCTTGTCGGTCACTGTAAAGATCAGGCTCACCTCGTTCGCGCCCGTCCGGAAGACCGATGCGCCCGTATCGGTTGGCACCTGGTTGCCAGGTTGTGCTGCGCTCTGTGCATCTTGCGTCGGCTGTGCCTGCGTACCCTGGGCGGGCTGAGCTGCGCTGGGTGCGGGTTGCTGTGCAGCCGCCGTAGCCATCCACATTGTCGCTGCCAGGGCAAAGTAGAAAGAATTCCTCACCATCACTTCCTCATTTTAACAATTCCACCTGCGCCATCCCACCTGGGCAGGCCTGTTTTCACGCGCCCGCACGACTCTCCAGCCGGCTCAAAAACCTTTCAAGCTCTCCCGGCAGCGGCGCTTCCAGCTCAACCGGCTTGCCGGTCAGCGGATGCGCGAACTCAAGCCGCGCCGCATGCAGAAAATTCCTTCCCAGCTTCAGCCGCTCCGGCTCCGTATTGCGCCGCGCTGCGCGCGATGGCACAGCCTTGAGCGCTTCCTGGTCTGTGAGCTGTCCCGCGCCGCCGTATAGCGTGTCGCCCACCACCGGGTGCCCGATCGACGCCATGTGCACGCGGATCTGGTGCGTGCGTCCCGTCTCGATCTGCACCCGTAGCAGCGAAAACCTGCCAAAGCGCGTAGCGATCCGCCGCACCACCTCGTAGTGAGAGACGGCCGAACGCGCATTTTCGTTAGGCTGCGTCGTCATCCGCGTGCGCCTCACCGGATCGCGGCTCACCGCTGCATGGATGGTGTCCCGGTCGCGCTTCACGTCGCCTTCGACCAGCGCAATATAAGTCTTCTTCACGCGCCGGCCAGCAAACATCGCCCCCAGCGCCGCATGCGCGCGATCGTTCTTCGCCACCACGATCAGCCCGCTTGTCTCCTTGTCGAGCCGGTGCACGATCCCCGGCCTCAGCTCGCCGCCTGCGGAAGAAAGTGTCCGGAACCGGTAGAGCAGCGCATTCACCAGCGTCCCTTTGCTGCGCGCGTCGTCACTCTGCCCCGATCCGGCGTGCACCATCATTCCCGCCGGCTTGTTCACCACCGCCAAGTCCGCATCTTCGTACACAACATCCAGCGGAATCGCCTCAGGCTCGGCTTTGATCGGCGCCGGATGCGGATCGCCGGTCACGGCAACGCGCTCGCCGCCGCGCAGCCTCAAAGATGCCTTTTCAGGCGCGCCATCCACCAGCACGCCGCCCTGGTCGATCAGCAACTGCACGCGTGACCGGCTCACGCCTTCGAGCCGCGCAGCCAGAAACTGGTCCAGCCGCTGCCCGCGTGCCGCTGCAGGCGCCTCAAAGATGCGCGCCTCACTCATGCGCCGATTCTCCGTGCCCCATCCTTATCGTCCGCCATGGCGGATGCGGAAAGGGTGGGAACCCACCTCCGTTGCGCTCCCGCAGCACCAGCGCGCCCACCAGTACCATCGCGATTGCGGCAATCTGCGGACCATCCAACGCGCCGTGCAACACCACGCCGCGTCCTTCCGGATCGCGCCACAATTCAGTCATGTAAATGGCCACGCCCGCGCCCATCAGCCAAGCGCCGGCCACATCGCCGATCTGCCGGCGTCTCGGCAGCCACGTCACCATTACCACTGCCAATACCAGAAACGCCAGCGCCGCATACGCCTGCACCGGATGCAGCGCAACCCCCAGCGGCGTTCCGCTCCACAGCGAAGCCAGCGGACTTGAATACGTCACCGCCCACCGAACCGACGCCTCGGTTCCATAGCCTGAGCCGGCCAGCAGTCCGCCCAGTTGCTCAAACGCCAGCCCCACAGAGAGCGGCGCGGCCAGCGCATCGGCCGTCGCAAGCAGCGGCATCTGGTGCCGCCGCGCATACCACGCCGCGCATCCCAGCCCGGCAAGCGCGCCGGCGCCCGCCACCAGCGGATGATGAATCATCGCCAGTCCCAGCGCCCACGCCAGATGGCTGCGCAGCGCGTTCCAGTTGGCAATCACCAGCAGCAGCCGCTCGCACGCCAGCGCCGCGCACACCGCTACCACGCACAGGTTCCACACGTGACCCGGATGCAGTCCCGCCACGCGCGCTGTGCGCAGCGCAAGCACAAGCCCGGCGAGCACGCCCACCGCCGCCATGGCGCCATAAGCAGGAATCAGCACTGCACCGATGTGAAAGAGGACTGGATACACCTGAAGCAGAATACGCG
>JASHPJ010000029.1 GCA_030038195.1 Acidobacteriaceae bacterium
GTCGTCCCGTCTGAATTCCTCCGCGCCACCGTCGCCCGCTTCCGCCCGCATCTCCACGCCGGCCAGATCATCCTCAGCGCCACCAAAGGTATTGAAGACCGCACCTGCCTCCGCATGACTGAAGTTATCGCCGATGCCCTGGCACAAGGCGCAGACCAGTCCCTAGTCCCTAATCCCTATTCCCTGGTTCCTGGCGCCATCGGCGCCCTCAGCGGCCCCAGCTTCGCCCAGGAAGTCGCGCAGGGCCAGCCCACCGCGCTCACCGTCGCCTTCCGCGAGCGCTCCATCGCCGCCCGCATCCAGCGCGAATTCTCCTCCGAATCCCTCCGCCTCTACACGTCGTCGGACGTCACCGGCGTCGAGCTCGGCGGCGCGCTCAAAAACGTCATCGCCATCGCCGCCGGCATCGCCGCCGGTGTCGGGCTCGGCTACAACTCCACCGCCGCGCTCATCACCCGCGGCATTGCCGAAATCACCCGCCTCGCCGTCGCCTGCGGAGGCCGCCGCGAAACCCTCGCCGGCCTCTCCGGCATGGGTGACCTCGTCCTCACCTGCACCGGCTCTCTCAGCCGCAACCGCACCGTGGGACAAGCGCTCGGCCAGGGCCGCAAGCTGCCAGAGATTCTCGCAAGCCTCGGCGGCAAAGTCGCAGAAGGCGTCCATACCACCCGCGCCGCCTTGGGCCTTGCCCGCAAACACCAGATCGAGATGCCCATCACCGAGCAGATGGAACAGATCCTCAACGCCGGCAAAGACCCCCGCCAGGCCATAAAAGATTTAATGCTGCGACCAGGCAAAGAAGAGCATTAAACCAATTCCAGAGTTACTCTATCCCGGAGTTGTTGCGATGGAATTACCCGAGGCCAACCACGCTTCTTTACGAGAAAATTTCTCTTAAGATTCGTCAAATGCACCTCCTGGCATCTATATTGAACAGTTCCAGGAGATTTTTTCTCCCGAGGCGCGAAATGCTACTGCGTTTTTCCGTTTCTAATTGGATGTCTTTCCGAGACCAGGCAACTCTCGACATGGTTGCCACGCGAGAAAAGCAGCATCCGCATCACGTTATCCACGTTGCACCGCTCGATCTGCGCCTGTTACCCGTTGCAGCCATCTATGGAGGCAACGCGTCGGGAAAAAGCAACCTGATCAAGGCATTACGCTTCGTCGAGCAGTTCATCACCGATCCGCCTAAGCCCGATGCCCCGATTCCAGTCAAGCCGTTCCGGCTGGACCGGAGCGCAGATAACCGCCCCTCTACATTTGCCATATCGCTTCTGGCTCAAGATTACATCTATGAATACAACTTTTCCCTGAATGCCCAGAGGGTCCTACGCGAAGAGCTCAAACGGTTTGGCTCAACACAAGAGCTGATTTTCCGCCGCGAAAGCGAGCCTGAGAATTTCATCCTGTCCGCGAAAGTCGAAGACCGGGAAAGGCAGATGTTTGCGTTTCATGGAACGCAGGACAATCAGTTGTTCCTGACCAACTCGATCTCGCAGAAGTTAACGGAATTCAAGCCGGTGTTTGACTGGTTCGACAATCTCCGGCTAGTCTTTCCGGAGTCGTCCTTCGGCGATCTCATGGGCATTACGGATGAGGACCATCCGCTCCATGCCAGGATAGTTGCGAGATTGCACAATCTCGACTCCGGCATCGCCTCGCTGCGGCAAACGAAAATCCCTGCGGAAAGCGCGCTCCCCAAAGCACTCTTGGAGAACCTTTCTGTAAACCTGGAAGACGGTCAGACGGTCAATTTGGGGGCAGGACTTTCGTTTCGAAAAGAAAACGGCTTGATCATTGGTCGCAGACTGACTCCCATTCACAAAAATGAGCGAGGAGAGGAAGTTTCTTTCAGCCTGAACGACGAATCGGATGGAACGCAGCGGCTGTTTGACGTCTTGCCCGCCTTCCTCTTCCTCGAACAGGGAATGCCTTTCATCTTTGTCGTCGATGAGCTGGATCGAAGCTTGCACTCGCTCCTTACGGAGGAGCTTTTACGGACTTATCTCGCGTTAAACCGCCGCGGCTCTTCACGCGCGCAACTCATCTTCACCACTCATGACATGCAACTCATGACCCAGGAGATATTCCGCCGCGACGAAGTCTGGATCACGGAACGGGATCACTCCGGAGCATCGAAACTGGTGGCCTTCAGCGAGTTCAAAGATGTGCGCAACGATAAGGACATCCGTAAGAGCTACCTGCAAGGCCGGATGGGGGGGATTCCACGCATTCAAAGCATAACCTCGCCATGCGAGGAAGCGGAGACACAATGACCTCGCGTTTTCGCCGCAAACTGGGAGAGCGACGGTATAAGCGCATGTTCATCATTGTCGCTGAGGGTACCGTCACCGAACAGGAATATTTCTCTCTGCTCAACGAAGAATCCATCGTCCGCGTCAAATGTCTCAGTAATTCGCGCAATCTCTCGCCCTTAGCTGCTATGAAGCGCGTTTGTGACTATGTCAAGAGGGAGGGATTGAGAAGATCCGATCAGGCATGGGTAGTCGTTGATAAAGACCTGTGGCTTGAGGAACATCTTTCCCAATTGCACGCGTGGTCGCAAACTCAAGTCAATTACGGCTTCGCATTGAGCAACCCGAAATTTGAGTTTTGGCTTCTTCTGCATTTCGAAGACGGAAAAGGCGTTGCATCCGGCGACGATTGTGACAGGAGAATCGTCAAGCATCTGCCTCGATACGACAAGCACATTCACCCGAACGAATTTACGCCTGAGCGAATCAGGAGCGCCACGGAGAGAGCGCGAACGCGGGATACTCCGCGTTGCTCGGACTGGCCGCGCAACGCCGGCACGACCGTCTATAAATTGGTCGAAAAGATCCTGCAAGCAAGCGCTCAGCACCCCGGACTCTGAATGGCGACATCGACCACGCCACCGACCATTCTCCCGTCAGGGAGAACAGGAAGATAGCCAAGAGCGTCAGCCCTGGGACTTCGCACCCACGCAAAAGCCCACGCCACAACTCCCGCCCTGCTCCCTTTTCTCCGGCTATCCGGCGACGGCAAGCCGTCGCCGGATAGCCGCGCCCTCACAACAATTCATTTGACACCCCTCTGCGGCTCCCAATAGCATTCGCCCTGCATTACGGGCCTCGGATAGAAAAGGAGAATCAACGCGATGAAATTCCTCAGCTCATGGACCGTCCGTCCTGACACACGACTGGAAGCCGTACGCCGTTTTCTTGCCGGAGGCGGAACGCCGCCTTCTGGCGTCACTCTTCTCGGGCGCTGGCATCGCACCGATGCCAGCGGTGGATTCAGTCTCTACGAAACCAGCGACACAACAGCCCTTTTCGCCCACGCAGCCGAGTGGGCCGAGTTCCTGGATATTCAGACCGTCCCGGTCATCGAAGACGCCGACGCCGCCTCGGTCATGGCCAGGATCGTCGCACAGTAGCCGGCAACCCCACTCCCCCGCCGGCATCCGCTCCCTACCCCTGGCTTGCAGAAAATTCCCGCTCCCTTAGACATAATGACGGCAGGGAAACCCTGCTTCCGAAGCCATCGACAAGGAGAAATCGTGAATTCCCTACCCCCACCCTGTAGGGCAAGCCCGGAAAAAAACCGCTCGGCATTAAGGGAGCGGAAGTTAAGTAATTGAAGATAGATGGATTATCCAAGGTTTGCCTTCAGGCTGACAGCCTTTGAGAGCGCTGTTTCTACGGGAAAAACCCGTCAAAAACCTGCAATTCCCGCAATCATCCGCCCGCAATTGCGCCGATGATCAGCAGCGGCTCGCGTCCCGCGGCCACTGCGTCCGGCAGCGGTGTCTCCGGCGATTGCAGTGACAGGTCTTCTTCGCAGGCAAAGAACCGCAGGAATGGCCGCCGCTCGCCCGTCGCGTGGTCGCGGATCGTTCCCGCCAGCATGGGATAGCGGACCTCCAGCGCATCCAGCACAGCCCGCAGCGTAACCTGTCCGCTGACTTCGAGCCGCAACTCGCCGCTCACCTGCGCTAGACTACGCAGATGGTAGGGAATCTGCACCCGGATGGTCCTGGTTTCCGCAGCGCCTCCGCTCATTGCAGCGTCTGCACCTCGACTGAGAGCACCACCGGCAGGTCGCGCACAATCGGCTCCCATGTATCTCCCGAGTCGGACGATGCGTACACCTGCCCGCCGGTCGTTCCGAAATAAATGCCGCACTCTTCCAGCCGGTCGACGGCCATGGCATCGCGCAGCACGTTCACGTAGCAGTCCTTCTGCGGCAGCCCCTTTTCGAGCGGCTCCCACTCGCCGCCGCCCGTCCGGCTGCGGTAGACGCGCAGCTTGCCGTCGATGGGGAAGTGCTCCGAGTCGCTCTTGATCGGCACCACGTAGAGCGTCTCCGGCTCATGCGCGTGCACGTCGATGGCGAATCCAAAGTCCGTGGGCAGGTTGCCGCTTACCTCGCGCCAGTTATCGCCCGCATCGTCTGAGCGCATCACGTCCCAGTGCTTCTGCATGAAGAGCACATCGGGACGCACGGGATGCATGGCCACGTGATGCACGCAGTGGCCAACCTCCGCCGTGGGGTCGGGAATGTACTGCGAGCGCAGCCCCTTGTTGATCGGCTTCCAGGTTTCCCCCGCGTCGTCCGTGCGGAAGGCTCCCGCCGCCGAGATGGCAATGTAGATGCGATCCGGATTTGTCGGATCGAGGAGAATGGTATGCAGGCCCATCCCGCCCGCACCAGGCTGCCACTGCGGACCGGTGCCGTGCCCGCGCAGTGCGGAGAGCTCTTGCCAGCTTTCTCCGCCGTCGGTGGAGCGGAACAGCGCCGCATCCTCCACCCCGGCGTAGACGGTGTTCGCGTCAGTAAGCGACGGCTCGAAGTGCCACACGCGCTTGAACTCCCAGGGGTGCTGTGTGCCGTCGTACCACTGGTGCGTGGTGAGCGGCTTGCCGGTTGCAGGCGATGAATCGTAGACGAACCGATTGCTGATCGTGGCTGGAAAAACGGGCGGTCCGGCTTCCGCTGGCGAGACGCCGGGCTGGAACCAGGTCTTGCCACCATCGTCCGACCGCTGGACGAGCTGGCCGAACCAGCCGCTGGTCTGCGAAGCGTAGATGCGGTCGGGATCCACGGGCGAGCCCTTCACGTGATAGATCTCCCACCCGGCAAAGAATGGGCCGCTCACCTGCCAGTCGCGCCGCTTGCCATCCGCGGTCAGGACAAACGCGCCCTTGCGCGTCCCCACCAGCACACGAACTCCACTCATTTCCGCCTCCATTCACTGCTCTGGCTACGCCCGGAGCAGGCAGCCATCGCCAGAAGCCGCCTTCCAGCATTCTTGCTCCAGCATTCTTGTCGATCTACCTTGCAAATTGCAAGCTATATTTACCGGCCGGGCTGCCGGCCACAAATGAAATTTCTGCAAGTTACCCGTTAGTACCATTAAAAATTACTAAAGTTTCTCCTATAATCAATCATCCACTCAGGGCCCAGAAGGATCGAGACTCGATGCGCAAGCTCCTCCCCCGCTCTTTTTCTGTCTCTCTCCCCGGCTGCTGCGACCCGGCGTACTCGCCGGTCAGTAGGGCAAATCCGGTTATTTTGCTTTTATTTGCGATGCTTCTGGCGTGGCCGGCAGCGGGGTTGCGCGCCCAGGTTCCCAACCGCATTACGCGAGCGGTCGATCCGGGCCGCTTGCGTGCGCTGCCCAACCACCATCCTCTCTGGGCAAATGCGGCCAACGACTTGGGGGCTCTGCCCGGAAATCAGGCACTGGCGCCGATGACCGTTGTCCTGTCGCGGTCACCCGAGCAGGAGCAGGCCCTGGAGCAGTTGCTTGCCGAGCAGCAGGATCCGGCTTCACCCGCTTACCACCACTGGCTTACGCCCGAGGAGTTCGGCGAGCGTTTCGGACTATCCGACCAGGACATTGCCACGATTACCGGGTGGCTGCAGTCACAGGGGCTGCATGTGAACTGGGTATCGCCCAGCCGTATCTTCATCAGCTTCAGCGGGACAGCGGCGGACGTGGGACGGACCTTCGGGACCGAGGTGCATGCCTACCGGGTGAATGGCCGGCGGCTTGTCTCGGTCAGCGGCGATCCCATGATCCCGCAGTCGCTGCTGCCGGCGATCAAGTCCATCCGCGGACTCTACGCGATTGAAGACCGGCCGCTCCATCACCTGACGGCGCCGCAGACGAGCGCACCGCAGATGACCATTGGCAGCGGCAGCTCGGCTGCATACTTCATTGCGCCGGCGGACTTTGACACGATCTATGACGTGCCAGCCAGCCTGACCGGAGCCGGCGAAACGATCGGTATCGTGGCCGAGTCGCGCACGGACTTTGCCGACTTTACCAACTTCCGGCAGCAGACGGGAGCGACATTCAGCAATCCGACCGAGGTGGTGCCCACGGCATTTGGCGGCGCGGATCCCGGCCCAGCCTACACGAGTCCTCCGTCAAGCGGCTCCATCGATCTGCAGGCCGAGGCGACGCTCGACGTGCAGCGGGCAGGCAGCGTAGCGCCGGGAGCCAATCTGCTGCTGGTAGTGGCCAGCACGGCCAGCGGCGGCGTGGACACGGATGTGCAATACCTGGTGCAAACCTCGCCCGTCCCTGCGCAGGTGATGAATATCAGCTTTGGAAGCTGCGAGTCGTCAGCCGGCTCTTCGGGTGTCGCGTACTGGGATACGCTCTTTCAGCAGGCAGCCGTAGAAGGCATCTCGGTCTTCGTGTCTTCCGGCGACTCCGGAGCATCGGGCTGCGATACGGCCTTTGCCACGCCCCCATCGAGCCCGGCGGCGAACAGCCCGAACTCGATCTGCTCCTCGAGCTACGCCACGTGCGTAGGTGGAACGGAGTTTAACGACGCCAGCAATCCATCAGCATACTGGAGTTCCGCCAACGGCACGGGACTGCTGTCTGCGCTCGGCTATATCCCCGAAGGCGGATGGAACGAACCCGACCCTTCGGGCTCCATGCAGGTGGCCGCATCGGGCGGCGGCGTAAGCGTGTACAACACGCCGACCCCAGCCTGGCAGACGGCCCCAGGCGTGCCGTCGTCGGGCACCGGACGCTACACGCCGGACGTTTCTTTTTCCGCCTCGTGCCATGACGGCTACTTTGGCTGCATGGCCGCAGCCGACGGCAGTTGCGTGGCCGGATCGAACGGCAGCTATTACTTTGTTGGATTTTGCGGAACATCGGCAGCCGCTCCCGGCATGGCGGGCGTGGCCGCTCTGCTCAACCAGAAGCTGGGTGTGGCGCAGGGCAACCTGAATCAACAGCTCTACCAGGAAGCCACGAACGATCCTGCGGCGTTTCACGACGCGACCGTGGCGACGAGCGGCGTGAGCTCCTGCAGCGTGAGCACGCCCAGCATGTGCAACAACAGCATTCCCGGCCCGACAAGCCTGACTGGCGGCCAGGCTGGATTCGAGCTGAGCACCGGATACGACGAGGTCACCGGCCTGGGATCGCTGGACGTAAATACATTTCTCAACGACTATGCACCGAAGGCGACGCCCACGGTCACGGTAAGCCCGTCACCGGCGAGCATCTCGACGATTCAGACCTTGTCTGTAACAGTCACTGTGAGCGGCGGCAGCGGCAATCCCACGCCAACGGGCTCCGTGACGCTGACCAGCGGAAGCTACACATCGGCCGCAACCACGCTAAGCAGTGGAAGCGCGACGATCACCGTGCCTGCCGGCACGCTTCCCAGCGGAACCGACACGCTCACGGCCAGCTATACACCCGATGCCCCTGGATCGGACACATACCTGGGTGCTTCAGGCACGAACACCGTAACAGTGACGACTTCAGCCAAGGCAACACCACCGGTCACGGTTTCGGCTTCGCCCGGCAGCATCACGACGGCGCAATCGACTACCGTTACTATCACCGTGGCCAGCGCCGGTGGATATAGCACACCAACGGGTTCGGTTACACTCTCAAGCGGAAGCTACACTTCATCCGCAACCACGCTGAGCAGCGGCACGGCCACCATCACCATCGCCGCTGGAACGCTGGCCACAGGTACCGACACGCTGACCGCGAGCTACACGCCCGACTCGACCAGCTCGGCATACTACAACCCATCTTCCGGTACCGCTTCCGTCACCGTCTCGGCCAAGGCCACGCCCGCGGTCACCATTTCAGCCTCGCCCAGCAGCATCACGACGGCGCAATCAACTACGGTGACCGTCACCGTAGCCAGCGCCGGCGGATACAGCACGCCAACGGGTTCGGTTACACTCTCAAGCGGAAGCTACACCTCGGCAGCAACCACGCTGAGCAGCGGCACGGCCACCATCACCATAGCCGCTGGAGCATTAAGCACAGGTACCGACACGCTGACCGCGAGCTACACGCCGGACTCGACCAGTTCGGCATACTACAACCCATCTTCCGGTACCGCTTCCGTCACCGTCTCGGCCAAGGCCACGCCCGCGGTCACCATTTCAGCCTCGCCCAGCAGCATCACGACGGCGCAATCAACTACGGTGACCGTCACCGTAGCCAGCGCC
>JASHPJ010000030.1 GCA_030038195.1 Acidobacteriaceae bacterium
CCACCTGCTTGGTTGTGATGGTAAGCTTGGCGCCGGTCAGCTCGGAGCCTTCCCATCCGTCCTTCTCGGCTTCGATATGAATTTCGCCCGGCCGCCGGGTGGATTGCACGATCACCTGCGCCAGCCCGTTGAATAGCGACCGCTTTGGCTCCTTGTCGCTCTCCTGGCAGTTGGGGTTGCCGTTGCCTACGCCGATGAGCACGCCGTCGCCCGACACGTGGAAGGCGACGGCATTCTGCGCCGTCGGCACCGGGCGGCCATCCTTGTCCAGCGCTTCTACTCTCAAGACCGCAACGTCTTCGCCGTCGGCGTTGATCTCCGTGCGGTCGGCGGTGAGGCGGATGGCGACCGCGGGGCCGGTGGTTTCGCGCTTTTCCGTGAGCACCACCTTGCCGTCCCTGGTTCCACGCGCTTCAATCACGCCCGGCTCGTAGCGCACCTTCCACTCCACATGGCCCAGGTGCGGAACTTTTTTGCTGCCCTGGCTCTTGCCGTTCACGATCAACTCGACCGAGTCGAGATTCGAGTGCGCCCACACGGGAATCTCGTCGCCTTCCCGGCCCTCGAAGTTCCAGTGCGGGAACAGGTGCAGCACCGGCTCCTTGCCCCACCAGGATTTGTAGTAAAAGAACGTGTCCTTGGGGAATCCGCAGGTGTCGATGATGCCGAACTGCGAGCTGATCGAGGGCCATCCATAGGGCGTGGGCTCGCCGCGATAGTCGAAGCCGGTCCACGCAAAGCCGCCGCACTCCCACTCGCGCGTGCCGTAGAACGTCCACCACTCCTCGGCGGTCTCGCCCCAGCCGGGCTGGTTCGTGTCATAGGCGCTGAGCGTGTTGCGGAGAGGATCGGTGGTGTACTCGCCGCGCGTGGAGATGGCGCTGGCCGTCTCCGATCCGTAGATCACACGCGTGGGATGCGCCGTGCGAAATCCGTCAGGAAAGCGCAAGTTGTAATTGAAGCCGATCACGTCGAGCGCATCGGAAACACCTTTCGAGTTGTCGCCATTCACCGCAGCGGAAACCATGCGCGTGGGGTCGAGCTGGTGGCAGCGGCGCGCCATGGTTGCGCCAATCTTTGCGCCTTCTTCAGCCATGTCGTTCTGCAGATGGCCTTCCTCGTTGCCGATGGACCAGAGGATCACGCAGGGCGCGTTGCGATAGCGCTTGACCATGACTTCAAGCTGCGCCAGGCCCTCCGGGCTCGAGCTCATCTGCCGCGTCTCGCACATCATCATCAGGCCAAGACGGTTGCAGCCTTCCACCCACTCTGGCGTAGGCATGTTGTGCGAGGTGCGCACGGCATTGCAGCCCATCTCCTTGAGCACACTCAGGCGAAAGTACTGCAGGCGGTCTGGCAGCGCCGCGCCTACGCCGGCGTGGTCCTGGTGATTGCAGGTACCCTGGATTTTGAGCGGCTGGCCGTTGAGGAAGAAGCCGTGATCGGCATCCCAGCGCGTGGCGCGCACGCCGAAGGTCAACTGCTCGGCGTCGCGCGTGTTGCCGCCCGACTCGACCGTGACGACAGCAGTGTAAAGGTTCGGCGCATCCGGCGACCACAGCGCGGCATTGGCCACGCTCGCCGCCGCCGTAAAACGCGCGGAGCCATCGATGGCAACCGGCTGCTCCTGCGATTCGGCGGTCGCGACGGTGTTGCCTGCGGCATCGAGAATCTTCCACGCAACCTTGGCCGTTTCGGACTGCCTGCCTTCATTCGCGACGACCGTCTCCAGCGTGAGCGCGGCCGAGCTGCCGTTCACCTCGGACCGCACTACGCTCTCCCACTTGCCCAGGTGCAGCGGATCGGTCTTCGTCAGCCACACGTGGCGATAGAGGCCCGCGCCCTCGTAGAACCATCCGTCGCCAAAGCTGGCATCCACGCGGACTACGATGCAGTTGCGCGCGCCGATGGCGAGAAAGTCGGAGATGTCGAAGCGGAAGGGCGCGTAGCCGTTGTCATTGCGGCCCACAAAGCAGCCGTTCACAAAGACAAGCACGCTGCGGAAAGCGCCGTCGAACTCGGCCGCGATGCGGCGGCCGGCGTCGCCGGCGGGAATCTCGAACTCGCGCCGGTACCAGCCGACACTGGTTTCAGGATAGCGGCGGCCGAGCGGCTTGTAGCCGTGCGATCGCTGCTCTTCGTCATGCACGAAAGGCAGCTCGACGGCCCAGTCGTGGGGCAGGTTCAGCCTGCGCCACTTCGAGTCGTCGTAGCCGACCTTGGCGAACCGGAAGTCACCGGTCTTGGCGAAGTCTCCCTGGCCGTAGCCGAAGTCCAGGTCCTTCAGCGGATCGGCGCCGTTGCCGAAGATGAACTTCCATCCGAAATCGAAGAGTAGCTGCTCGCGCGGGGCCACGGCAGCCAGCGCCTGCGTGGATGCGGCCTGCGCATCGCCGGCGAGTAGAGCCGCGGTACGTCCCCACGCAGACCGTGCAAGGGCAGAAGAAGCGGAGAGCGCAAGACCGGACTGAAGCAGAGCGCGGCGCGAGATTCCAGGCATGGAAGAAGCCTCATGGGAAGAAAGTCCCGCTGGCGCACGTAAAAGAAGCGCATCTGCGGGCAAACGGCACTATAAATCAGCCGGGGCATTGGAGTAAACGCTTTCAACCAAGAAAAACCGCGTCCGCCACGTTCGCGCCGCCGCTCGCCACGCGACGGATTTATGATAGATTCAAACAGTCGAGCCGGCTGCGGAGAGATGGCCGAGTGGTTTAAGGCGCACGCTTGGAAAGCGTGTGTACTTTAACGAGTACCGTGAGTTCGAATCTCACTCTCTCCGCCATTGCATGAAACAGCCGCTCGCTCTTCGCCCGCAGACGGTGCTTGCGAGAAATGGGAAAGAGAGTTTTCGAGGAGTCTCATCCTCCACCTTCCTGTTCCCGGCGCATCGATTCTACCCTGCTTAAAATGCGCGGCAGCTCAGGCTGTTATCGGCATATAACTTCGGCGAAAGCGTTGGAATTGGGAGCTATAAGTAGTTATGCAGGCGAAAAACAACCGCAGGTTCCGCTACGGTTGGTCTTCGGCCTTCTACTCTCCGCTCAAGATGACAGTGCTTGCGTTGATCCGTCAACAAGTCCATATATTGGGGCGATTAAGGGCGTCCGCTGCGCTTCATTTTTGTCCTGCCCGTTCTCAAGTTTCCGATTCAACCTCGCCTCCGCACCACTTCTTTATACACTTCTGCGTACTCGCGCGCCGGGCCGGACCAGGCGTAGTTGCGCGCCATGCCGTTGCGCATGAGCTTCGTCCATCCATCCTGGTCTTTGAACGCGGCCAGCGCGCGGTCGATCGCGGCCAGCAGGTCGTGCGGCTCGTAGCCATGGAACTTGAACCCTGTGCCGGTTCCCTGCGCCGCGTCCCACTCTTCGATGGTGTCGTCGAGCCCGCCGGTGGCGCGCACTACCGGCACCGTGCCGTACTTGAGCGAGTAGATCTGGTTCAATCCGCAGGGCTCGTAGCGCGACGGCATCAGAAAGATGTCGGCGCCGGCCTCGATCTTGTGTGAGAGCGCATCATCGTAGCCCACGCGCACGGCCACGCTGGCCGGATGGCGGAAGGCCCAGTCGCGGAAGAAATTCTCGTAGATCGGCTCGCCCGAACCGAGGGCAGCCACCGCTACATCGCGCGCGGCCAGTTCCTCTGAGATGCGCGAGACCATGTCGAACCCTTTCTGCGTGACAAAGCGCGATACGATCCCGATCACCGACGCCGTCTCCGTCACGTGCTCCAGCCCGAAGGCATGCAGCAGATCGGCCCGGCAGGCGCGCTTGCCCTTGAGATCGTCCAGCGTGTAGTGCGCAGCGAGGTTCCGATCCACAGCCGGATCCCACTGCGCGTAGTCCACGCCATTCAGAATCCCACGCAGATCAGGCGCGCGATTGTGCAGCACGTCTTCGAGCTGCTCGCCAAACTCCGGCGTCTGTATCTCCTCGGCATAGCGCCGGCTCACCGTGGTGAGCATGTCTGAAAAGACCACACCCCCCTTGAGAAAGTTGAAGCGGTCGTATTGCTCCACCTTGTCCATGGTGAACAGGTCCCAGGGAAACAGCAGTTGCTCGGTGGTCACCGGCGGAAACTTTCCTTGGTACGCCGCATTGTGAAGCGTCAGCACCACGCCCGCGCGCCGGAACATCGGATCGGACGCGTACACCGTGCGCAGATAGACGGGAATCAGCGCCGCCTGCCAGTCGTGCACATGAAAGATGTCGGGCACGCCCAGCAGCTTGGTCGCCTCCAGCACCGCGCGGCAGTAAAGGCCGAAGCGCGCGGCGTTGTCCAGGTACTCGCCGCCGTTCGGTCCGTAGAGGTCGGGCCGGTCGTAAAGCTCCGGGCAATCGATGAAGTAAAACTGCACGCCGTCGCGCGCGCCGCCGTCCACGATGCCCACAAACCGGTTGTAGTAGCGGAAAGGGATGGTGATCGACTCGACTGCCGTCCTTTGATTTTCGGCAATCATGGGCCGCACCCGCGCATAGAGCGGCAGGTACACGGTTACCTTGTGGCCCAGCTTTACCAGCTCGCGCGGCAGCGCGCCCACCACATCGGCCAGTCCGCCGGTCTTGGCAAACGGAACGCACTCGGAAGCGGCCATCACAATCTGCATCGACTTCTCTCCATAAAAAACCGTGCCCGGCGGCAAACTTTTTTCATCCGCACCCAGGTCCAAAGGGCAAGTCTACTACGCGCCTCGTTTTAAGATGCGTCAAAACGGCGATTGATGCTTTCCACTCCATGCTTGAGCCGCCCGACCCTCACCCATTAGCCTTGGTAGGTCACACGTCCTCACTCCAAAGGGCAATGCCAAAGGGCAATCATTGATGCGAATCTTCCTCGGACGGCTCTCCTTCTTCGCCATCTCAGCATGCGTCCTCTTTGCGTCCGCGTCGTACGCGCAGCCGTCCTCCACCACACACTCGTTCCGCGTGAAAGACGGCAAGTTTCTTCTCGACGGCAAGCCGTTCCAGATCATCTCCGGTGAGATGCACTATCCGCGCATTCCACGCGCTTACTGGCGCGCGCGGCTGCGCATGGCCAGGGCGATGGGTCTCAACACCATCACTACGTACGTCTTCTGGAACGAGCATGAACCCACGCCCGGCGTCTATGACTTCAGCGGCCAGCACGACGTGGCCGAGTTCATCCGCGAGGCGCAAAGCGAAGGGCTCCACGTCATCCTGCGCCCCGGGCCCTACTCCTGCGCCGAGTGGGAGTGGGGCGGCTATCCGGCGTGGCTGCTCAAGGACCACAACATCGTGGTGCGCAGCAGCGATCCAAAATTCATGGAGCCCGCGCGCCGCTGGCTGCTGCGGCTGGGCCAGGAACTTGCGCCGCTGCAGATCGGCAACGGCGGACCCATCATCGCCGTGCAGGTGGAAAACGAGTACGGCTCCTTTGGCAGCGACCACACCTACATGGAGCAGATTCACCACGCGCTGCTCGATGCCGGCTTCAACAAAGCTGTGCTCTACACCGCCGACGGCCCGGAGGAACTCCTCAACGGCTCACTGCCCGAGCTGCCCGCGGTCATCAACTTCGGCGCCGGCGACGCCGAGCACGGCTTCGAGATCCTGCACAAGCTGCGCCCACAAGGTCCGTTCATGACCGGCGAATACTGGGCTGGATGGTTCGATCACTGGGGCGAGCGCCACCACACCACCAGTGCGCGGCAGCAGGCCGACGAGCTGGCCTGGATTCTCTTCCAGGGCTACTCCGTCAGCATTTACATGTTTCACGGCGGCACCAGCTTCGGCTGGATGAACGGCGCCAACATCGACCACGGCAACTACGAGCCCGACGTCACCAGCTACGACTACGATGCCCCGCTCGACGAGAGCGGCCGGCCCACGCAGAAGTACGATCTCTTCCGCGACGTCATCGCCAAAGCTACCGGCATCACGCCGCCGCCCGTCCCGGTTGTCGATCCGCCGGTTGCGGTTCCCGCCGTCCAGCTTACCCGGTCCGCCTCGCTCTGGCAGAACCTGCCTGCGCCCATCGCATCCGCGCAGCCGCTCACCATGGAAGACATCGGCCAGGCCTACGGCTACATCCTTTACCGCACCACCCTGCCCGCTCCCGTCTCCGGCGACCTGGCCGTGGACGAGGTGCACGACTACGCGCTGGTCTACGCCAACGGCCGGCTCATCGGCACGCTCGACCGCCGGCTCAAGCAGAACCACCTCGCCGTCGACTTCAGCCAGCCCAACACGCGCCTCGATATCCTGGTTGAAAATACCGGCCGCGTGAACTTCTCTCTCGCCATCCGCGGCGAGCGCCAGGGCATTACACATCAAGTCACGCTGGCCGGCAGGCCGGTCACCGGCTGGCAAATCTACGGGCTGCCAATGAACGACCCGCAGCACCTTCCGTTCCGCACTGTGGACTGCGCCGGCGCCTGCTTCTATCGGGGAACGTTCCGGGTCGACCGCGTGGGCGACACGTTTCTTGATACCAGCGCCTTCACCAAGGGTTTCGTCTGGGTCAACGGCCACCCCCTCGGGCGCATCTGGAATATCGGCCCGCAAAAGACTCTTTACCTGCCCGGCCCCTGGCTGCGCAAGGGCAACAACGATGTAATCGTCTTCGATCTCGAAGGCGCGACCGGCCGTACCATTTTGGGCCGCGCCAAGCCGATTCTCGATGGCAGCGTAAACTCCGGGCCATAAGCGCTCCAGCATCTGCTACCATAATGGGTCACCAGAAACTCATGACCGACACCACAGATGGGTCCACGAAGATCGGAAGCGACATGCTCATCGACGAGCGCCGCCAGCACATTCTCGCCAAAATTCAGCGTGAGGGGCGCGTGCTTATCTCCGAGCTGAGCGAGACACTTGGCATCTCGCGCATCACCATCCGCAAGGACCTCGACTACCTGGCCTCCAAGGGCCTTGCTCTACGCAGCCACGGCGGCGCGCTTTCCGCCAAAAGCGGCACGCTGCTCGATCCCTCGCTGGTTGAAAAAGAGCACAAGCAGTCCCAGGAAAAACAGCGCATCGCCCGCGCCGCTGCCGGGCTGGTTGCCGAAGGCATGTGCGTCCTGCTCGACTCGGGCACCACCACCACGGCCATCGCCCGCGAGCTGCGCCGCTTTTCTCACCTCACTGTCATCACCAACGCGGTCAACATCGCCACCGAGCTGGCCGGAACCGACTTCGAAGTCATCCTCACCGGTGGAAGCCTGCGCAAAAACTCCTTCTCGCTCGTGGGTCCGCTGGCGGAAGACGTGCTCCACTCCGTCCGCGTGGACATTCTCTTCCTGGGTGTAGACGGATTCGACACGAAAACCGGCGTTATGACGCCGAACCTGCTCGAATCGCGCGTGAATCGCGCCATGGTGGAGGCGGCCGCGCGCGTGGTGGCGGTGTGCGACTCCAGCAAGTTCAACCGCCGCAGCCTGGCGCTCATCGCTCCGCCTTCGGCCATTCACACCGTCATTACCGATGACAAGATCGCGGCCGAGGACGAGCAGACCCTGGCCTCCGCGGGCATTGAGGTCATCCGCGCTTGATCGCGCAGGCCTCCGCGTAAGGCGCAATCGCGTTGCGGATGCGGTGCGTCACAATCACCCTGGCCTGGGGCTGCAAGGCGCCTGAACGCACAGCCTTGTACTCATCCGGCAGGCAGGCGCTCAGCATGGTCTCCGGAATCTCCACCCCGCGCAGGTTCTCCATCAGCCGCTCAACGGCGTCCCGCACGTGGGGAATCGTCCAGTAGTAGCGCACGCGGTCGCTGTAGCTGTAGCGGCGCAGCAGCCGCTGCTGGCGCTCGCTGCCGTGGTAGTGATGCTCCCAGTGCCGCGGATCGTCGAGCATCGCCTGCTCCAGCACATCCATCAGATGCGAGCGCTTCGCCGCAGGAATAAGCTCGCTCTCGATCTGCTCCAGCGCTTCCAGCGCCTCGCGCATGGCAAAGGTCAGCGCCGGACCCACCTTTAAGATTGCGAACCCGTCGCGTACCAGCTCGCCATACGCCGCCGGCCGCTGATAATCGGTCGAGTGCGCCTCGTATACCAGCGTCTTCTGCTCGCGCAGCAGCCCGGTCAGGTGCGCGGCGCGCGAAGGCTCGTAATCGACGACGCTCAAATGGTTGAACTCGACGCCCGGCTGCACCACCAGCGCAATCACCCGCGGCCATACTGCGCCCAGGCCCGCCGCGGCAAACACGCGCTGGTGCACATCGAGTGTTTTGGCAGCCGCCTCACGCGTAGTGGGATGCAGATGGGACAGGCTCCCGGTCGCGCCGCCGGGCACCGGCACCTCGGTCCCGATCACGTACACCGGCTTTTCGCCGCGCGCCGCCTGCTCGGCCGCCGCGCACAACTGCGCCGCGCGCCGCGCAATCGTCTCGTCGTCCAGCGGACCGGGCTCGCCGCCACAGGCCATGCTGGTGTCGAGGTGAATCTTTTGAAAGCCGGCGCGCGCGTAGCCCTCCACCATCCGCTCCGCCTCGCGCATGGCGTCGGCTGCCGCGCGCCGCTGCCATGGATTCGGCCCTAGGTGATCGCCGCCCAGGATCAGCCGCCCCGCATCGAATCCTTTGGCACCCGCAATTCCTTCCACCAACTGGCGAAAGTCCGCGGGCTGCATGCCTGTGTAACCGCCCTCGTGATTCACCTGGTTCGACGTGGCCTCGATGAGCAGATGCGATCCGTCCGCCATCGCCTGCTCCATGGCCGCCTCCAGCACCCACGGATGCGCCGAACACACCGAGTAAATCCCGCGCGGCTGCCCCTCATGCCACGACTGCGCCAACTGCTGCAGAAATCTCGACAACGAATCTCCTCCAACTATTGCCGGGGGAAGCGCGAACCCAGCCAGATGCAGAAACCGCAAACCCTACTTTACCGGCTCGGCATCCAGCGTGATCACTGCAAACGGCTGCAGCTCAATCTTTGTCACCTCGCCCGCGCGCAGCCGCTTCGGCGCCTGCCCACGGTCGGCCGTCCACGGGCTGTGCGCCCGGTAACTCCGCGCCGCACCCTCCGGCAACTCGAAGGCTTTCGCCACGTCCAGCGCAAACTCCTGCGCGTGGTCTGCCGGATTCCGCAGCGTTACAATCCCCTTCTCCGGCGTCCACGCAGCCCAGCCATACACCTCGAGCTTGCCTGGATCGCCGCCGAGCCAGTGCGTGTCTTTGAGCACCGCCGCATTGGCGCGCGACCACTTCGCCGCCTCGGCCAGCGCATCCCAGTCTTCCTTGGTCAGCAGCGACGGCGTGATGTACATCTCCTGCAATTGCGTACCCGAGCCGAAGTAGTCGTGCACCTCGTCGATGAAGTCGTTGTCCGGGTCCGTGTCGAGATGCAGCGCCTCTTTTGCGAAGATCAGCCCGTGCAGCATGAGCGAGTTCAGCGGATAGAGCGGTCCGCCTTCGACGATATTGCGATAGGTCTGCTCATCGCGATAGGTGATCCACTTCTGCCGCCAGCTTCCCACGCCGTCAAAGCTGTGATCGTCGCCGCCGCGCCAGATCGAGTCCGCGTAGCGCAGCCAGAAGGGGGAGGGCCGCGTACCGGTGGTCAGGTTGATGTAGATGTCCGGCTCCTGCTCGCGCAGCCGCCCGATGAGATGAATTGCCGCCGAAAAATCGCTGTCGAACAGGCTGCCGGGAAACACCGTGCTCGCGTTGCCCGTGCCGTCGAACTTGAACTGGTTCACGCCGTACTTCGAGATCATCTGCAGGCAGGTCTTTTCGAAGAGGCCGTAGTATTTCGGCGCCGAGAGAGCGAATCCGCCCTTCACCGTCTCGTATCCGGCTGCCTCGCCGGCGGCGATGCGCTCTTTCTTGGCCTCGCTGTAACCGCCCCACGGCGACAGCCACACGCCAATGCCAAATCCATACTGCGCCGCCGCCTCATGAATCCTGGTGAACCCGTTGGGCAATCCCGAGTCGAATCCCCACAGTGTATGCGTATCGTCCCAGCCGTCGTCGAAGAGGAACGAGTCCATGGTCACGCCGCGTTTGCGCACCAGCTCCTCGCCAAAGGCGCGCACGCGGTCCAGGGCCTCCGCCTCGTTGTAGCGCTCGCCGTAGCCGATGTCGTACCACGAGTTGTAGTGCAGGAAAGTGCGATACGGGTGCGCGCGCTCGAGCTCGATGTAGCGCAGGAAATCCCGCCGCATCTGCCCCGGCGCAGCCACGCCGATCACCGACGAGTACGTGACTGGATTCCCCGGCTCCAGCGGCAGCGTTCGCTCGAGAAGCGACGTCGCCTGTCCGCTGTCCACTGCGCTGTGACACAGCGGAAACTCGAAACCGAAGAAGAAATTCCCATCCACGAGTGGAGAGCCCGGCACACGGCCCACTACCTGCGCATCCGGCGCGGCAAAGTCGAACATGCGCACCTCGGCCAGGTTCACCGGCTGGCCTTCGGCCTTCAGCGTGATCTCCTGCCGGATGTAATTTGTCCCCTCGCGCAGAATGGCGCACCAGCGCACGGCCAGCGCACCGTGGCTCAGATCTGCGCAGACTTCGTTGCCCGCAATCCGCTCCGCCGCACGCGAGGCCGCCGGCCTGGCTGCAACTGCCGACCGCACCGGCGACGCACTCAGCGTCATCTGCGACGCGGCCACCACGCTGCCATCACCAAACTTCAGGCTGAAGGCCTCGCCCGGATCAAGCCGCGCTCCCGTCCGGCGATCCTCCACGCCCGCCACGCGCAGGCTCCCGTTGGCAACCTCGAATTTTGCCGTCAGCCGCTCGCTGCGCAGCGTATACCCGGTCATTCCCTGCGCCGACCCGCCCACAGCGGCACACCAACACCCCACTGCAAAGGCCAGGGCCTTCACCGTCCTCCACCTGCAAACCCCTTCACGCATCCTGATCACGCTCCCGCACCATTCGCCAAGTGTACACTATAGGAAAATAAAAACAATAAAAAGGTTGAAATCGAAATATACCTCGGATACACTCGGCTTCGATCGATCTGCATCCGCTGACTACCTGTCAACCGCCGGCCCTGTTCTCTCGCCGCCCAACCGTTACCATACTGGAGAACTATGCCGGAGTCGAAGATGACCTCTCAACTATGCCGCGCTGCGCTTCTGCCTGCCCTTATCGCCTTGCTCTTTCCGGTCGCGCTCATCGCGCAGCCCGCGTCTGGCGCCGCGTTCGTCAACACGCTCATGCCGTTGCCCGCATCGCTGACGGCCAGGCCCGGCAGCCTGCCGATCAACGGCTCGTTCAGCTATGCCATCCACGGCAACGCCGGCGCGCGGCTGAGCCAGGCCGCGGTCCGCTTCATCGGCCGGCTCGAAATGCGCACCGGCGTGCAGCTCGCGCGCACACCCGCTGCATCTGGCGCCACGCTCAGCATCGATGTGGCCACGCCCGCCTCCAGCCCTTACCCCACGCTCGGCGAAGACGAGAGCTATACCCTCGACATCGACGATCACAGCATTGCGCTTCGCGCCAAAACCGACGTCGGCGCACTCCACGGCCTTGAAACCCTACTCCAGCTCGCGCAGCCCGCCGGCTCCTCGTTCCTCTTTCCCGCCGTGCACATTGAAGACGCGCCGCGCTTTCCCTGGCGCGGGCTCATGCTCGACTGCGGGCGGCACTTTCTTCCCGTCGACGTGATCGATCGCACCCTCGATGGCATGGCTGCCGTGAAGCTCAACGTGCTCCACTGGCACCTGACGGAAGACCAGGGTTTCCGCGTGGAGAGCCGCGTCTTTCCCAAGCTGCAAGGGCTTGGCTCCAACGGACTCTACTACACGCAGCAGCAGATAAGCGAGGTCATCACCTACGCCGCGGCGCGCGGCATCCGCGTGGTGCCCGAATTCGACATGCCCGGCCACTCCACCTCGTGGCTGGTGGGCTATCCGGAGCTGGGCAGCGCGCCCGGTCCCTACTCCGTGCAGACCGTCTTCGGCATCCACGACGCCGCGCTCGACCCCACGCGCGAGTCCACCTACAAGTTTCTCGACGCGTTCCTAGGCGAGATGGCGCACCTGTTCCCCGATGATTACATGCACATCGGCGGCGACGAGAGCAACGGCAAGCAGTGGGCTGCAAACCCGCACATCCAGGCCTTCATGCGCGCACACGGACTCAAGACATCCGCCGAGCTGCAGGCTTACTTCAACACGCGCATCGAGAAGATCCTGGCCAGGTATCACAAGCGCATGGTGGGCTGGGACGAGATTCTCAGCCCCAATCTGCCGCGCGACGCGGTCATCCAGAACTGGCACGGAACCGAGTTCCTGATCAACGCGGCCAGGCAGGGACACAACGGCATCTACTCCCACGCCTACTATCTCGACCACATGTACTCGGCCGCCGACGTGTTCCTCGCCGATCCCATCCCGCCCGGCTCCGATCTCACGCCTGAGCAGTCCAAGCTGATCCTGGGCGGCGAGGCCTGCATGTGGGGCGAGCACATCTCGCCGCTCACCATCGACTCGCGCATCTGGCCGCGCGCGGCGGCAGTGGCCGAGCGTTTCTGGTCGCCGGCCTCCGACCGCGACGTGGACGACATGTATCGCCGACTTGCCATCGAATCCATCCGGCTCGATGCCGAGGGGCTCACGCACCTTTCTTACCCGGAGCGCGCGCTGCGCCAGCTTGCCGGCGCGGAAGACGACGGCGCACTCGCGCTCTTTGCCTCGACCCTCCAGCCGGTCGACTTCTCCGAGCGCTACCGTGAGCAGCACACAACACAGCTCACACCGCTCGATCAGCTCGTGGACGCCGTGCACCCTGACCCGCCGCTGCGCCACCAGCTTGAACTGCTCGTCAACGCCGCGCTCAACAGTGACAAGGACCCGGGCGACAAGGACGCACTGGATCAGTTGCAAACCATCTTTCGCTACTGGGTCTACGCCGCACCCGCGCTGGAGAGCATGGCGGTGCGCAATCCGCTGCTTCAACTAGAGACGAACCGCATCAGTCAGTGGCCCAAGCTCGGCCAGATCGGCCTGGATGCAATCACATATCTGCGCTCGGGCAACGCCCCACCGGCCGGATGGCAGGCCGAGCAGACCGCATTCATCCAGGAAGCCGCCAAGCCGCAGGAGCTGGTCGACTTCGTCGTGCTTACGCAACTCCAAAAGCTCGTCGACGCCGCAGCCTCCACAAAACCACATCCGGGACAATAGCAGCTTCAATCGGCAGAAACACGGGTACTCCACTTTCACCGCAGTTTTATCGCGGTTAAGGTGGGATACAAATATTCCAGTTTTTTATCGTCCTTTCTGACCATCCACGAACCTGGGTGGAAAAGCACAAACACCACTACTTCCGGTCCAGCCGAAACGCGGCAGCCTGAAAGTCCCCTTTGAAGCTCGCGTCCATCGCCAGCCCGTGATGCATCCACCACGCGCCGCTGGCGGTTGCGGGCGTGTCCGGGCCGGCTTTGCCTTCAATTGCGCTCAGCGTGTACTCGGCCTTGGGGTTCAGTCCTTCGAGCTTCAGCAGCGGGAACCCGCGTCCTTCCTGTGTCGAATGAATGAACGCAAACACCACCGCCTGGCCCTGGTCGCGGCGCACTGTCTCCGTGGCGGAAAACTCGCTGCCGTTCAGCGGCGAGATCAGCCGGTAGAGCTCGCCCTGCACAATCGTCGGCTGCACCTGTTTGTAGGCCGCGATCAGCCGCTTGGCGGTCGCGGTCTCCTCGGGCGTCCACTTGGTAATGTCGGCGCCGATGCCCAGCGAGCCCTGCATCGAGCTGAGCAGCCGGTACTGGAGCGACGTGGCACGATTGTTCATCCAGTGCGGCGAGTCGGTCACCCAGTCCATCATCACCTGCGGCGTGTAGGCGTAGGTGAATCCGTTCTGGATGGTCAGCCGGTCAAAGGGATCGGTATTGTCCGAGGGCCACACCTCGTCCACGTAGCGCAAAATACCCAGGTCGACGCGCCCGCCGCCGCCTGAGCAGGACTCGATCTCTACCTTGGGATGCTTTTGCCGCAGCTCGGCCAGAATCGAGTACAGGTTGCGCGTGAAGGCTACGTACACATCCTTTTGCTCGCTGGCGGGAAGCTGGTCCCATCCCGGCTCGCTCCAGTTGCGGTTGTAATCCCACTTGAGGAAAGCGATATCGTTCTCAGTGAGCAGCTTGTCGAGAAAGCCGAAGACGTAGGCGCGCACATCGGGCCGGGCCAGGTTGAGCACAAGCTGGTTGCGCTGCTCGGTCTCCGGACGCCCCGGAAAGCGCAGCACCCAGTCCGGATGCTTGCGATACAGATCGGAGTCCGGATTCACCATCTCCGGCTCGACCCACAGCCCGAAGTCCATGCCCAGCGCATGCACCTTATCGATGAGCGGCTTGAGCCCATGCGGGAACTTCTGCGGATTCACATACCAGTCGCCCAGGCCGGCATGATCGTTCTTGCGCTGGCCGAACCAGCCGTCGTCCATCACGAAGCGGTCCACGCCGAGCGCCGCGGCTTTCTCGGCCAGCGCCATCTGCCCGGCCTCGCTCACGTTGAACTCGGTCGCTTCCCACGAGTTGTAAAGCACCGGCCTTGGCCGCGGCATCTCCGCGCCCCTGGTTGCCTCGGTGCGCGGCAGAATGTGCTTCAGCTCGTAGAGGTGCAGCACACGCGACGCTCCGCCCAGCCCATGCGCCGAGTAGCCGCCATAGAACACCGGCGTCTCCAGCGACTGCCCGGGATGGAGCACGTAACCAAAGTCGAAGGGATTGAAACCGCCGGTTACGCGGATCGCGTCGAGCTGGTCGCGTTCCACGGTGATGCGCCACGAGCCGCTCCAGCCCAGCGCGCCAAACCATACTTCGCCGTGCTCTTCATCGGCCGCGCCGGCCTGAATGGCAAACCACGGATTCGCCTGGTGGCCGGTCGAGCCGCGCCGGCTCTCCATCACCCGCTCGCCGTGCTCGAACGGCACCTGATTCAGCGTCCACTCGCCGGCCCAGCGGCCGGTCAGGTAGTTCAGCGTGTACTTGCCGGCCGGCAGCGCCCACGAGGCCGCCGCGGCCTGCTCGATAGTCACCGGCTCCGCATCACGGTTCTCGATGGTCGCCGACCGGGCCAGCACGCCCGTCTCCGGGTCCATCGCGTAGTGCAGCGTCACGTAGATGGGCCGCTCGATGTCCTTCAGCTCCACGTCGAAGCCGTGCTCGGTGGCCTTGTGGCTCGCGTAGTGGAGCACCAGGTCGCGGTTGCCGTCAGCAAAGGTGATCTTCAGCGCCGGCTCCACGTAAAGCCCCGCACCCCATCCGGGGTACTCCTGTGGCGTATTCGTGTAAGAGTCGTCGAAAGAGGCCCATTCCGGCATCGGTTTCGCCGCGGGAAAACTGTCTGTCGCGCCCAGCCGTCCGCCCCAGTAGAGCTGCTGCAGCTCGCCACGCGGGTTCACCCCAAAGACATACGAAACGTTGCCGCCATCGAGGCGAAACACCTGCGTCGCCGAGTCGAAGCTCACCGTCGACGGCTGCGCTTCCGCCGACCAGGCCGCAAGCGTTAAAGCCGCGGCCATTGTAAAGGCTTTCAGCATGGACCGTTCTCCTTGTACACGTATAGAAGCCGCACCATCATACCATCCATAAGCGCCGTGGCTTCTGATCGGACGGGGCAATCGCAGGGAAGGAATCATGAGGATTTTTACCCGGCTCCTACAGGGCTGATTCAATCTTTCCTTTTCGCTTCCCAGGGTTGCGTCCGCCTCGGCGGACTTCCCCCTGGGCTATTTTCCGCTTGTCCCTCCAGGACGAAGAAATGGCGCTGCTCGAGCGGTTGTAGCGGCGGCTCTCTCTCTGTGCTTCGTGGAAATCTGCACCCGTGCGATCCACTATTCTGAAGATGTGCTTCACGGAGGTCCCGGATGCTTTCCCTCGCCGTAACCGCACCCGCAACTCCTACACCACCGGAAGAGATTGCCGCCGCGCTCGAACACATCGGTCCGCTCCACGGGCTGCCGCTCGAAGAGCGCCTGTGGCTGGCCCGCAATGGTCGCGAGGTGGTGGCCGGCGCGGGCGAAGTGCTGTTTGAAGAAGGGGCGGTCGCCGAGCACATGGTGCTCATCCTCAAGGGCGAGATTCACGTCCGCCGCCTGCACGGCGGGCCCATGGCCTTGTTCATCGGCCGCACCGGCCAGATGACCGGCCTGCTGCCCTACTCGCGCATGAAGGGCTATGGCGGCCAGGGACTGGCCATCTCGCCGGTCTGGGCGCTGCTCATTCATCGCGACGATTTTCCTGCCATGCTGGCGGCCATTCCCTCCATGGCCCAGCGCTCGGTGAGTACGCTGCTTGACCGCGTGCGCGAGGTCACGCGCATCGAGCAGCAGGCGGAAAAGCTCACGGCGCTCGGCAAGCTGGCCGGCAACCTGGCCCACGAGCTCAACAATCCAGCCTCAGCCGCGCAGCGCGCCGCCGCCACGCTGGTTGAAGCACTGCAGGCCAACCGCAACAACCGCTTCAAGCTGGTCAAGCTGGCGCTCAAGGAAGAGCAGATTCGCGGCATTGTTGCGTGGGAGGAAAAAGTGCTCACCCGCACACTGCCCGTGCCCGCACCTGCGCCGGAGCCGGGCGCGCTGGCCTTTATCTCGCGCGAGGAAGCCCTCCGCGCATGGCTGGCCGGCATCGGCTGCGAAGACGTGTGGGAGATCGCGCCGCAGCTTGCCGAGCAGTGCGTCACCGCCGCCGATCTCGACGAGCTTCGCGCTATCTTGAGCCCGGCCGAGCTGTGCATCTCGCTCCAGTTCTTTGCGCGCTACCTGCGCTCCACGCGGGCCGCAGAAACGCTGGTCAACTCCACCGCGCGCATCTTCGACCTCATCGGCGCCGTCAAGGACTACTCCAACATGGACCGCGCGCCTATCCTCGAAGTGGACGTGCCGGCCGGCCTGGACGCCACGCTGCAGATGATGCGCTCGCGCATGGACCATGTGCAGATCGAGCGCGACTACGCGCCCGATCTGCCGCGCATCAGCGCCTACGGCGGCGAGCTGAACCAGGTGTGGACCGCGCTCATCGAAAACGCGCTCGACGCGCTCGGCAATCACGGCCTGCTGCGCATCACCTGCCGGCTCGAAGGCGAAATGCTGCTGGTGGAAATCTGGGACACCGGCCCCGGCATCCCGCCCGAGCTGCAGGAGCGCATCTTCGAGCCGTTCTTTACAACCAAGGCGCCGGGCCGCGGCCTGGGTCTCGGCCTCGACTACGCCATGCGCATCGTCCGCAAGCACCGCGGCCACCTGAGCGTGAAATCCGAGCCGGGCTCCACATGCTTCCGCGTCCGTCTGCCGCTGGACCAGTTGCAGGCGTACTGAGCCGGCTCCGGGCAACAGGGCGGACCGTGCGCTCAGGCGGCCAGGGCTTTCGCGGGGCGGCGGCGGGAGATGAAAAATTCGTACATGCAGGCGGCAACGCCAAAGGAGACAACTGCGGTCGCCACGCCGAAGAGCAACTGCAAGGCGGGCGAGGTGGCGTAGGGCAGAAACTGATCGCGCACGATCGCGTTCAGCAGGAAGACGAGCAGAGAGTAGTCGCCCAGACGCACGAGGAACGGAATCTTCCGGAGAGCGCCGCGCACCTGCATGTACATCCAGAGAGCCACGATCAGGGCGCCAATGAAGCTCAGCGGCCAGAGCACCCCGTACCGGCTGCCAAGCAGCAGGACTGCCAGTCCGGCGAGCGCGAGAGGGGCGTTGATGCGGATAGGGTAGCGCGCAGCGGCGACGCCGAAGCAGATCACCGACATGCGCCCGATGGGAGTAAACATAAGATTGGTTGACCAGCGGGTCATCAGCGGATCGACGGCGTGGCCGACGGCAAGGCACAGCACCGCAAGCACCAGGAGACCGTACCAGCCAAACCGATTGGTGATGGTGCGAAGCAGCGGCCAGACGGCGTAGAGCTCGACGATGAAAGGGATAAACCACCAGGGTCCAACCGGCGGAATACCGTAGCCGAGGACGCTGGGCAAGCCAAAAAACAGGAATGCCAGATCGAGTCCGAACCACCCGCTCACCGCCAGGGACATGGAGTGAATGGCCGACACGACAAACCAGGGAACCACCACCAGCGCGAACTGCGGATAGAGCTTCCTGATCCTGCCCCCCATAAATCCGATCCAGGAGGTGGGGTCGTCCCAGTGGCTTCGCGAGAGGCCGTACGCGGAAAGAAAAATGAAGACCTGGACACCGAGATGTCCAAAGAACGAAAAGAATGCCTGGATGGCCAGCGAGGGGTGCTTCACCGTGTCAAGGAAGACCATGAACCTGGCCGGATCGAAGGTGAACTCGTTCTGGCGGGCCGGACTGACAAAGTGAAAGAAGTTATGGAAGACGATGGCTGTGATCGCCAGCCCTTTCAGGATGGCCGTGTCTTGGGTATCCAGATTTCTTTCCACGAGCAGTTTCTCCGGGACGACCAACATGTTTCTGTTGCGGGGAAAGCATCCTGAGAGCCGGCGGCCTGGGCAGTTTACAGGACTTCATCGGCAAAACCACGCGTTCTTGATTTAAATCAGGTAATAAAAAGAAAAATCAGGCTTGCGCTTTCTGGAATTCTCGCGCTCGGGTCTCTGCTGGAGACCACTGGTTTTTAAAGCCACGCACAGCGAGCTCGCATTTCTATCTTAAAACGATACATCGGCCGGCGCGGTCACCATCAGCACGGACTGGTCGCCGGTCTTCTGCTTCCACGCCGCACGGATGGCGTCGATCTTGGTGCGGTTGTCGGCGTTATCAGGATAGTCGATGATGAGCAGCTTGGAGCGCAGCCGCTCCGGCGTGGCCGCACCCTTGCCCAGCCACTGGCCGTAGACGTCCACCACGCTCAGTCCGTTGGGAAAGCGCGGAGTCACTTCCTGGTCAAGGAACGCACGCCACGCCACTTCGCTGACGCCTTTCTCCGGCTCGTCTGCGGGTCCAAGCCCAAAGTAGAGCCTTGTATCCACCCAGCCCTGCGCGTGGCCGGGATGCGCAGCATCGCCCGCCAGCGTGGGCGCAGCGGGCGCCGGAGCGGCGGTTTTATGCGCGCAGCCTGCGGACGCAATCAAGCCCAGCGCAGCCAGTAAAACCACGCTCAGCCGGACTTGTTTTCCTGATCCCTGACTCCTGATCCCTGTTCCCTGCTTCGTCACTTTTCCACTTCCACGCCGCGCCAGAAGGCCACATAGCCTTTGATCTTGCGCGCCGCAGGCTTCGGGTCAGGGTAGTACCAGGCTGCATCCTGATTGTCCTGCCCGTCGATGACCAGGGTCAGGTAGCGAGCCTGGCCCTTCCAGGGACAGGTGGAAGTGGTGGTGCTGGGCCGAAAGTACTCCCGCTTCAGGCTGGACTCGGGAAAGTACACATTCCCTTCCACTTCCTCAGTCTGATCGCTTTCGGCAACGACTTTGCCGTTCCAGATTGCTCGCGCCATGCTCTTTCCGGTCGATTGCGGCCGGCTCCGTCTCAAATCCGCCATTGCGGAGCGGATTTGCCCCGCCCGCAATGGGTAACGGATACGACACTACCAGAGATCGCGCTGCCGTGGCGAGTCCATCCGCCGGCTACTTGGCGGCTTCGATTGCGTCGACATGCACGCTCTTGTTTGACTCATCGGCGGTGGCCGTGATCGTTACATGATCTCCGTAGAAATCCTTCACGGCATCGGGATTGTCGATCTTCCAGACTTCTTTCTTCTCTTCATCCACAAAGACCGGCGCCTTGCCGCTCTTGATGCACGCCTTTACGCACTCGGCACCGCTGCCGGCGTGCTTGGCGCCGCAGCCCGCGTCGGAAATCCAGCCGTTGATCCGGGATGAATCCGCTGCCTGGGCTGCCAGAACTGCCATGGCAAAACCTGCCGCCGCCACTGCGAGAATACGCTTCATGGGAACCTCCGGGGATATGGATTTTCTCAAACAGCTACCATCATGCGCCGTGGCAGCCGGTTTACACAAGGGCGCACTTGTCAGAGCCATGTAAGAATCTGCCCAAAAATTCATCCACCAAGGCAAGAGCTTTGAAAGGGTACGGCTTCAGCTTTAAAGCCTGCTCTGGGCCTGCCGAAGGGTATCGTTGAAGAGAAAAGAGGATGGCCTTGGCCACCGAGGAAATACAAGCTGCTGAAAAGACTATAAAGAACCACCCTAAAATACGCGCCCTGTGCTTACTGCTTCGCTGCGCGCGGCCGCGTCGCTTCCACCCGCTTCTGGATTGCCTCATACCGCTGCGCCGCGCCCGAAAACCGGCGCACCAGCTCGCTGGTCTTGGCCAGAAAGCCCGGATAGCTCTGCCGCACTGCGTCGAGAATCGGCGCAAACTTGGCCAGCAGAAAAAAGCCCTCTCCGTTGCAGTCCACAAACAGCTCGGCTGAAACCGCGCCGTGCAGCACCATGGCCGCGGCCATCTCCCAGTAGCTCAGGACCTGCCGCAGATGTGGATTATGCGGATCGGCCGGATTCTCCGACACCGCAAAATACTCTTCCGCCGTGGCCGGCCAGAACTCGCCTGAGACCCACGCGCGCGCCTCGCGCATCACTGCTTCCGTGCGCAGCTCATACAGTTTCAGAATGATCTCGGCGTCGTGCGGCGTAGCCAGCATGCGTTCCATCGTGGCCTCTCTCCGTTGGGTCACATGTTACAGGATTCCGCCGTTTTCAAACGGTCAGGACTCCAGCATTCCGGCCGCCTGGAAAAATCCGAGCCCGCGCTCGATTCCCTCGGCAAGCTCCGCCGGCGGCTCATCGGGAAATTCCCTACTCATTGCTGTAATCAGGTCACTGCGATCCCGTGTCCCGTCCAGCAGTCCCAGCAGGTGCCGGGCCTTCGCATCCTCGAAGACTGCCGTTGTATGCAGCAGCGTGGTGGCGCGGCCGCGCATGGCGCCCTCCTGCCGGCTGCACGCGCTTGCCCGAGGCCGTTCCGTAATCCCATGCGCCAGCGGCGGGCTCCACGCGCGCAGCTCGATCATCTTGGCAATCGCCAGCCGGATCAGCCACGCCGCGCCGTCCTGCTCCAGCCCGAGCCCCGCTTCAGCCAGCCGCGGCTCCAGCTTGCTCACGGCAATTGCGTGCGGCCACGCATCGGCCAGCTCGCGCAACAGTGCCGTTACGCCAGGGTGGTTTGACTCCATCCGAATTCCGCCCGGCAGCACAAACGCCGTCGCGCCCGGCGCTTTTCCCGGCTCAGCCGCCGCGGGCGAGGCAATCGACAACCGCCGCAGTTGCTCCACCGGAAAATCGCGCCGCACTGCGCGCTCCGCGCGGCAAAGCAGCGTCTCGCGATAGCCCCGCATGCGCAGGCAGTCGAGAAGCTGCTCCAGCTTGAGGAGATCGCCTTCGGCCATCTCCTCGAGGGCCTTCTGCACCGGCTCACGATAGCAGGGATCGTTCGGCCCCGGCAGCCCTGACTCGCACAGATACTGCAATCCATGCCGGCGCGCGTGATGGACAAAATCGAGGAAGCGCGCCGGATGATAACACTCGCTCATCTCGTCGTGACGCGTGGCGGCAAGCGAGCGGTTTTCGATCCGCTGGAGCTGGTTTTCCATCATGGCGCGCAAGGGGTCGTCCGCGGGCCGCGCCTCGCACACGAAGTGGAGAAACTGCAGCCCCGCGCGCACCTGCTCTTCCAGGCTGTCCACGCCCTCGGCGCCGAGCTGCATCATCTCGCGCAGCATGGTGCGCACATGCCCGCCCGGCATCGTGTTGTAACTGATGAAGGCAACACCGTGCCCGGCAAGCAGCTCGCTGCACAGCGCCAGCAGCCGGTCGCGCACCGGCTCTGGAGCCCACGCGTACAGCCCGTGCGCAATGATGAAGTCAAACTGGCCGAGCTCACGATCCGCGGCCAGCAGGTCCGCCTGAAACAGCCGGATGTTCCTCAAACCCAGCTCGCCGATGCGCTGCTGGCCGCGCTCCACCGGCGCGTGGGCCAGATCGAAGCCCACAAACTCGGCCGACGGCACGGCATACGCCATGGGAACCAGGTTGGCGCCGTCTCCGCAGGCCACTTCGAGCACACGGCTGCTCTCTACCGCGGCCGGCGAAAGCCCATGCAGAATCGCCATGGCCGCCAGCCGTCCGGGATGCGTATCGGGATAAGCCTGGCCGGGATAAGCAACGGCGTCGTAGGGATTTTGCGCGGTTCTCAGTGTCTTCCTCCCGAAACCACCGGACCCTCGCTATCCTACCGCACGCTACGCCGCCTCAGAATTATTCTTCCTGGGAAGCAGGCCTGTCGCCGCGCCGGCAGCCAGCTCCTCATCGGTAAAGAAGCGGCCCGAGCTTGCGGGAGACTTCGGCGAGACCGTTGTCGACGGCATCCAAGATTTCCTGTATCGTCATGGCTCGCATTGGGTCTCCTCCTCGATTCTTTGCCAGCGCAGGCAGTTTCCAACACAAAGCTGGTGCCATTACGGACCTGCCGGCGCATTCATTCCAAAAATACTCGGCTAACCGTGATTCTTCGCGCAACGGCCCGCTCCGGTCCACTCCGATCGCTCCTTACACTGGCTGCAGCTCGCGCTTTTCTTCCTTCTTTTCGAGTACCGGCCCGTGTGTCTCAGCCGTCGGCGGAGGCGGCGCATCGCCGATGCGCTTGGAATAGCTGCACATCACTGCGTTCTTCTCCTCTTCCGCAGGAGCTGCCTTCTTGCCGCGCTTCTTGGGCGCGGCCTCTTCCTCGGCGGTCTTCTTCTTGTTTGGGCACTCGAGATACACGCCTGATTTTAGCGTCTTCTCGACGAGGTACGGGCTGCCGCACGCGGGGCACTTCTTGGGAACCGGCTTCAGGTTGGAAGTGAAGTCGCACTTGGGGTAATTCGTGCAGCCCCAGAAGACGTTGCCGCGCCGCGCCTTGCGCTCGGCGATGTCCCCGTCGCCGCACTTGGGGCACTTCATGCCTTCAACCAGGTTCTGCTTGATGTACTTGCACTTCGGATATCCCGAGCAGGAGACGAACTCGCCATACGCGCCCTGGCGCAGCACCAGCGGCTTGCCGCACGCCGGGCAGTCTTCGCCGGTGGGCTCGGGCGGCTTCTGCTGCTGCTTCTGGCTCAGCTTGCGGAAGGTCTTGCAGGGCGGGTCGGCGTTGTAATCCGGGCACGACATGAACGGCCCGAACAGTCCGCGCCGCAGCACCATCACCTTGCCGCAGTTCTCGCAGTACTCCTCGGTCTCGCCCACGTCCTGCGCCTCGGGCGTGTTCAGATCCGGCTTGGCGGCGATGTTTTCCTTGGTAAACGTGCAGCTTGCCGGGTCCTTCTTGTTGTAGGCCGAACACGCGTAGAACGTGCCGAATTTGCCCCACTTCAACACCAGCGGCGATCCGCAGACCTCGCACTTCTCGCCGGTCATCTTTTCCATCCGCTTGATGTTTTCCATCTTCTTGCCGGCCACCTTCAGCTCGTCCTCAAAGTGGTCGTAGAAGCCGTTGAGCAGATCGGTCCACTTCTCCTTGCCCTCTTCGATGTCGTCCAGCTCTTCCTCGAGCCGGGCCGTGTACTGGGTGTCGAAGATGTAGGGGAAATTCTTCACCATCAGGTCGCACACCACCACGCCGATCTCGGTGGGATAGAACCGTCCGCGCGAGCCGCCGTGCTTGACCACGTACTCGCGGTCCTGGATGGTGTTGATGATCGATGCGTAGGTGGACGGCCGTCCGATGCCGCGCTCTTCGAGCTCTTTCACCAGCGAGGCCTCGTTATAGCGCGGCGGAGGCTGCGTGGTGTGCTCTTCGGGCAGCAATTCGTCCATGCCCAGCGTCTTTACGCCGTCCAGGCTGGGCAGCCGGTTTGCAGACTCGTCGTCCTCGTCCTTCTTATCTTCAGAGACCTCATAGAGCTTCAGAAAGCCGTCAAAGCGCAGCACCGAGCCGCTCACGCGGAAGTCGTATGTCTTGCCGGTCTTCGACGAAACCGCGGCGATGGTCGCCGTGGTCACGTCATAGACAGCCGGAACCATCTGCGAGGCTACGAACCGCTTCCAGATGAGGGTGTAGAGCTTCAACTGCTCGTCGGTCAGGTAGCGGGCGATCGACTCCGGTGTGCGCGCGGCGTCGGTGGGCCGGATGGCCTCGTGCGCGTCCTGCGCATCCTTCTTGCCCTTGTATGCGTTGGGCGCCGCCGGCAGATACTGCGGGCCTAATTCCTTGCCGATCCACGCACGCGCCGCGGTCACCGCCTCCGGGGCCACGCGCGGCGAGTCGGTACGCATGTAGGTGATCAGGCCGGTGGTGCCTTCGCTGCCCAGGTCCACGCCTTCATAGAGCCGCTGCGCCACGCCCATGGTGCGGCGCACGTTGAAGCCCAGCTTGTTGGCCGCGTCGCGCTGCAACTGGCTGGTGATGAACGGAGCCACCGGCCGCCGCTGCTGCTCGCGGGCCTGCACGCCGGTAACGGACCACCTGGCGTCCTGGAGCGCGGCCAGAACCGCGTCCATCGCCTTCTTGCCGGGCAGCGCGTTGGAAAGGAACTGGTCTTTCCCGTCCTTATCATCCTTGCCGTTCGCCACGCGTGCCGGCTCGCCATCGATGCCCACAAACCGCGCCTTGAACTTTTCGCGGTTACGGCGCTCGGGATGGAGCAGCGCGTCGAGGGTCCAGTATTCCACCGGCTGAAATGCGCCGATCTCCCGCTCGCGCTCCACGATCAGGCGCAGAGCCACGGTCTGCACACGGCCGGCTGACAATCCGCGCCGCACCTTGTCCCACAAGAGCGGTGAAATCTGGTAGCCCACCAGGCGATCGAGCACGCGTCGCGTCTGCTGCGCGTCCACGAGATTCTGATCGATGTCCCGCGCATGCTTGAACGCATCCTGCACGGCCTTTTTCGTGATCTCGTTGAAGGTGACGCGGCGAATTTTTTTCCTCTCCTTGGAGTTGGTCCCGAGCTGCAACGCCAAGTGGTACGCAATCGCCTCGCCCTCGCGGTCCGGGTCGGGCGCCAGATACACTTCGTCGGCCCTGGAGGCCAGTTTCTTGAGCTGGTCGACAACCTTTTCCTTGCCCGGAGACACCACCAGCTCCGGCTCGAACGTCCGCTTCTTCAGCTCCACGCCAATGTCGTTCTTGGGCAGGTCCATGATGTGGCCTACCGAAGCGCGCACATCGAACCCCTTGCCCAGATATTTCTCGATCGTCTTTGCCTTGGCGGGAGACTCGACGATCACCAATGCTCTGCTCGCTGCCATCCTGACTTCAGTTTCCTCTCTTACCCTTTACTTGTTTCCGGTGGCGGGTTTTCCATCCATATTGGACTCAACCCGTGCGCCGCCTGTCTTGCCTTGTCGGCGCGGACTCATTTTGGTTGAACCCGCGCCGCGAGCCGGTGTCTCCCGAATCAGGAGGAAAAATCAGCCCGCAAGTGTTGCACCGTACCACGGAACACCGCACCTTTTCCACTCTCCGCCTGGATTTCCGGCCTCCGGAATCCTCTTTCCAGGCGTAAACAATACCTCATCCCAGAGATGAATTTCTCCCCGCAAATGCCTGCTGAACCATCTCTTGCCGGCCGAGCAGCCAAGTAAATCCGGCTCCGGATTGATTAGACGGAAAAATTTCCAAACCCTTCACCCGGACGTGCATGCCAGCCATCCGTCCTTGCGGCGCCTGCCGCGCGGTTGTCTTTACAGCGTCCTGACGTAATTTTTGCCTGGCAGGCAGCGCACGCGGCCCGCCATCTCCAGCTCAAAGAGTGCTGTAAATACTTCTGAAGACGTCAGTTGCGTCTCAAGTAGCTCGAGAATCCCATCCATCTGCAGGCTCTCGTCTGTGCGCAGCACTTCGAGCACCATGGCTTCTTCCGGCCGCAGCGCCGGATCAAGCAATAAGGATGCGGCCGTTTCCAGTTTGGATTCAGCCGGGGCTTCGGCCTCCAGTTCCAGCCGTACCTGCGAGGGCATCTCTTCCCACACGTCCTCCCAGGTGGCCACCAGCTTTGCGCCCTGCTTGATCAACGTGTTCGGCGTCCACGAGCCTTTGCTGGTGACGTTGCCGGGCACGGCGAACAGGTCGCGGTTCTGCTCGGCCGCGCAGCGCGCCGTTACCCGCGTCCCTGAGTTCTCGCTGGCCTCCACCACCAGCACGCCCACGCTCAGGCCGCTCAAAATCCGGTTGCGGCGGGGAAAGTTCTGCGGCGCGGGAAACGTCCCCATCGGCAACTCGCTCACCAGCGTGCCGCCGGTGGCCACAATCTCGGCGGCCAGCTTTCTGTTCTCCCTGGGATACACCACGTCGATTCCCGTGCCCCACACGGCCAGCGTGGGCCTGTGCGCCGCCAGCGCTCCCTTGTGCGCGCAGGAGTCGATGCCGCGCGCCATGCCGCTAATGACGAGCAGCCGCCGCGCCGCCAGGTCGCGAGCCAGCATCTCGGCCACTCCGCTTCCATACGGCGAGGGATGCCGCGTGCCCACTATCGCAATTGCCGGCCTGCGCAGCAGCGAAACATCACCCATCACCCACAAGACAGGCGGAGGATCGTAAATTTCTCTGAGCCGCTCCGGATACGCTTCGCTGCTGAAGCACACTATCGAAACGCCATGCTCTCGCGCCCTTCCCCATTCGGCCGCAGCTGCCGCGCGCGCCTTGCCATCAAAGACGAACTGGGCGGCCTCGGCCGGAAAGC
The DNA here is from genome assembly GCA_030038195.1 of Acidobacteriaceae bacterium. Lineage (GTDB taxonomy): Bacteria > Acidobacteriota > Terriglobia > Terriglobales > Acidobacteriaceae > Telmatobacter. Next base: position 26,522 of record JASHPJ010000030.1, read on the forward strand.
GCAGTCCTTCGAGCGCGGTCAGCGGCAGCTCGAAGATGCGGCACGGCGACTCGATCTCCTGCACCGCATCCAGAATCCGTTTCGGTCCCAATCCCGGCGTCAGCGCCAGCGCCAGCCACGCGAGCTGTTCCTGGTCAGGCTCCGCAGGCATTTGCCCCTCAACACTCATGGTTGCGAACATCCCCTTTCCGCTTTCCACACACGCATCCTTGCTCCACGAAGACCTACCGCCGCTTCACTGGGATATGCCGAAAACCTATTTTGCCGCGTCCACTCAAGTCAAGTTCCATTACTGAAGACCGGCAAGGACGGTTACTTACCGAAGGTTGCAGAACTGATTACTGGAAGTCGAGTCTTTCCCGCTTTTTACAGCACAAAAGTTCTCCCCTTCAGCGACAATCAGGGAGTCAACCTTTCCAACTTTGTTTTCCGATTCACCGCTCCGAGCTGCAGTGCCATTAGAAAGACCGGGACCGGGATATAGAGCCCCCTTACCGCGAATGGATTCGCCTGTGACGATTAAAAACCTATACCGGACGGCAGTTGCCTTCTGCTTCTTCTACATATCGCTTGGGGGCAACTCGCAAGCTGTCCGCCAGATGCTTCACGGCCATGTTCGTCCCGCTGTCGCGCGCGGGTTGGCCGCTCCACAGGGCCTCATGCCGCAGTCACAGCGCATGAATCTCTCCATCGTGCTGCCGGTCCGGAACCAGGCCGGACTCGCCAGCCTGATCACACGGCTCTACGATCCCTCCGCTCCCGACTTTCACAGGTTTTTGTCCGCCGCCCAGTTCGCTGAGCAGTTCTCACCCACCCCTGCGGACTACCAGGCTGTCGTGGCCTACGCACAGGCTAACGGCTTTACCGTGGGCCCCGCACCGGCCAACCGGATGGTGGTGCCGATCAGCGGCACCGTGGCGCAGGTGGAAAAGGCTTTCAACGTCCGCATGGGTCTCTACAGCCATCCTACCGAGAAGCGGCTTTTCTTCTCGCCCGACCGCGAGCCCTCGCTGGACCTGAGCGTGCCCATCGCGCACATCGCCGGCCTGGACAACTACTCGATTCCGCAGCCCATGTTCCACCGCAATCCTGCGCCGGAGAGCACCACCCACTACGTGACCGCTGGCTCGGGGCCCGGTGGATCGTTCCTGGCCAGCGACATGCGCTGGGCCTATTACGGCGGAACGGCGCTCACCGGAGCCGGCCAGACGGTCGCGCTGCTCGAGTTTGACGGCTACAACCAGAGCGACGTGGACCTGACCTTCAGCAGCGTGGGGCAGACCTATAGTGTGCCCATTCAAAATGTGCTGCTCGACGGCGCTACCGGCGCGCCGATCTCCGGCAGCGACAGCGAAGATGTTCTTGATATTGTTCAGGTCATCGGCATGGCTCCGGGCCTGAGCCAGGTGCGCGTCTACATCGGCGGCAACGACGTGGATATCCTCAACGCCATCGCCTCGGAAGATCTCGCGCAGGAGGTTTCCATCTCCTGGTCCTGGAGTCCGGACGATCCCGCCACCGACGACACCTTCTTCGAGGAGATGGCCGCGCAGGGCCAGAGCGTCTTCGCCGCCTCCGGCGACTGGGGCGAGTTCGATCCTTATTTCGATAACTTCTACCCGGCCGAAGACGCCTACGTAACCTCGGTCGGGGGCACCGACCTTTCGACTGCCGGCGGCGGCGGCCCGTGGGCCAGCGAGACTGCCTGGAGCCGCAGCGGCGGCGGCGTGAGCCCTGACGGCATCCCGATCCCCTCCTGGCAGGCAGGCGTGGCCACCTCAAGCAACGGCGGATCAAACACCCTCCGCAACGTGCCCGACGTGGCCATGCAAGCCGACTTCGTCAACTACAGTTGCGCCATGGGTTCTTGCGCCGGCGACTACGGCGGCACCAGCTTCTCAGCCCCGCGCTGGGCGGCCTTCACGGCCCTGGTCAATCAGCAGGCCGTGGCTGCGGGCGATTCCACCGTCGGATTCATCAATCCGGCCATCTACGCCATCGGCGAAGGCACCGATTACGCCAACGACTTCCACGACATCACCTACGGCAACAACGACGCGCGCAACAACTGCTGCGGCTGGCCCTATTACAATGCCGTTCCCGGCTACGACCTGGTTACCGGATGGGGAAGCCCCAACGGGCAAAGTCTGATTGACCAGCTTGCCCCGCCCACCACAGAAAGCTTCGCGCTCTCGCCGTCGTCTACCGTGCTCACCGTGACGCACGGTGGCTCGGGCAAAGTCACCATCTCCATCGATGACAAAAACGGCTTTGCGAGTCCGGTCACGCTGGACGCCGCGCTGCCCGAGGGTGTAACCGCGAGCTGGAGCCAGAATCCCGCTGCCGGCTCAGCCGCGCTCACTCTCAGCGTCGCGTCTTCGGTGGCCCGCGGCTCTTACCTGATCACAGTCAACGGCTCGGCCGGCGCGCTGACCGCGTCCACCAGCTTCGTGCTGCAGGTAATGGCACCGGGGTTCAGCATCGCGCCTTCGCCTTCCAGCCTGAACATCTATCCTGGCAATTCGAGCTCCTCCACGATTCTGGTCACGGACTACTCCGGCTTCTCGGGCAAAGTGAATCTCGCCGTCACCGCCGGCCTGCCCAGCGGAGTCACCACCTCGTGGGCCTCGAATCCCACGACCGGCGCCGCCGTTCTCACGCTCACCGTCAGTGACACCGCCACGCCCAACACCGACGCGGTGATCACCATCACCGGCACATCCGGTAGCCTCACCGCCTCCACCACGCTTGCGCTGGTCATCAATCCGCCCACGTTTTACGTGAACATGTCGCCCTATCCTTCCACCCTTGCGCAGGGCGCTTCGATCACCACCACGGTCACCGTCACCGGAGTGCCCGCTGACAGCTCCACGGAAACCATCCGCCTCTCCGCGCCCGAACTGCCCACAGGCGTGACCGCAACCTTCAATCCCGCCACCATTCCGCTCGGCCAGTCCAGCGCGCTCACGCTTACCGCGGCCAGCACTGCTCCTACAGGCACGAGCCTGGCCGGCGTTGAAGCCGACGGCTCCACCACGGGAACGTTGAGCCAGTTCCCGCTGACTGTCACAGCCAAGGCAACGCCATCCTTTACGCTGGCCGCCGCCCAGACCGCAATCACCGCCGTTCAGGGCGGCACGGCCAGTGACCCGGTCACCGTAACCCCGCAGAACGGCTTCAACGCGAGCGTGAGTCTGGCCATCAGCCCGTCTACGCCGCTGCCCGCCGGAGTCACCGCGTCGTTCTCTCCGGGATCCACGACCAGCTCCAGCCTGCTCACCTTCACCGCAGCCGTCAACGCCACCGCCGGTTTTTATCCGCTGCAGATTACCGGCACATCGGGCACGCTCACCTCGGTGGCCAACATCTATCTCACCGTGAATCCGCCGCCGCTCTTCAGCTTGAGCGCATCGCCGGCCGCGGTGAGCGTGGCGCAGTACAACTCGGCTACCGACACGATCACCATTCATCCGCAGCCCGGATTCACCGGCGACGTCAAGCTCTCGGTTGTTTCCGTGCTGCCCGCCGGACTCACCGCAGCGTTTTCGCCAGCCACGTCCACCACCAGCAGTGTGCTGACTCTCTCAGCCAGCGGCGCAGCCGTTCCCGGCAATTACGTCCTCGGCATCGCCGGCTCGGCCGCAGAACACACCGTCACCACCACGCTGCCGGTCACGGTCACAGCCACGACCACGGTACCCACTACGACCACGCTGACCATCGCTCCCTCCGGGTCGCTCATTGTCGGTTCGGCTTACACGCTCACCGCGCGCGTGGTTCCCACCGGCGGAACCGCCACGCCTAGTGGCAACGTGGTCTTCAACATCGGCGGCGCGACGCAGTCCGTTGCGCTAAGCGCCGCGGGCGCCGCCACCTGGTCAGGCACGGCGCCTGCCGCGGCGGGCACGCTTACCATCTCCGCCGCCTACCAGGGCACGACAGACTTCGCCGCCAGCACGTCGAACACGCTCAACGTGAACGTCGTGGGCATCGCCACCACTACTGCGCTCTCCATCAGCCCCAGCGGAAGCTCGCTCACCGCCGGCACGCAGTTCACACTCACTGCCACGGTCCTTGCGCAGAGCGGCACGGCTACGCCCAGCGGCAGCGTGGTCTTCAACATTGGCGGCGCGACACACTCGGTTGCGCTCGATACCTCCGGCGTAGCCACCTACACCGGCACAACTCCCGCAACCGCCGGCACGCTGGCCATCTACGCGACCTACCAGGACACATCAGGCTTTGCGCCCAGCACTTCAGTCACGCTCAACGAGACTGTCGCCAGCATCGCCACCAGCACTGCGCTCTCTATCAGCCCCTCCGGAGGCTCGCTCACCGCAGGCGCGGCCTTCACGCTCACCGCAAAGGTCACTCCGGCCAGTGGCACAGCTGTGCCCACGGGCAACGTGATCTTCACCATCGGCTCCAGCACGCAGGCGGCCTCGCTTAACGTGTCCGGCATTGCTACCTTGTCAGCAACGGCCCCGCTCACTGCGGGCAATCTCGCCGTCTCCGCTGTCTACCAGGGGTCCGGCCAGTACGCCGGCAGCGCGTCCGTCACGCTCAATGAGCAGGTGGTCTTCACCGGCACGGATACGACTCTCACCATCGCGCCCAACAGCAGCTCGCTGGCCATCGGCGCATCCTACACGCTCACCGCTACCGTAACCGCGCAGACCGGCACGGCCACACCCGCCGGCAGCGTGGTCTTCACGATCGGCAGCGCGACACACTCGGTTGCGCTCGACACCTCCGGCGTAGCCACCTACACCGGCACAGCTCCCGCAACCGCAGGCACGCTGGCCGTCTCTGCCACCTACCAGGGCCAGGGCGGCTTCTCACCAAGCACCTCGAACACGCTAGACGAAACCATCTTCCAGACCGCGTCGCCCGCTTTCGCGCTCGCCGGAACCTCGGTGACGCTTACCGCGGGCGCAACCGCCGGCAATACCTCCACCATCACCATCACGCCCAGCGGCGGATTCACGGGCGGCGTCACCCTGTCGGCCTCCATCGCCGACAGCCCGCTCGGTGCGCAGAATCTTCCCTCGCTCAGCTTTGCCGCCGGCTCGGTGAGCGTCACCGGTTTCATGCCGGCTACCGCGACCCTCACCATTTCCACCACGTCAGCAACCACGGCCTCCACCGCGCCCGAGCGCAATGGCTTCCACTGGTACGCTTCGGGCGGAGCGGCGCTGGCCTGCCTGCTGCTCTTCGGCATCCCGTCCCGCCGTCGCGCCTGGCAGCGTCTTCTCGGCATGTTCGTTCTGCTGGCCGCGCTGGTGAGTGGAGCGGCCGGCTGCAGCGGCAGCTTTGTGATGAACCACAACCCCGCCTCTGCCGGCACTACGCCCGGCCTGTACCTGATCACGGTCAAGGGAGCTTCCGGCAGCACTACCGCATCCACTACGGTCTCACTCACGGTTCAATAGAGCGGTTTCGCTTCTCATCTCCTTGCTGTCGCGTGTGACGCATATCACGGCTCGCGCGCCTGATCTGCGTTTCCATGGAAACAAGATCAGGAGGTAGCTGATGAACCCCGGAACCAGCCTTCCCTTGCGTACCATTCTTGTCGCCGCCGACCTGACCCACGAGGGTTCGCGCGCACTCCAATACGCGCAGCAGATCGCGCAGCTCCATCGAGCCACGCTGGTGGTCGTGCACACGATCGATCCGGCCGGCTATGCCTTTCCCGAAGGCGTGCCGTCCACCGCGCCGATGGATGAGGCCGGCCGCGCAGGGCTCGAAGGCATCGAAGCCGAGACGCGCGCCCAGGGCATCCCGGTGCATTCGGTGATGGAAACCACGGTGGTTTACGACCGGCTGCTGCAGGCCGCCGTGGACAACCATGCGGACCTGCTGGTGCTGGGCACGCGCGCCGATACCCGGCTGGGCCGCGCAGTGCTGGGCATGGCCACCAGAAGGCTGCTGGCCAGGGCTCCCTGCCCGGTGCTGACCGTGCCGCCGGATGCAGATGCAGCGCTGGAGACGCCGGGGCTCTGGCGCCGCGTGCTGGTAGCCACGGATTTTTCCGCCACGTCGCTGTCCGCGCTCGACCGCGCGCAGTGCATAGTGGATAGCCACCTGGCCGTGGTGCACGCGGCTGGCGATGCCTCAGAGGAAGACCGCGCGCGCTACCTGGAACGCCTGCGCTTCCTGGCGCCTGCGGACACGCCGCGCGCCGTGCCGGTCGAGTACATTGTGACTTCGGGCGAGGCCGGCAAAGTGATCGTGGATTATGCGCGCGCCTTTCAGGCCGGACTGATTGTGCTGGGTTCACCGCTGGACGAGCCGAGGGAAGAAGATTTCGAGCACAGCACCATTCTGCAGGTGATCGCGCATGTGAGCTGCCCGGTGCTTGCTGTGCCACCTGCGCAGGCTGCCAGCGCGGCAGAGGTGGCAAAAGAGTTCGCTTTCTCCCACTGAAGAACCGCAGCCGGCCGCACTCTGCAAACCTGCAAGGCTGGCTACGCGAACATGGGACCCGTTTGCGAGACGGGTCCCATGCGTAGATGCAAAGTTCCAAGAAAAAGCTGCAGTGAAAGCAAGGGGGCTGTATCGCGGAACCACTGCCTTGCAACGGACGCGACCATCCGGGAGCGGCAGCCTTGCATGTTTTCCTACAAAAGCATACTCATTCTGGTTTTGCTCTGCTCTTGCGTCCTGAGTCTGAGGTTCCTGGCACCATTTACGAAAAGCAACCGCAGATTCCGCCACAGCCGATCTTCGGTCCGCCACGGCGGATCTTCGACCTTCGACTCCGCAAGCCACAAAAAACGCAGCTTGCTACGCTCAGGATGACAGCTTATTTGCGATGTGAACTTCTGACTCAGGACGCTAGGGCGTGTTCACACTACGCGGGCGGTGGCGCTGGGAGCCAATTTTTTCGAGATCAAGGAGCGACGAGCGACGGATACCGGGCGTCTCCGAGCGAGGAGCGACGCAGAGATCGGGAAATTGGCCCCAGCCCTTCGGGTGGCGGCAAAAATCGGGCCATACTTTGTTGTCGTCCTCGCCTTGGAATCGCCAAAGTCTTCGTCCTCCGCCGCGTCTGGCCCGATTTTTACTCGCAACGCCAGCCGCTCGGGTAGTGTGAACAGGCCCTAGCAGGCCGAAAGCTGCTCAAGGGCCTTGGGCTGCAGAACGGTGAGCACGACACCGCGCGTAGCAATGAGCTTTTCCTTGCGGAAGCGGCCCAGCGTGCGGGTGACGGTCTCGCGCGTGGTAGCGGTCATGGAGGCAAGCTCCTCGTGGGTCAGTGGCATGGTGACGCATGCGCTCGGTCCCTTGCGCCGCGCGTCGGCGGCAAAGTCCAGAATGAGCCGGGCAAGCCGTCCGGCCGGCGAGCCGGGCAGGGTGATGAGCCGCACTTCGTCAAAGGCGGCGCGGTAATCCTGGGCCAGAACCTTTGCCGCGCCCATGCTGACCTCAGGGAAGTCGCACAGCATCTGGGTCAGGTGCTGAACATGCAGCAGGCGCACGCGGCAGGGCTCCATGGCCTCGGCCGTCACCTCGTACTCATCCTTGGCGAGCGCTGCGCTCATGCCCAGCACGTCGCCCGCGCCGGCGATGCGCATAATCAGCGTGCGACCTTCGCGCGAGGTGGCCGAGATTTTGACGCGTCCCGAGCAAAGCACAAAGACAGCGCTGCACTGATCGCCCTCGCGGAACAGCACGTTGCCGCGCTGATACTCCATGGCGATCGAGTTGGATTCGAGGAAAGCGCGCGCGTCTTTATCGAGATTGCAGAATGCGTGTTTTCCGGCGTGTGCGCAGTTGACGCAGTTCAGCATATGGGTAACCTCCGGGTCTTGCTTGCATCCTCTTAAGGGCAATCCAGATGCCAAACCACGCACCATGTGATTTCAGCCACTTAGCACTGGTCCTGGACACACAGCCCGCCTGGAATGGGTGAAATGGCGCAGCGGCTGCGCCATATGGCGCAACGCGCCGGGTGCATTGCCCGCTTTCCGCTGATACCATTGAAGTTGGCAACAAGAGGGGCAATGAACGAAGCGGTACGCATTGTCGTCATTGACGACAACCCCGGCAGCCTGGAGCTGCTTTCCACTGCGCTGGCGCGGCCTGACGTGGCGGTGCACACAGCCTCCAACCCGGTGGAAGGAGTGCAGTTGGTGCGTCGGCTTCGTCCGCACCTGGTGCTGACCGACTTGGTGATGCCCGAGATGAGCGGGCTCGAGGTGCTGCAGCAGATCGTCGAGTTCGATCCGCTGATCGACGTTCTGCTCATGACCGCGCACTACACTACGGAGACGGCCGTCGAAGCCATCCGCCACGGCGCAGCCGATTATCTGCAGAAGCCCGTCAAGCTTGGCCTGCTGCGCGAGCGCGTGGCCGGGCTGCTGGCGGCCGCGGCACAGCGGCGCAAGGCCGGCTCAGACCAGGACGACCTGCCGGAGTCAAAATTCGAGGGCATGATCGCGCGCAGCAGCCCGATGTGGGACCTGTTCGCGATGATCCAGCGGATTGCGCCGCACTATCGCTCGGTACTGGTTCATGGGCCCACGGGAACGGGCAAAGACCTAGTGGCCAGCGCGCTGCACCGGCGCAGCGGCGTGCCGGGCAAGCTGGTGGTGCTCAACTGCTCGGCGGTGGTGGAAACGCTGTTTGAAAGCGAGCTCTTCGGCCATGTGAAAGGCGCATTCACCGGCGCCGACCGCGATAAGATCGGGCTGCTCGAACTGGCCAACGGCGGCACGCTGTTTCTGGACGAGATCGGCGACATGCCGCTTTCTACGCAGGCCAAGCTGCTGCGTGTTCTGCAGAACCGCGAGGTGCAGCCGGTCGGATCGCTTTCCGTGCGTAAGGTAGACGTGCGCGTGGTGGCCGCTACGCACCGCGACCTGCGCGCAGCCATCGCCGCCGGCGCATTCCGCGAAGACCTTTACTACCGGCTCTCCATGGTGGAGCTCACCTTGCCGCCGCTCCGTGAGCGCACTGAAGACATTCCGCTGCTGGCGCGCCATTTCGTGCAGAAGTTCAGCCGCGAGTTTGGCAAGCCGGTGAGTGGGCTCACGCCGCGCGCAGCCATGATGCTGCAGCGCTATGCCTGGCCGGGCAACGTGCGCGAGCTGGAGCACGTGATCGGCCGCGCCTGCATGCTGACGGAGCATACCATGCTCGATGTTGCCGACCTGCCTGAAGAGCTGGCCCAGCAGATTTCCATTGCACCCGAGGAGTCGGCGGCCAACGCATCGCTGCTTGCCGACCAGGAACGGCGGCTGGTGGAAGAAGCCCTGCGCGAGTGCGCCGGCAACCAGTCCCAAGCCGCGCGCAAGCTGGGAATCGGCCGCGACGCCCTGCGCTACAAGATGAAGCGCTATAACCTCACAGCCTGACTCAGGCCGACTTCAGCACCTTTTCTACGCACTGGCGCAGCCGTGCCGGCCCGATGGGCTTGACCAGGTAAGCGGCAAAGCCGGCACGCGAGAGCTGCTCGGGCGCGGTCTGCGTAATGGCGGGTGTGAGTGCGATGATCGGTGTCCGCTGCAGCGAGGGCATGCGCTTGAGCGCGGCTGCGGTCGCGTAACCGTCGAGCTGCGGCGTCTGCAGGTCGAGGATCACCACGTTGGGCGCAAACTCGCCGGCCATGGCCAGCACCTGCTCGCCATCGCGCGCTTCGCCCACGACGTAACCGCCCGACTCCAGGATGGAGCGCAGCAGATCGCGGCTGCTGGCTCCGTCGTCCGCAATCAAAACGCGCCTGGGCGCGGCCGTGATTTCCGTTCCGGTCAACCTCTCACCCTCTGGCTCTCACCCTCTGGGCGAAGGTTAACGGGCTGGCGCGAGCGGCTCCGTGATTGGTGTCACAGTCGGTTGTGTAGGCAACGTGAAATGAAAGCGGCTGCCCTTGCCCGGCTCGCTTTCCACCCAGATCCGGCCGCCTTGCATCTCAACAAGCTGCCGGCAGATGGTGAGGCCCAGGCCGGTTCCCTGCCGCACGCCTACGGTCGTCTTGCCCACCTGGTAGAACTTGTCAAAGATTCGCTCGAACTCTTCTTGGGCGATGCCCACGCCGGTGTCAGAGACGGTGATGCGCACCAGCTCTCCGTCTATGGCCGCGGTTACGGCCACCTCTCCGCCGGCAGCCGTAAACTTTACGCCGTTGCTGAGCAGGTTATACAGAATCTGGCGCAGGCGCAGCGGGTCAGCCAGCACGTCCACGCCTGGAATCTCGCCTTCGCGCACCGTGACGGCGCGAGCGGTGGCAAAGGGACGGATGGCGTTGACCGCCTCAGAGATAGCCGTGCGCAGGCGCAGGCTCTCGGTGCGCAGCGTAAGCCCCGAGGCCTCGATCATGCTCAGGTCGAGCACGTCGTTGATCAGGCCGAGCAGGTGTTCCGAGTCGGTTTGAATATGGCGCAGAAAACGCCGCTGTTTTTCATTGAGCGGCCCTTCGCCCTCCTCGCCCAGCAGCTCGGCAAAACCGATGATGGTATGGAGCGGCGTGCGCAGCTCGTGGCTCACGCTGGCGATGAACTCGCTCTTGAGCATGTTCAACCGCTCGGCTTCCTTGTGCCGGTTTTCAAGCTCGGCCATGTAGCTTTGCTGCAAGGACTGGATCTGCTGCTCGGCGCGCCTTCTCTCCGTTACGTCGCGGATGACGGCCGTAATCGTCACGCCGCTGGCGGATTGGGTCGGGCTCAGGCTGATCTCGACGGGAAGCTCCGAGCCGTCTTTGCGTCGCGCGTACAGCTCGAGGCCGAGCCCCATGGGCCGGCTCACGCCAGAGGAGGCAAACTTTTCGCGATCAACCGCGTGCTGAGAACGCACGGACCCGGGGACCAGTGTATCGACACCGGCGCCGATCAGCTCTTCGCGGGTGTAACCGAACAGCCGCTCCGCGGTGCGGTTGGCAATGAGGATCTTCCCGTTGCGGCCCACCTGCAGAATGGCGTCGGGCGCATTCTCGATCATCTCGTGAAATCCGCGCTCGGCTACTGCTTCAGCCTGTGCCAGCGCTTCGCGCGCAAGCAGCTTTTTCAGCTCGCTCACGTCGCGCGCAATCTTGGAGATGCCGGTAATCTTTCCGTCTGCATCGCGGATAGGCGAGATGCTCAGCGCGACCGTCACACGGCTGCCATCCTTGCGGATGCGCGTGGTTTCAACGTGGCTCAGCCGCTCGCCGCGGCGCAGCCGGTCGAGGATCTCCGCTTCATCCGGCAACAGCTCCGGCGGAATGATGATCGTGATGGGCTCGCCAATCGCTTCTGCCGCGCTATAGCCGAAGATGCGCTCCGCGGCGGCGTTCCAACTGGTGATGATGCCGTCGAGGGTTTTGCTGATGATGGCATCATCAGAAGACTCGACGATAGCGGCCAGCCAGCGCTCCGCGTCGAGCCGCTGCGCCGCGTCGTCTGCGCCGGGCGAAATCTGCGTTGGAGTTTTCGTCATCGAATTCCGGCTGGAGTGGAAACTACTGCATCGTCTTCATTGTAGCCCTGCGCGGGCACAGGACTCGAAACGAGCGGATGGCGCTTTCGAAAGAGCCGATATCCGCACCCTGTTACATCGACATATAAGTTGGCCGGCTTGAAGCCGTGCCCGGTTACAAAACCCCTCTCAAAAATGCTTTTCAGCAGGCTCTTCATCAGAGTTTTCCTAAAACCTGTCTAAAAACTCATCCGAGCAAGGCAAGAGCTTCAAGAGCTTTGAAAGGGCACGGCTTCAGCCGTGCCCTTTCAAAACATCAAGTTTTTAGACGGATTCTTAAAAACAGGACTTCTACGCTCTTCGCAAAATGCCGTCGAGCAGCGGCGCGCATGCGAGCAGGTTGGCCGCTCCATAGTGATTGCGGTCCAGGGCGAGCACCTTGCGCAGCGCCGTTTCCGCTTCCGCGCGCTGGCCCAGGCCGAACAACGCCTGGCCGCGCAGGAAACCGGCCTCGACCTGCCGGCGCGCCTGCAGATCGTCTTCAAACAGCAGCATGGCCGGCAGCGACGTGGCGAAGTAGTCGATCTTTGCCGGCTCGCGTTCGAGCGCCTGCGCGTATTCGAGCACGGACTGGTGCAACGCAGCGGCTTCCGCCGCGCAGTCAAGGCACTGCTGCGCGAGCGCGCTCCAGAAGGTCATGTCGGAGACGGCGCGGACAGACATCTGCTGGAAGTCGCCAACCTGTCGCGCGGCCTGGCGCCAGGCAGCTCCGGCTTCGCTGGCGAGTCCGGCGGCTGCGCAGCTTGCGCCGATCCAGAAGTGGATGTCGCTCTGGTTGGCGAGCAGATGCTTCGCTTCGCCCAAGCCCTGCGGAGGCGCAAGAGCGGCCTGAAAGCATCGCAGTGCCTGCGCCGCATCGCCCGCGCTGAGCACGCGCTGGCCCAGCAGCAGATTTGCGCGCGTGTACTGCGCCAGCGCCAGGCCTTCCCCGCCCTCCCACGGCTGAAAGATGCGCCCCAGCAGCAATGACAGCGCGCGCTCCGGCTCTCCAGCCTGATTGAGCAGCGTGGCCACTTCAATGGAGAGATCGTCGCGCAGCGCACAGAGCCCAGGATGCCGCTGCAGCTCCGCCAGCCGCACAGCGGGCGCTTCACCGGTGCGCTTCCAGAGCTGGTCGCGCTCGTAGAACACGCGCGCGCCGGTTGGATCGGCCGCAAAGGCGCGCTCGAAGGCATCGCGCGCCCGCGCCGCGTCACCGCGCACGTTGAAATAAGCGATACCAAGATTGCGCCACACGGTGGGAAAGGCCGGCTCAAGCCGAGCGGCGCGCTCCCATTGCGCGATGGCATCCTCATGCCGCCGGCGGTCGTAGAGCAGATTGCCCAGGTAGTAGGGCGCACGCGCATCGCCAGGCCGCGCGCGGATTGCCTCTTCCAGAATGAACAGCTCTTCAAGCCGGCTGGGAAAGCAGTACGCCGGATCGGCCGCCGCAGCGCGCTCATAGGCCGCGGCGCTTGCCTCCACCTCGCCCAGTTGCGCATAAAGATGCGCGAGCGTGTACAAGACAATCGGCGCGGAGCCATCCCGGTAGGACAGGTCTGCGGCGCGCAGAAGATCGACGGCTTCGCTGAGCAGGCCGGCGCGGCTGAAGTCCAGCGCAAGATCAAGAAGCTGCTGGTTGCTGGCCGGAAACGCACCGTCGAGGAGAAAACGCGACCACTGGTCCAGCGGGTCCATGGCGCGCGACTCGCGCAGCGCCGTCATGGCGTCAATTTCCTGCCCGAGCTTGCGCAGAAGCATCGCCTTCAGGTTGCGCGCGTTGAGGTTTTGCGGCGAGGCGGCCAGCGACTGCGTGACGTGCGCCAGCGCCTGCTCCCAGTCGCCGCTGTGCAGGTCACACTCGGCCAGCGCCAGAAAAGCCGGCGCCTGCCATGCCGCATTCCAGGTTGCCTTGTAAAAAGCAGCATAGGCATCGTCGTGCCGGCTCTGAAAACGCAGCACGAGCCCCAGGTTGTAAAACGGCTCGCCGTCGCGCGGGTTTGCATTACGCTCGGTGAGCCGCGCAATCGCCGCGCGAAAATGCCGTTCCGAGTCAGCAAACTCGCCGCGGCGCAGATGCCACAGTCCGAGTGCATGGTTCGAACGGCTGTCGCTCGGGTCGCGGCGCAGCGCCTCGCGCCAGTAAGCCTCTGGCGCGCGCGTGGCATGGCGATACTGCTCCAGGTGCAGCCCGGCGAGGTAAAGCTCTTCGCTGGTGGCAATGTTTTCGGGCAGCTCCGGCTCCGTGGCCACGCGCGGCTCATCCACGTTGCCGTTCGGTTCCGGCTTGTAACGCAGAATCTCGAGGCCGTCCGCTTCCACAGTCACGGCAATCTCCGACCACTTTACGCCTGCGGGCAGCGCAGCAGAAACCAGGAGCGGCCTGTCGATGGCTAGATCGCGCGTCCATTCGGCCAGGGGCGCGCCACCAGCCGTCGCGACGATGCGCGCGCCCGGCAGCGCGGATGGGACGCAGACACCGATGCGAAGCTCCGATTCATTCCCATCCACACGCAGCGCCGCGCGCAGGTTTGCGGCCTGCGGCGGACCGATGCGCCGGATCGGATACCAGAATTGCCGGAAGGTGCGCGTTTCCCACGGCGCGAGAAACGAGAAGTCAGGCTGATTGTCAGTGAATACGCCGGCCATCAGCTCGATGTACGGGCCGTCGGAGTCCGTAAGACAGCGGTCCCACGCGTAGCCAAAGTCGTGATTGCCCCATGTCCACTGTTTTTTGCCGGGTGCAATGTGATGATTGGCCACGTGCACCACGCCTGTGCCTGCCGCGTGATCGTAACCGCCGAAGAAATCGTGCCGCGTGCCGACGATCATGTAGCTGGTGGGCACCGGAATGTTGGCATACCAGCTCAGGTCGTTGGCGGGATACGAGCCGTCGGGCACGAACTGCGACGGCCGCTCGTCTGCCGGAACGCCCTGCTCCGCGCGCCGCGCATAGTCCACGCCGTAGTAGGGCCGGTCGCTCAGCGGAAAGCGAGTGATGGCGCGCCGCGCGTGATCGGCCACAAAGCGCACATCGGGCGGAAAGAAAGACTGATATTTTTCATGCACGCGGGCAGCAACATTGGCCCACCAGAGGAATGTCTGCACATAAGGAGTGCGATTAAAAAGCCTCACCTTGAGCTCGACGTAGGCCTTGCCGGGATGAAGGCAGACGCCGTGCATGCCCTTCATGCGCGTCAGCGGATCGTGATCGCTGCACCATACAGTTACCGAGCCGTCTGCGTCGCGCTCCAGCCCCACTTCCACGGGCATGAACGTGGCCGGGCGATGATGCTGCGGCCAGTTGAACTCGACACCGCCGGAGATCCACGGGCCGGCAAGACCCACCAGCGCCGGCTTGATCACGTTCTGCCGGTAGAAGAAGTCGTAGCCGTTCGTCTTGTCGAATCCAACGTGAATTCTGCCGCCGATCTCGGGCAGAATCATCAGCCGGATGAACTCATTCTCGATGTGCACCGCATCCCAGGCGCGTTCTTCCGGATCGGTGGCGATGCGGTCGATGAATGGAAGCGGGTAGACCTTGCCACTGCTGCCCTGGTAGACGCGCTTTTCCAGAAACATGGGATTGCAGTCGGGCGCGTGCGGTGGATAGGTCCGTATCGACACCGGCTGGCGCCAGGCCTTGACGGCGCCTGTCTCCGCAGGCGGTGGATCGGGAAGCGCCAGGCACGATGGCCTGCAGGTGTTGCTCTCAGGATGGCGGGGACTTTGGCAGTTCATTTGCGAATCTGCAGTATCTTTCATCTCTGTATTCATTTTGCGCCGATGATCGGGTTGTGCGCGCCGCTGGGTCCGTGCGCACCGTTATGCATGTCTCACCAGTGTATCGGCCTCGATCTCTTCCAGGCTCTTTCCCCTGGTCTCAAAAAGCCGCAGTGAAAGGTAGATTACGCCGGCCAGGCAGATGCCTGCATACGTCCAGAAGGTTCCCGCGGCTCCAAGCGCGGCGTTGAGCAACGGAAACGTGTAAGTGAGCAGAAAGCACGCTGACCAAAGCGCGGTTACGGCAATCGCCATGGAGCCGCTGCGCAAGCGGTTGGGAAAGATTTCCGCGATGACCACCCACGTAGCCGGCGCCAGTGACATGGCATAACAGGCGATGGCTGCGAGCACCAGCACGAGCATGGGCATGCCGTGGACATGCAGGCGATAGAGTAATCCGAGCACCGCGTAGATGGATATGAGCCCATACAGGCCGGCCAGCAGCAGAAAGCGCCTGCCCACCCGGTCGATGGCGAAGAACGCCACAAAGGTGAAGGCCACATTCACCGCGCCTGTGACGACGATGTTGAACAGGATATCGGAGACCTGGTAGCCGGCGGCGGCAAAGATCTCCTGCGCATAATTGAAGATTACGTTGATGCCGCACCACTGTTGCAGAACGGCAAGCACGATGCCGAGCAGAAGCAGCTTTCGAAAGCTGCGCAGGCGAAGCTCACGCCAGATGCTCTGCGCGGGCTGCGCTGCGCCCACGGCTGCGAACTCGTTGAGCACCTGCTCGGCATAGCTGCGGCCGCCCAGCCGCTCGAGCACGCGCTGAGCCTGACCGACGCGGCCCTTGGTGGCCAGCCATCGGGGGCTCTCCGGCACGGCGAGCGAGGCCAGCAAAAACAGCGCGGAGGGAATGGCAGTGACCGCAAACATCCAGCGCCAGCCGTACTGGCCATTCCACGAGAGCAGAATCTGCTGGGTTGAAGCGCCGACCGGCACCGGCCGTGCGATGAGCCAGTTGACCGCCTGCGCCAGCAGGATTCCAAAGACAATGGCGACCTGATTGAGCGAGACCAGCCGCCCACGCAGCCGCGGCGGCGCAATCTCCGCAATGTACATGGGCGAGATGCCCGAGGCGAGCCCGATGGCGATGCCTCCCAGAATTCTCCACGCCACAAATGCAGCAAACTGCGGCGCCAATCCGGTCCCCAGCGAGGAGACGGCAAAGGTGAACGCGGCCAGAGTCAGCAGTTTTTTTCTGCCAAAGCGGCTGCTCAGGCCTCCCGCGGAAGCGGCGCCGGCCAGGCAGCCGATGAGCGCGCAGCTCATGGCCCAGCCCTGCAAAGAGGGCGAGCCGAGATGAAAGTAAACCTCGTAGAAAGGCTTTGCGCCGCCAATGACCACCCAGTCGTATCCAAAGAGCAGGCCGCCCAGCGCGCCGGCCAGCGCCGCAGACCAGAGGTAGACGCCGCCTGCCTCGTCGCCACGGGCCAGCGTGCGTTCAGCAGCAGGCATGGGCATCACCATCCGGTCACCTCGGCTTTGATCCGATCACTTCCAATGCATACGGTCCGTTCGTGCTGCGAAACGGCGAGCCGGACTCCGTGAGCTTGCCAGCGCGGTTATCCCAGTGCAGATGAGTGAGCTGGTAGGCGCCGTGCTCGTAGGCATACGTGTTGCCGTCGTCGCGGTAGAGATCGAATTCCCCGTCGGCTCCAGAATAAATGCGCACACGCGCCACGGTCTGCTTTTCATTGGTGCTTTCTATCGCGGAGCCGAGCGGCAGAATCGATCCGGCGCGCACAAAGATGGGCAGGATATCGATGGGCGCGTCAACGGTGATCGTCTGACCGCCATGGAAGCGCTCGTTCGTCCAGAAGTTATACCAGTCCGTGCCCGCGGGCAGATAGACCGGTCGCGAGGTTCTTCCCTGCTCCACCACCGGCGCAATCAGCAGCGCCGGGCCGAACATGTACTCGTCGCCCAGATTGGCGACTTTCGGATCGTCTCCGAAGTCCATGAAGAGGCCGCGCATGAAGGGAGCGCCGGTCTGATGCGTGCCCCACGCGAGTGAATAGATATAGGGCATCAGTTGGTAACGAAGCCACAGATATTTTTCCAGGATGGGCTCAGCCTGCTTGCCATAAGACCACACCTCGTTTTCAGGCCGGCTGCCATGGCTGCGGAATGTGGGCTGAAACGCGCCATACTCGAACCAGCGCGTGTAGAGCTCGGGATAGTCATCGTAATGTCCAATGTTCGCGCGCGCGTCTGTCGGGTCAAGCAGCGGCGGACGCTCCGGCACGTGCACCTCGGGCAGGTACTGCCATCCGCCAATGTCCGTGCTCCAGTACGGCATGCCCGAGGCGGTAAAGTTGATGCCCGTGGACACCTGCCGCTTGAGCGTATCCCAGTTGCCGCTGATGTCGGACGACCAGAAGGTCGTGCCGTTGCGCTGCGCGCCAAGGTAGGAGTCGCGCGCCAGGATCAGCGCGCGCGTCTTCAGGTCGCGCCGGAAGCCGTCGTAAAGCGCCGCGGTGTGAAACAGCGGATAGACGTTGAAGAACTCAGTGCCCGGCCCGATGTAAAAGTAGCTGCCGTTCGGCGGCAGATCGGGCTCGGTTTCGTCGGCCCAGAATGCGTCAAAGCCCTTGCTCACCAGATTCTCTTTGATGACCTTCCAGTACCAGCGCGCCGCATCGGGATTCGTCGTATCGATATCGGAGCCGGCGCGATCGTAGGGTAATCCGTTGGTTGGCGTTCCATCGGCCAGCTTCTCGAACCACCCATGCTCCAGGATGGTTGCGTAGTAGCGGTCTTCCGGAATGAACCGCGGCCACACGCTGATCATCACGTGGAAGTTCATCTTGTGGAGCTGCTCGTTCATGGCGACGGGATCGGGCCAGAACTTCGGGTCCATATCCATCTGGCCCATCCTGGTGTAGTAGAACCAGTCGATGACCAGGTCGTCGATGGGCAGATGACGCTCACGATAGCCCTTGGCCACATCCAATACCTGCTGCTGGCTGGTGTAGCGCTGTTTGCACTGAATGTAGCCATAGGCCGACTTGGGCAGCATGGGAACAGCACCGGTGAGAAGCCGGTATCCACTGTAGATTTCGTCATAGCTGCTTCCGGCAATCACGAAGAAAGAAACCCGCTGGCCAACGTCGGAGGTCCACTTCACCGAGTCGTTAAAGCCAAAAGCCACAGTGGTTGCCGAAGGATTGTCCCATACCAGCCCGTAGCCTTTGCTGGTGACGACAAACGGCACGCAGACGGTCTGTCCCCCGGGCGCGTTGTAGTCGTGCGCGCAGCGCAGTGCATGCCCGCGGCGGTCAAGAAAGCCCTGCTGGTTCTGCCCCAGCCCGTAGTAGTGTTCGTCTGGCGCCGAAGAAAACGTCGCGCCCACCTGATAGAAAGGTGGATCGCCGGGCCTGCGGTCATACAGGATGTCGGCGTTACCGTCTTTGTGGTTGGGCACAGACATCTGCCAGTCCTCGAGCGAGAGAAGCTGCCTGCCGTCGGCCGTCTTGATGCTGATACCCACCCAGGGAGTGGAGCCATTGAAGAACTTCGCAATGTCAGCCTGCGTGCCCGTGGGCGGCCGCGACGGCGGCTGCGGAGCTACGGTCACCACCAGCCGCGAAGAGCGGAGCACGTCGCCGCTTGGCGAGCCTTCCACGCTCCAGCCGGCGGACTGGGGCGCGGCGATGATGCCGTATCCGGGCGCGGCGAGCGCATCCTGTTTGAGCAGGCTCAGGCTCACACGTATGATGTTGGGCGCGTAGGGCTCAACGACAACCGTGGCGGAGCCGCGCTTGAGCTGCAGCTCCTGCGCTGCGCAAAGTCCCCCGAGAAGCCCGGCCACGGCCAGCCACCTTCCCATACGTGCAACCAGCATTGCCTGATGACCGCTTATCGACAAGGCAGCCTCCTGATCCTGATGACGCCCGGCGCGACCAGGCGAGAGAGGGCAGAAGACAATTCTCGCTGTTTTTGAAAACGTTCTCTTGCCGACGCCATTTTATTTGAATACACCAATGCCCCGGTTCTTCGCACGGAGCGCAGTCCTGCCTGCAAAGTTTCTTTTCAGTAGAAAAGCCGGCGTGGTAAATCACCTTATTGGGTGCTGCTGAGAATTGTCAACGCAGTGGAACGATGCGTGGAATGCACATTCCGGCGCACCGGTTCCGAGCCGCTTTCGTCGGGATTGTTTCCTGCCTCGCTGTTGCGGGTTTTGGTAAAATGGTTTATCCCGTCAAAGAGAGAAGGGGAGGTCCGATCCGTTGCAAATCAGTTTTTCGGGCAAGGCTGTTCTCGTTGCCGGTGGAACCGGAGGCCTGGGCCGCGCCATTGCGCTGCTCTTGCTCGAGCAGGGCGCGCAGGTAGCCGTTACTTTCCGTCGCCAGGAGGAGTTCGCCGCTCTTCAGCAGGCGGCGGGCGATTCACGCGGCAGACTGGCCGGCTTCAACGCAGACGTAACGGACCCGCAGGCTGCGGCTAGCCTTGTCCAGAGCGCTCTCAGCCGATGCGGCCGTCTTGACGCCCTTGTAAACACGGTGGGAGCCTACGCCGGCGGCCTCACGCTGTGGGAGACTACCCCGGAAACCTTTGATCGCATGATCGACCTCAATCTTCGCTCGGGATATGCGCTGGCGCGCGCAGTGGCGCCCGTGCTCGTCTCCCAGAAGCATGGCGCCATCGTCAACGTCTCTGCCAAAGCCGCCTGGGATCACGCGGCCGGAGCTTCGGCCTATGCAGCTTCGAAGGCCGCGGCCATTGCTCTCATGGATTCGCTGGCCGCCGATCTCCGCGGCACGGGCGTGCGGATCAACTCCATCCTTCCCAGCATCATCGATACGGCAGCCAACCGCCAGGCCATGCCCCAGGCAGATTTCACCGCATGGCCCAAGCCCGAAGACATTGCGCGTGTCGTGCTGTTTCTCCTGAGCGACGAGGCGCGAGTGATCCACGGCGCGTCGATTCCCGTCTTCGGAAATGCATAGCGGCATTCAATAACCCCATCGCACCATCGCAGTGAGAGCCTCTTTCCTCGCAACCCTCTGCGGCTCTGGTTTTGCATCTGCTCCAAGCCGCTTTGCCTTCCGTGTTGAAGGCACTGTGCTGCCTTGCTGGCCCATATGTACCAAAAACAGAGCCAGCGAGCATAGCACACTACAGTATTGAACCCTTGGTAATTCAAATCGACTAGTACGAAACTCGCCACAGGAGCCGGCGCCGAGGGGACATAGCGCCATAAATTGTGGCTAAAGACGTAAGAGGAGCCGAAGGGGAGCTCGCCGCCGAAGAGCCAAAATTGCCACTGTTGTCAACCCAACTCGACGCTCCATACACACTTCCCGTCCCGTTGCCGGCAGCGGGCGTCCCTAACGTACCATCGACAGCGGGACCGCTACAACCGCCGATGTAGGCGCTGGCGCAGGAGAAAAGCGCGTTGTTTCCTCCCATCCATGCCTATTGTTTCGTGGATGGATTGAACTCCAAAGAACCTGCGTGTCGCCCAAGTTGCCATTGGCGTCGAAACGACTACCGCTGAAGAGCCACAGGTCGCCCTTTTGATCGGTTCGGGTGACTCCCTGATTTCTGCCGCCGGAAAGATTTCCAGGAGACGCTTGGCTCAATACTCCATAGACTCCTGGTTGCGCGCCTGTGTCGCCGAGTGTACTGCTGCCTGCAATCCGGCCCAAGCATCGCTCTGTGCTCTCGCTGCCAGGCACATAAACGCAATTGCACAGAAGGCAAGACACATTATCGCCGAGCGAGGCGCTCGGCGTGCCGTGCAAGCCGCCCTTTGTTGAGGTTTTCAAAAACATCCAATCCGTGTGCAAGATAGCGGAAATTTATTCATGGAAACACATTTTATTAATCTTATTTTCCCGTGTAATCTGCGGATCTTGCGGCATGAGACATATATGCCTCAGCGTCTCCCATGTTTCATGTGGCCATGTCGCATTTATTTAGAATGAGTTAAGCACGGCAAATTCCCACAGATTGCCAGTGTGGTGTCACAGAAGTTCATAGCATAAGTTGAAGTCCCGAACCGCAGGTCCCGCCACGGCGGATCTTTGACCTTCGACTCCGTTTGGCCGAAAAATCGGCCAAACCTCGCTCAGGATGACAGCGGTATTTATGTCATGAACTTCAGAGACATGATCTAGAAGGTGTTTCAAAATCTCCTTCTGTGTCCCCGAACCGTTCCCTCAAGGGCTAAAGCCCGTAGTTCTATTGCTTTCGTTACGGCACCCTTCGACAAGCTCAGGGCAGGCTCAAAGCCGTGCCCTTTCAAAACCGGGTTTTTGAAACAGCTTCTAGGGCAAGCAGACTCCAAGAGCATCTGCGTGCGGCTCACACGGCGGATTCAGGTATTCTGTGAACAAATGCAATCCCTTACCCGCAGACAGATCATTGAAGGTTTGGCCTGCTCCGGTTTTGCAGTATCCCCCGGAGCAAATTTTTTCCATCCCTCTCAAACAGCAGGATCGGGGAGCAAAACGGTAACCTTCCTCGATATCCTGCGCGCTCCGGATTTCGTCATCGCATTCTGCGGCCTTGATCAGCCAAAGCGGCTCAGCCGCTCGGGTACGCAATGGACCGGAACAGGGTTGCTGGTCACCATCATTCCACAGCCTGATCGTCTGCCGATCGCTGTAGCGACGACAACTGCTCGTCCTACCCATATCCAGTTGCGGTGGAGCGTCTCTGTTGAACCCGGGCTCCTCGTTTTGGGCGACGCATGGGAGCGCAGCTATGGAGATCTGCGCTGGGAATCGCTGGTTCCGGAACGCGTCCTGCCCTGGTACTTCCTCACTGCCGACCGCGAGTCCCTGCATGGATACGGTGTAAAGACCGGGGCTGGGGCTCTCTGCTTCTGGCAGATCGATCCGCAGGGCATCTCACTCTGGCTCAATCTGAGCAACGGAGGCTCCGGTGTTGCGCTGGGTGAAAGAGAATTGCTCGCCGCCACCGTAGTTACACGGCAGGGCGACCGCGGTGCAAATGCCCTCGATGCTGCGCGTGCCTTCTGCCGCAGGATGTGTGACACTCCTCGCCCCGCAACGACGATCTACGGCAGCAACGACTGGTATTACTCCTATGGCCGAAACACGGCCGCTCAGATCATTCGAGATACGGAGTTGATGGCGTCTCTCGCGCCAACCCGCGGGCCACGGCCCTTTACCGTCATCGATGACGGCTGGAAAAACAAGGAAGCCTATCCCGATATGGCAGCGTTGTCCGCCACAATCCGCAGCCACAATGTGCGGGCTGGCCTGTGGATTCGTCCGTTGCAAGCGGATGCCGACACGCCAGCCGACCTGCTTCTGCCCAATGCGCGATTCGGGAACAACACGAGCCACGAAACCAACCTCGCTTTCGACCCAACCGTTCCGGAAGCGCTGGAACGTGTGCTGGCCAAAGTGACCCAAGCCATCGGCTGGGGCTATGAACTGATTAAACATGATTTTTCCACTTACGACCTCCTCGGGCAGTGGGGGTTTGAAATGCATGCCCAGCCTACGCTTTCAGGCTGGAGTTTCCATGATCGCAGCAAAACCAACGCCGAGATCCTCCGCGGCTTGTACGAGGCGATTCGCCAAGCTGCCGGGAAGCGCACGCTCCTGATCGGCTGCAACACCGTCGGCCACCTCGGTGCCGGCATCTTCGATGCACAGCGGATAGGCGATGACGTGAGCGGTAAGATCTGGGAACGCACGCGGCGCATGGGGGTGAACACACTGGCTTTCAGGTTGCCCCAGCATCGAGCATTCTTTGCACTCGATGCCGACTGCGTACCGATCACGACAGAGACGCCGTGGTCCTGCAATCGACAATGGCTCGATCTGGTGGCCAGGAGCGGGACCGTGCTCCTGGTCTCACCCCAGCCCGCAGCCATGGGGCTGGAGCAGCGCGATGCCGTACGTGCGGCATTCGAGATTGCCACGAGCGGGACAGAGACAGCTGCGATTGATTGGCAGAGTAACACCACGCCGGGCCACTGGCAATTCCGGCCCGGGACGGAGAAAAACTACGACTGGTATCAAAACAGCGGGGCATGGCCATTCGGGATTTGATCCGCCGTGACCGTTCTTTGTCACAACCTACCAGGGATCGCCGCATCGCCGTCGGTGCGAACTTCATAGCCACCCGGCGGTTCACGTCTGTAGGGATGAATTCAGGACAAGTCTCTGCTGGTTCAGGTTTTTCTGTCCATGAGGACTGAGCCGCGGCTACAATTGCCGCTGAACAGATCAACGAAGCGACAACGAATTTGTCGGCCTTCATCACTGGGCATTTCGCAGCGCAGTGTTCATTTGCGGTTTACCGGAGATTGAAAATTGTAGCGTAGTCAATTCTTTGGCGCGCGCGACAACGGTCCCATCGCAGAGGACTTCGAGCCCACTACCGCTGTGGTACCGGGTACCATCGCGGTCATAGAGAATCGTCAGCAAGTGCCCATGGTACGGAACACCGTCCAAGGCAAAGTAATTCCATTTCCCAGGTGGAATCAACGGGCGCAGCGTCAACTCATTCCCAGGCGCTGGCCGCAGCCCGATGAGGCCTGTAATAATAAGGTCCGCAAATCCGGAATGATTGTAGTATCGGCCGCGGTTTGGAGGCGGCTGGCGGAGGGAAATCAGAATGTTTCGGGCGATCCATTGGCCGGTATCCGGATCGAGATCTTCATCGATCCATGGAATCACTTTGCCATTCGGCAACCGGATGTGTTGGGAATAAGCATAAGTTTGCAGGAGACGAAAGTAATTTTCCCTGGTCATTACGCTTTGCCTTGGGCCGTCCAGGAGATTTGCAAGTGCTACTAATGTCTGCGTTGTGGCATACGGCCACGACGGCCCGTTCCAAAGGCATTCATGCCTCACTTTATAGTCAAACCTGGGATTACGCCGCTCGGCAGTCGTTGGTCCGTATCTGCCCCAAAAGCCCTCCGGATCAAAGAGGAGTTGCCAAGCCGAATCGTGCTGCACGGACGGTAAATTAAAATACCAGGGGATATACCCTATCAGCTCCCGATCTCCAGTCCAGCCGTCGTCATCATGGCGCGCGACTGTCTCATAGAAGCCGTCGTGCGGATTCCAGAGTCGCTTCTCGACGAGTACGCGGAGATGAGCGGCTTTCACGCGATAGGCTTGCGCCACCTCTTCTTGGCCCGCCATTTCGGCGATCCGTGAGATGGCGATGGCATCGCCGTACATATAGCTGTTGATAGTCGGCCGGTAGCCATTCCCGCTGATGCTGTCTTCCATTCCATCGCGGTCATCGATCTGCCAAAACAGCCCATTGGAGTCCTGGTGTGTCCGCTCCCAAGCTTCGTAATTCTTTCCCAAGGCCGGCAGCAGGCTTATGGTAAAAGTCCGGTTCCCTGTTGCAAGAAACAACTGGTACACAGAATCAGCGGCCCAGAAGCTATACCGCCGAGGTTCACCATCCGGCCCAAACCAGAAGCTTGTGTAGTCGTCAACGTACTCTGGATCGCGTAGCCAACGCGCTTCTCGTATGTGATGGCCTGCCGCCGCATCGATCATGTTGCGCTTTCCTGACCAGGGCACATCATCAAGAAATTCACTGATCAAATATCCGTCGGGAGTTGGCATGATGTGTTTTTGGAAGGCATACCAGCGGAAGTAATAAATCCGCTCCATCTCCTTGTCGGGAATATCGAGCCAAGGAATATTAGCAACGAACCAGTCCCACGGCATAGGCGGCGCGGTTCCGAGCATCTGCCGCTCGTCATTGGCGAACTCCACAAAGTAATGCTGATAGTTGGCTGGTTGAAGCACAAGATGGTTAGCGGCCCGTTGCTGTCCGGCGCAGACCCTCCAGCTTGCTAGCAGAAGCACCAGAGCTACCACGCAATTCCAGCGAACAATAGAGCGCCCCCAAGTCATCATGATTCCGCCACGAATCCCAAGCTCTCCTCTGAGCGCGTCACCAGCCCAATCTGTTCCAGATGGTTGTTTCGGCCGTTGTACCAAAGCTTCCAGCCACCATTGGAGTAGACCGCGAAGGGCTTATAACACGCGTCGGCATCCCAACCACCGGGGGTGGGCCGTACGATTGGGTTTTCCGCATGACGAACCCAGCCTGTGATCCCATCCTTTGACCGCGCCAGCCCGATCTGCGCGTGATCGATGTCGCGGAAACCGATATAAAAGGCGTAATACCAACCTTTCCAGAGCAATACCTGGGCGGCAGCAACGCGGTTCTTTTCCCACTCAAATCGAGGATCGGGCGTGAGAACTGGATTGGCCGCGTACTTATCCCATCTCAGGCCGTCCTTGCTTGTCGCGTAGCCAATGGCGTTCGGTTCGTATTGCTGGCCACCGGAATACCACATCTTCCATAAGCGATCCGCCGCATCCCACATCACGTGCGGGCACATTACTGCAACATCTTCCCATGGTGCTTCGGAGACAAGAACCGGCTTCTCTGATTGGCGCACCCAGGCGATTCCGTCGGCGCTCGTCGCATAACCGATTGCGGACCTCCCCTTCGCCTGGCCTGTATACCACATGTGATATCCATCCTTGCGGTGTACTACGATGGGGCGATTGATATCGTCTTCCCACCCGGTCTCGGTGCGAGGTCCGAGGACGATCTCCGGTGGCTTCCAATGAATTCCGTTAATACTTTCCGTAATGGCAACACTCTGCTTGGGGCGCCAGGAAACCCACATCCTGAATTTTCCTAATTCCCGCAGTACGCAGATGTCGAAACACGTTCCATATTGCCCACCAAGAACCGGGTTCCCTTCATACTTTACCCACCCGGCATACTTTCCTGGATTCGTTGCACTGAACGCGTAGGTCAAGTAAGACTCCGTAGTCAGGTATCCCAGAGCCAGCATCAAATCTCTTCTTGTCAACATTGCTTCCTCGACAGTGTCTTATTCGTTCCACCGGCCAAAACCGGAATCTAACTTGTGTAACTAACCTTCTGAGCAAATCGTACAAACGTGATGGGTGGTTCCCGTGAGCCCACCTTTTCTTGCGATGGGCCCACGGAAGTAACTCTAGCCGATTGCGCACAGCAGCTCAGAAAATCGCGTGGAACGACAATTGAATACTTCTTGGAGCATTGGCGGTGCTGATAATGCCAAAGCCCTGTGTGTTCGGTCCTACTGTATTGTTGTAGCCTGGGCTGTTCAGCACAGTGTGATTCAACGCGTTAAATGCCTCGGCATGGAAATTAAGCTTTACCGACTCCCAAATTCCGAAATCCTTGTCGAGACTTGCATTGAAGTCTTCAATACCCGAAGCAGGCCCCTTCCAGACACCAGCCGTAGCATTGCCAAGGAACATCCGCTGTCCCACCCCAGGTAATGTGGTCGGTACACCACTCACAAGCGCCTGATCCGCTCTAACGAATTTGCTCGGATCAAGCCAGCTCACACCGATCATCGATCCGCCCGACATGACGACCTGTTTACGATTAGAAAGCAGCGCGCCGCCTCCGGTATAGTTCGCATAACATCCGGCCGAACTGAAGTTGAACTCGTTGCAGTTGTAATCTGCCACACTCCCGTAGCCGCCGGTGCTTGCCGTTCCGGTCCCACCGATCGCCCAACCATCAAAAATTTTGTCGGCTAACGTGTGCTGGCGCAGGAATAAGGGAAGCCTGTAACGGAACGCCGCGGTCATCTGGTGCACCGTACCTGGGCTGTAGTAATCCAGTGCGCAGTCTGCCAGATATCGGCAGCCCTGTTGAGCCGAGGTACTGCTGTACGTATAAGTTCCCAGCAGTGTTAGACCATACGAGTACCTCTTGTTAACCTCCACCTGCAGGGAGTTATACCAGGAGTTGTAATCGGAGTAAAAGGTGGTGATTCCGTTGAACCCGGCCGGATAGTATGGCTCGCGTGACAGAATGTTCGCGGCGTCATTCGTGCTCCCTCCAGGGACAAAGATGGGCCAGTTCTGGTTGTGCGTCTCGAATAAATGAGTTCCGTGGGTTGCAACCCACGCCGCGGAAAAGACGTATGTATTGATCGGCTCGATTTCAAATTCCAGATTGAACTTGTCATACAAGCCGTTATTGAAATTCTTCGCGATTGCCTGAGTGGAAAGGGGATTCGGAAAGACCAACGTAGCGGCTGCCGAAGATCCTGCTGTTGGTGCCGAAAACGGGAATGGAACGCTGCCGTATTGTGCGTAAGGCTGAGAGAGATCAAGTCCCGGTCCTTGAGTGGGGTAATAGTCGACGCCGAAAGGCGCTGCTGTCGTATAGTTGTTGAAATTCAACAGATACTCATAATCCGTGTAGAGTCCGTAACCGCCTTTGAGTGCAGCCTTGTGATTTCCCAGAAGGTCCCACGCGAACGAAAACCGGGGTCCCACGTTGTAGGCGTTGCCGGATAAGTTCGCCGGGATTCCACGATCTCCAACTGTAACCAGCCCGACCGGCGCTGTTGGAAACACCGTCGATGCCTGACCTGGACGGAAAGTTACAAAACGGTTCTTCTCTTCTGTGATTCCAAAGTATGGTTGGAGGCGCGCGCCGATCATGACTGTCAATCGCGACTTCAGCTTCACCGTATCCTGAATGTACGCTTCCCGCGCCGGATAGTTCACGATAAGATTCTGCGTGCTGTTTTGAGAAAAACTGGCGCCGAATTGGCCAAGAGGCCCACCATTCAGCAGCATATCCGCAATGCCATTGCCTGTACCGCCATAGACACTGTCGGAGTCCTGAAACGAGACGTTGCCTCCCGCGCCCCAGGTCTGATTAAAGACCTCATGGTAGTTGCGGAATTCCAGGCCGGCTTTGATGGTGTGGCGCCCCTTAGTCCAGGTGAAATTGTCCGTGATATCCCAGGTGTGTTGCGTCATCGGATTTACGTACCCGTTGTAAATGCCCATGCCCATACTGCGTGGAGTAGAGATTTGCTGAACATTCGGTGCCAGATGATCACCTACCGAGTTAATTCCCGTGTTTGATGGATTCACTATCCCTGTACAAGGCGCGCATGTGTTCGTAACTGAAATCTCGGTCTGGGTAATGCCCAAAACGAAGTTGTTCAGCATCGAAGGCGTGATGGTGTAGGTATCATTCACGGCCCAGACCTTCGTCTGGTCGGGTTCGCCCCAGGTTGCCTGGGGATTGGGATACTGAGTTGCCCACGATGCTTCCCCGAATTCGTCGTACATATCCTGGAAAGTCGGGTTGTCGTTGTACCACCAGAGGCTGCCGAAGACCCGGTTCTTGCTGCCGAGATTCTCGTCGATGCGCACCATCCAAGTCTGAATGAGCGTTTCGTAATTCGGATTCCATGTAAACGTGTCGTTTCCGCTGGTTGGCTCGGGCATGATTGCTGTGCCGCCGGAAGAGTTGAGGGCTTGCCCCATGGGGCCGAAGTCCGATGCAGGAATGATCGGCATCGGCGCGCCATTGACAATTGGAACCCCGTCTGGCGAATTGGTGAAATCGCCGCTGCGTTCGGCGTCAGTAATGGTCTGTCCGCTCGTTGTCGAATTCTTCGACGTATTGGTGCGCTCATATGAGACGAAGAAGAATGTCCGGTTCTTGCCGTTGTAGAGTTTAGGCAGCCATACTGGACCGCCTACATTGCCGCCGTACCACTCCTGGTGAAATGGCTGGCGCGGAATGCCCTGGAAGTTGTTTGACCAGGAGTTCGCGTTCCATGCGCCATTTTGCAAATAGGTCCAGAACTGCCCGTGAAAGTCGTTGGTGCCGTTTTTCAGCGTGGCCTCAATCTGTCCGCCGGCGCCACGGGCCACCGAGGCGTCAGGAAGCGCCGAAGACACGCTAAATTCGGCGGTGTTCTCTGACTGTGGGAAGTTGGCTGCTGCAGAGCCATGCATGTAATCATTCATGGCTGCGCCGTCGATTTCGTAATTGTTGGTCAGTTGCGAAACGCCGTTGAAGCTGGTCACTGGGATGTAGTAACTGGCGCCGGTTCCAGCCGCTGTTGCACCCGGCATCAACACTTCCATTGATTCGCGTGGGTCGCGCCCTTCAACCGGAATTGCTTCCATGAGATCGGGTTCAATTGTGGTCAGATTGTTTGCCGTTTCTGTATCCACCATGGCGGACGACCCCGAGACTGTGATGGTCTGAGTCTCCGTCCCCACTTGCAGTGTCACAGGAAGTGTGGCGAACCCTCCCGCATGAAGGATGACCTCGTTCGCCACAAAAGTCTTAAAACCAGAGGCTGTGCAAGTGACCGTGTACGTCCCGGCGGCAATTGAAACAAATTGGTAGAACCCGGCGCCATCGCTCGTTACTTTTGCCTCAATACCGGTGTTCACGTTGTGCGCGACGATCGCTGCATTCGGTATCACCGCGCCACTCGGGTCCGTGACCGTGCCCGCGAGCGATGCCGAAATGTCAACTTGGGCCCATACCGGCCTTCCGCAGAGCGCGATGCTGACGACAGAGAAGATGACCGCCAGCATGTATGCAAAGCGGTAAAGGTGGTGCCGCTTTCCCGACTTGCTCAAATCTGTGCGTTTTTCCTGAAAATGCATTTTTGCCCCCTCTTGAACTCTGGACTGTTACACATCTCGATGCCGCCGCGTTGCGCTTCTGGCGCTTTTACACTCCACGGTCTCTCGCAGGCCCGGCCGACTACCGCAACCCCTTCACGGCACTGAAACGAATGCCACTGAAACCGTGAAAACGTTAGACTTTCATCTATTCACTTGTCATGATGGCAATGGACCAATTTGCAATGATGCATTTGCACTATGCCAGGAGAGTCGGGGATGGTGCAGGCCGCCAGACGGGTGCGAACGGCGAATGTCTGCAGCTATTGGGCGCTTGACCTGGGGTGATGAACGAGGTCCTGAAGGCGTTCCCAATAAACCGATATGCCTGTCCTGAGTGCCGTGATGAGCCGTCGTCCCGGATTCCCGTGCAGATAGACCAGCGCATGAATGCGCGTGCCTCGACCGGTCTCGCTTACGACGCTGAATTCTCCGCGCAGGGCTCGGATTTTCTCACTCATACCAGCCAGACCGTAGCCTTTGACCTGTGTGGTTTTGGGATCAAATCCGCTACCATCGTCGGTTACTGTCAGGCAAACACTGGAAGGTCTATATTCCAGTTCAACATCGAGGGCAGAAGGATTGCCATGGCGTAACGCATTGGCAATAGCTTCCTGTGCTATACGGTACAAGGCATCGGTGGTGGAGAGGGAAAGACTGCTGGCCGGCCCACTGGTTACGAAATGTACTTGAAGCTTCGATCCAGCCGTACTCCTTTCCAGCGCGTCACGAATCGCCGAAGGCAGATCTGCGCCTTCAACCAATTGCTGAGGACGCAGCATCATGATGCTGCGGTGCGCCTCAGAGTGGCTGTGGCGCACCATGTCCAGGGCCATATCAAGATGGCGTGCCAGCAGAGTGTTCGTATTGGGGACGACTTTGCGCGCCGCCTGAATCTGAAATGAGAGACCGGCAAAGCTCTGCGCCAGCGTGTCGTGCAATTCGCCTCCCAGTCTCGCCCGCTCGGCCATGATTGCCTTATACTTGGACTTCAACATCTGGATCAGGATCAGGTGTCCTGCGATTACCAGGAGCGCAAGTAGAAATCCGATTTCCAGAAGATGCTTTGGACTCCACCAGGGCGGGCCAGAAATTACTGTCACATCCTGTGCGGATCGCAGCAAGATGGCGAACCCGCCGCGGTAGAGCGTATCCCGCGGCTGGAGAGAACACACACCGCGAAGGCGGAGAATCGATCCGCTTTGAATTTCGGGAAGAGAGGAGCCGCCGGGTCCTGAATTAAGTTTGGCCAGGAAGACCTGCTGGCCGCTTTTCAGCTTCAGCCAGGTTTCCCGACCACTGCTCTCTCTGTCCACGAACCGCCCGGTTACCTCGATCAGGAGACCGGCGAATTTACCTAGCGCCGCCTCGTCCGGAGTCACCGAAAGGGGCGGTATCGGCGAGCCGTGCCAAAGAAGATCAACTTTGCTATCACGAAGGACCAGCCCATCTTCCGTATCGTCGGCGTGTCCCGTAACGAGCAGTTGGTCTCCGATTCTCAGACCCTGCGTGGAGAGTCCATCGACTTCCGCTCCACCCGTTGAATCCTGAATGTACGATGGATTTCCGTTTAGCGTAAGAGTCGCTTGTACCATAACTAGGGAGGCGGGCAATTGCGGTTGCGAATGGATGGCAGCAATCGATGCGTAGGTCGCGGGGGCCTGCGCGCTTGCGGCGGCTGTAGCGAGCCCCATAAGAATCACAGCGCCATATCGTATCGCTGGCTTCATGTCGCTTCCCGGCAAACTCCTCATCCCCCGGCTCACTTCAACATGGTCACCCGGACATTCTTCCATTGCCCGCCCGAATCGTAAGACCGCAGCCCGATCTTCCCCTTTACAGGGCATTGCGGCACAAAGAGGTTGAGGCTTACTTTCTCACTCTGTCCCTGTTGTTGAGCGAGAAGGCCGATGTGGCAGCCTCTCAACTCCATCCGAATGTGATACCAACAGTTGGGCAGGATAGGATTGGGCATAGGTTTTGCCGCCATCTCGCTCCATCCATGATCCGCTACTCCCAACACCAAAGCCCCATCGCGCACTCGGAGTCCGCCGTATATCCCGCTGTACGCATCGACTCCAGGCTCCGCGTCCGACACTCTGGCAATCACTCCGGCATCACCGGTGCTGTTAAGCGAGATATCCGCATCAAGCGCGTAATCGGTCCAGTATGGCGAACCTGTGATCAATTTCGCCCCGCGCTCATTGGATTCATTGACCATTACCCCGTCACGAACGTTCCAGTTCCCATCGTAGGCCACCCATTGCGAATCGTCGCCAACTGCAAAGCTGTCGTGAAACGGCAGTCCACGCAAGGGCGAGCGCAGAACGTAAAGTACGCCCGCTGTTGCCGAAGACCCTACCAAGGCCGCAGCAAGGAAGAGAACCAGGTCTCGAATGATCGGCCGCATAAGCGCTCAATCCTCCATTCCAATCCAGACCATCAGTTGGCACCACGGCACGAAGCAGTCGGCTTGAAAATCTTAACGGCCGAACGCCCACACCACATTCTCGCGCGTAAGAAGCACGGCCTCCACGTGCTCCGGTGGCGGAAGAGGATGTTTTCGAATTCCGGCCAGCGCCGCTTCTACGGCGAGGTATCCAACCTGGTATCCATCCGTGGCCACTAGCGAATCCAGCTTGCCTTGCTGGAGGTTAAGAGCGAGAAAGAGATCGCGGTCGGAACCTACCAGAGCGACTGAGTGCGGCGCATTCGAGGCCTCTAGTGCTAGCATCGCGCCCTGTGTGGCATCTGCAGTGAGCGCAAAGATAGCCTTCAAACCCGGAAACGTGTTCACGAGCTCCCGTGTGCTCTGCTCCGCTTCAGGTATCTGCACAGAGCCCGGAGATTGGGCGACAATTTCGATCCCCGGATAGGCGGCGATGGCCCGCATGAAGCTCCGTGCACGTAGCAAGCTTTCCGGCGTACCGCGGCCCAAGCCCACTATCGCTACTTCTCCCTTACCTCCCGTCAGTTGGGCGATTCTTTCGGCGGCAAGTCTGCCGAACTGCGCCTGATCAGGCGTGACCGAAGTCAGATAAGGACCGGTCGGCATTGGAGCCTCGGTCTGAACCACGACAATGGGAATCTTGCGATTGGTCAGGTCGTCGATCATCGTGACTATACCCCACGGATTTGAAGGCCCCAGAATGAGCGCCTTTGCCCCTCTGTGTACTGCTGCCTCGGCGATCTCGATCTGACGGTCCAGATCGTCTTCCCTGGTCGGAGCGTTCCAGTAGATTCGATATCCCACGCTCCGCGCCGCAGCTTGAGCGCCGCGACGCATGTCTTCTGTGAAATTGGTGCCGCTGGTGCGCGGAATGAATGCAATCACCGGCGGGGATGCGGGTTGTCTCCAGGAAAGGAACAGCATGGCCAGGCATCCGAAAGCAGCGCCCAATAAAGCGGCGCAGAGCGGCCGCACAATTTGTTGGATCCTCATTATTATGCGAAATGCTCCATCTGATCTCTAGTCCTGTTACCGGTCGCCTCATTCATTTAGTTTGACCAATCCGCGGCGGATGCCAATCGCTACCGCCTCGGTACGATCCTTCGCGCCCAATTTCGAAAGCAGGCTGATAACATGATTCCTGGCGGTGATATCGCTGATGAAGAGCCTCTTGGCAATCTCTTTGTTGGTAAGACCCTGCACTAGTAATTCGAGAACCTCCACCTCGCGCGTGCTCAGCGAGGAGCGTCCAATCCGTTCAGCCAGTCGCATTGCCACGGCATTGGGAATTCTGCGAATTCCCTGGCTCACAGCGTGAATCGCCTCGATGACCTCATCCTGAGAAGCAGTCTTGAGCAAATATCCAAGAGCACCCGCCTCGATGGCATTGAAAATGTCTTCATCGAGCTGATAGTTCGTCAATACGAGTATTTTGCTTGCTGGCTGTGAAGCGCGTAGCGCGGAAATTACTTCTACGCCGCCAATATCCGGCATCCTTAAATCCAGAAGCACCACGTCGGGATTCAACTTTTCCGTCAGGAGAATCCCCTCTTTCCCGCAGGAGGCCATCCCAACAATGGTGATTCCTGATTCACTGTCAAGCATGCTGTGCAAGCCCCGGCGCACCACTGGATGATCATCAACAACAAGCACTCGAATGCATTCCGGCTCTGCCATTCCATCCTCTTCAGCTCAGGCTCAATTCTTCCAGAAACTTCAAACAACTGGTAAGTTGGCGCGCGTCCTCTTCCATCTATGGCATTTCCAGCACATGCCGCATTCTTTCTTCTGAAGGCATGCGCACGTCTGGCGTTCGTCCAGCAATGACAATGATGACGATTCTCTGTGCCGTCATCGGGGTTGTCAACGGCTCGCTGTTATCTTGACTGGACCGGACAATCAGCGCAACCGCGGGCGCGGCTCAAAACGTTGCCGCAGATAAAATGTGGTGCGAATGCACCATTCAGCGATGGTGCATCAGAACCAAAAGCTTCGCTGATACCAAGCCTTTCATATTCGAGGTTTGAGTTATTTTTCGAATCTGCTATTCTCGCGGATGCATTCTGGAGTCTGCTATGTGTGCGTGGGCAGGTCCTGCTGATTCAGGCGGATCGACGAAGACCGTGACGGCAAGGCGTGCTGGCTTGTTTCTCGCTGTCATTCTCGCTGGAACAGCATTCGGGGCGCAGCCTGCTTATGCACAGTCACCTTCCGCTGGTCCCCCTGATATCACCCAGCTATCACATCAGGCGGAAACCGATCTTCACGAGCAGAGGCCGGCACAGGCAGTCGAAAAGTATCAAAAGATCCTCGCAGCCGAACCGGATAACATCGGTGCTCTCTCCAATTTGGGACTCGCGTACTACATGCAGAAGAATTTTCCGTCGGCGGCAAAGGAGTTCGACCTAGCTCTTCGCCACAACCCAAATCTCTGGAACATTGTTGCCCTTTGCGGTCTGTCCGAGGCTCAATCTGGACAGGATAAGAGTGCGCGCGCACATCTTGAGGCTGCATTTCAGCATGTAGCAGAACCGTCGCTGCGCTTGGCAGTGGGTAAGCAACTGTTCAGCAGTGAATTCGAGACGGGCGATTTGAACCAAGCAGCCGAAATCGTTGTGCAATTGCAGCAACTCGATCCGAAGAATATTGATATTATGTACGCCGCGCATCAGGTGTACTCTCTGTTGGCGGATAGAGCCTTCCTTTCTGTCGCACGCCTGCAGCCGGATTCTGCGCGAATGTTCCAACTGTGGGGCGACCGCATGACGGAATTGGGAGATACGGAGGGAGCCATTGTGGCCTATCGCATGGCCATTCAGCGCGATCCCAATCTCTCCAGCGTTCACGTTGCGCTTGCCGATGCACTCAACAACTCTCGCTCCGCGACCGAGAGAGCGCAGGCCGAAAGCGAATACCAAAAGGCGCTGGCCATCGATCCCCAGGACGAGAGAGCCGAATGCAAGCTCGGAGATATTGAGTTTCAGCGCTCCAATCACGAAGGCGCCACGCATCACTATAGGCGCGCCCTTCAGCTTCGGCCGGACGACCCTGACGCCAACGAAGGCTTGGGTATGGTTCTTTTCTCTTCGCGTTCGTACGCAGAGGCCAGGGTGTATCTGGCTCGCGCAGTACAACTGGACCCGACCAATGCAACGGACTATTACCACTTGAGCCAGGCAAGCAGAGAAACAGGAGATTTGGATGAGGCAAAGCGTGAAATGAGTGAATTCCTGAAGTTGAAAGCTGAAAGTGAGAATCTCAAGCGCAGCTTCGGCGAGTTGCCGCTTGAACGCGCTCGACAGAACACTCCATAGCGCTCCTGACGCAGCACGGCACACAGACCCAGTCTAGTAAAGGAGTCATCCATACAGGACAACGTAGTGTGAACCTCTACGCTCGACGGCAGGTACGAGGTGACCGCGATACGCACCGACGATTACCATGGAGAACTCACCCTCTCGGAAGGCAATCAGGTACTCCATCGCGAATCCGTTGGGCTGTCGTACGGCGCCATCTTTGGACCTGATGTAGCGGATGTCGTAGCCGGCCAGCGCCCACGATCCAGCAGCCCTTCCAAGCCCTCTTATACAACTTGTCAGGTCCACGCCTGCTGGACGGTGTTCTCGGAGTTCGTGAGCTTGCCTGCTACCATTCCTTCAATGCGAGTTGTCGATTAACTTCCAGACGGAAATGCCCTCGGCCCATGTGGGCGAGACGGACAAAGTCGCAGCGGTCCTGCAAGCGGCGGCGCAGCAGTATCAAGCGGGCTTCCAGGTTGTCTTTGAAGTCAGGCAATTGCAATGTTGCGTCCAACCGGATTTCCTTATTTGAAAAGTCCACTCGTCCGCTCTGGGCGTAGCTTTGGACGAGCTTCCAGAAGATACGCCCGGCGATTCCTTTGATGAGATAGGCGTCATCGATAAAGATGCTGTCGTCGGCCTTGTAGTGCTTGACCGTCGAGACTGCCGTTGGCACCACCGTGCTCGGCTGGCGCGGGATCTCCTGCAATTTGATACTTTCTAAGCGCTCTTGCAAGGCCATGGCGGCAGCCATTTGGCGCGCGGCAATGCGCACCACGCGCTCATCGTCGGAGAGAAATCGGCCAGTGGTCGCACTCTGTAGACACAGAATCGCAAGCAGCCGGTCCTGCGCCACCAAGGGTACAACAAGCTGGCTTTGCACCTGCGGCAGGCCCGGCAAAGCGATCTGCCGTTCAAGCAGGCTGTCATCACCGCCCCGCTCCACTGCGGATCGCACGGTATTCGAGTACAGGACGTCGCGGCTGAAGTTCGTAGTTCGCACCACTTCACGGCGCTGGGCTGCAATACCGAGGATTCCTTCACCGATCCACACCTCCGACCCGATTCCGGACTCGCCAAAGCCGTGGCTTCCGAGCGTGAACAGCCGCTTACCATCCTCGTCCGGGATCATCAAAAACGAGTGGTCGTAGCCAAAGAGTGCGGATAAGCTGTCGAGCGAGACGTTGATTACGGATTCGAGCCCAGCGCAGGCGCTGAGCCGGTCAGTGAACTCTTCGATCTGGGGAAGGAAATCGACCTTCGGTAGCGCTTCTCCGCCAGCTTCCGCGTTGATCGGCCGGCAGTCGAGGACTTCAAAGACGTCTACGCCACGCAATTTGAATATGTGGCTCATTCCAGTCTGTGACGCCACGGCGTCGAGCCGCGTTTTCATCTTCTCGAAGACCGGTCCTTCGGTTTCGGTCCGTTCGTACCGCAGGTCCAGGCGGTATTGATGCAAGTTGGCCGGCGAAACCACGACTACCTGGACAAACGGGTTCTGTCCGATGTTCTGGCGCGTCTTGTTGAAGAACTGGTAAGACAGGCCGACGTGGCGGCTATCGATACAGTGGACAACGGAGAGATTTGTGATGTTCGGCGTCCCGTCAGCCGAACACGTGCTGATGGACGAAGGAATGATTCCCTCAAAGCACACGGCAATGCTCTCGAGCGTAACCGCGAGGAGCGAGGCCGTGGTCATAGGCTTCGGCCCGCTCCGGGCCCGGGAGTCTGATCGAAGACCTGTCGGGGTACAAATAGGATTCTGACCAGCACCGGCGACGTTTCAATTTCGGCTTGCCAAAAAGCGTCGATCTGCTCGCGAGGTTGTCCAAGCGGCTCGTTGACCTTCGCGAACGCATCGCGATGACGCTCGACTGCGGCCAGGTCCATGCTGTCCGGTTCGCCGGTTGCGACGAGCCGTCCTTTCAACTGAATCGTCCGGTAATTCGTGGGGAGCGAAAAGGCCACAGCAATCTCGCCATTGGCTTCGAGATTGTCGAGCGTCTTATAGCTGGTGGCGAGAGGCACGCACAGGCTGACGCGTTGGCGATCGTCCGCTACGCGCGGACCCCAGGCGCGCGTGATCTCCGGAATCAGGCGCGAATCGCGTGTGCCGACCAGAACCGAAACGGGACCTTCGAGGAAGACCCTCAGTTCTTCGCCAATCGAGGTCGGATTCTCGTTTTCCATACTCACAAACAGCCTATCGCGCCCGCGCGGCGCCTGCTTAGCAAATATTTAGGAATCTCGGAGGAATCATTTAGCAACGCGCGCGCTCAATCCGGCCTAAGCTGGGCTTGCCTCGAAAAGGAGGATCACACCATGATGACAAATCAGAATCAGGCAAGCCAAAACGGAGTGAAGCATGTGCCGGCCGGAACAGGACCGGCCTATTGTGGACCGGGAGATCGGATTACGTTCCTCATCACCGGCGCGGAGACCGGCGGTGCATTCTTCCTGGCAGAAACCCAGGTAGCGCCTGGAGGAGGGCCGCCACCACACGTGCACAGCCGTGAGGACGAATCGTTCTATCTGCAGCAGGGGATACTGGCGTTGAAGGTGGGCGGCAAGGAACTGAGCACATCTGCCGGCGATTTCATTCACATTCCTCGCGGTACCGTGCATTCCTTCAGAAACGTAAGCGGTGAAATTGCGAAGCTGCTGGTCCTCGCCACTCCGGCGGGGCTTGAGGGCTTCTTTGCCGAGGCTTTCTATCCGACCGCCGACGTCGCCGACATTCCCCAAGTCAGCGAGGCGCTGATTGGGCGATTGATGAAAGCGGCTCCCAAGTACGGCTTGCAATTGCTTCCGCCCGCCTAAAGCTGAGGAACAGCAGCCGATTCAGTGGCGCCGGCTCACTCCTGGAAGGGCAGGTATCGGCAGGTCTTTGGGTCGTATCGGGAGCGCCCACACGAAAGACTGATCGTGCAATTACGATAGAAGGAGCGCTTTCGATACAGCCCGAAGACTTCGCGTCCTTGATCGCGTGCCGGTCATCAATTGGAATCGGCCGGTACAACGTTGTTGATTCCAGAGCCCGCATCCATAGCACGGCCCGGAGCTACAATGGCTTGCCTTCGCTTTCACTCCAGCGCTTCATGAGCCTATTGCTAGGTAACGATTTGTCAGTGACCTTGCGAGCGGTCTCTTCCCCAGCGACGGGCAGGCCTCGCGGGTCGAGCAGTCCGATCTGAACCAGCACCGTCGCCTGGTCCCAGTAGATGTGCTCGTGCACAAGTTTGTTCCCTTCAAATCGGATGACGGCCACCATTGGAACTTCCACTTTGCGTCCGGTCGGCGGAATTCCCGGTAGCATCCAATCGATCTCCGTGGTATGCGTGAACTTGACGATAAATTCGTCCACGAGCGTGTCGGTGCCGACCGTGCGGCTGACAAGCGCCAGGTCAAAGTCGGGCGGGTTGACGGGAATGAAATGGTAAGCGTAGAAGCGCTTGAGCTGCTCGTAGCCAACCCCGCCCGTCATCGTAGGAATATGGTTCACGTAAGGCTGCGGAACCATCGTTGCCATCGTTGCGTTCACGTCACGCTTCTCGAACTCGCAGCGACAATGTTCTTCCCATAGCTCAACTAAATTCGGACTGGTCATAGGCGAAGTACCCACCCCTTCTTATTGATTTCCACGGCAAAATTCGTCAGAAGCAGTTTTTTTGATCCCAGTTGAAAAAACTCATTGCCTCACGAATCGAAAAGATACCATGCCTGTTGATCAAGCAGCGACAACTTATTAACAAAGCGAACGGCGCTTGGTTCGAACAACCGCACCCTTGGCGCCGCTCTCTCCGCCTCGGCACATGATCCCAATATCCGGGAAATGGCAGTATTCAGGATGAACGTTCCGTTTTTACTTACCACGTCGATCATCCAGTGGGCCACTGCACGCATGTAACCGCCGTATTCGCTTGGTTGCGCGAAAGGATCGCGCCTATAGTGCCAGTCTCCGATGCAGGTTTCGGATTGCGACGGATAAGGCATGATCCGGCTCGTAAAACCGCGTTCATAATCTTCAACCACAGTTTTGGCTAGGTGGTCGGGCACGTCCTTAACGTTGGCTACCGTCTACAATCTTCCGCCGCAGGGTCTGAAGGTTGTGATTACAGAAATAGACGGTGACATTCATCCCCGCCCATCCCAGCGGGAAAAGACCATTGTCGAAGTAGAGCAAATCGGGATCGTAAGAGTGCTGCTTGACTGACTTCTGCGAAACGAACCGCATGTTGGGCCGTGCGGCGGCCTCGCAGATCGCCCTGCATCGTTAGCGTCGTTCTTCTGCGACTTCACGTAGGGCTTGACGAACTGTGGTGCTATCAGCCGAACCGTGTGTCCCAGCCCGCCGAGAACCCGTGCCCAATAGAGCGCACTGCCGCTGGCCTCTATGCCGACCAGGCACGGTGGCAACTCGGAGAAAAATCTGATAATCTCGGTCCGCTCAGATTCCGCCGTAGCACCGGCCTCCCTGACTTATCCGCTCCATGGATCTGAAAGACCTGCTTCGCGATATCGAGCCAAATTGTTGCCATCGCCTTCACGTTCCATCCTCCTCCGCCGAGCTTGTCGACTCACCTCCACGAGGCGGGTCCATCCCATTAGGTCAGGACATTTGTAATTCATTATCCCATTTGAAACCTTCCGTGGAGCCTTATGTCTTCGGAGGAAGAGCCCGCCATAAGCTCAACAACACCCTTTACTGCGACAAATAAATAGTCGCTCTCGTCCCAGTAATGTAAAGCGCGTTCTGAGTAAGGCAGTTCGAACTTCAGAACCTTGCTTTCCCCAGGACGCAAGTGCACCCTTTCAAAATTCACAAGCTGCTTGATCGGCATGGGTCGCACATCTGCCTCACTGACCGCATGGACATACAACTGAACAACCTCGTCTCCCTCGCGATTTCCGGTGTTCTTTACACTGAAGCTGACCGTAATCTTTTCTCCTGGCCCGATGGTTGTGCCACTTAGCTGAAGATCCTGATACTGAAAAGTCGTATAACTTAGCCCGTGACCAAACGGATACAGCGGTTTTCCCTTAAAGTACATATATGTGCGGCCATTCATGATGTTGTAATCGTGAAAGTCTGGGAGTTGATCCGTTCCCCGATACCAGGTTGTGCTTAGCCTCCCCGCAGGATTGTAGGCGCCGAACAGTACCTCGGCAAGCGCCCGGCCCTGCTCTTGGCCAAGAAAAATTCCTCCCACGATTGCAGGCAAATTGTTTTGTGCCCAGTTCACTGCAACAGGCGTATTAGAGGAAATTACGAGGATCGTTCGTGGATTCGCCGCAAAGATGGCGCCAATCAATTCGCCCTGAACTCCGGGAAGACAGATGGATTGGCGGTCCTGTGCCTCACTGCTGATCTGTTCGTCGGTTCCTACAAAGACTAGGGCAACATCCGCCGTGCTTGCCACATTGGCTGCCTTTGCAAACTCGTTCTCGTTTTTGGTGCCTCCCACCGTGCATCCCATTGCATAACTCACCTCAACTGTCTCGTCCATCGGAGGCGCGACAGGCTTAGCCGGTGTGAACTCGAAGTAACGAATACCAAAGAGCGGCCCCGGTTCGCCAAGAAAGAGTAAGTAAACGGTATGTTCGCCATAGACGGGTCTTATGGATGTGCTGACGCTGGCCCACTTTTGAAAGTCACCGGTATTTGGAATCTTTACTTGGCAAACAACTGGTCCGTCCAGTTGATCAAGCCTCACCTCCAGAGACGCAACGTCTGAGCTGCTTGCGACGCGAGCATGAAACTCAGTCGCCCCACTGAAGAGAACTCCGTTGTAAGCTGCCCATGCCTTTACGCGGCCGGGAACGTTAACCCAGTTCGGTTTGTTTTCCCCTCCGGTACCATCGCTGTCAAAGCTTAGATCCTGCCCGCCTTCGCTGCACGACTCCAATTGGATAGGTCCATCGAATTTCACATAATCAGCGGCACGTATATGGTAGGAAGGCCTATCCTTGATCCCGAGAAACTCCTTGATGCCCCGCAGTGGAGACACCAGATTTTGCGGTGTGCCGCTGTAGTTGCCAAGATTGCAAACATCGGCCATCGGACCGATGACAGCAATCTTTTTGATCTCATTTCGTTTGAGGGGTAGTATGTTTCCCTCGTTCTCAAACAGAACAATGGCCTGTCGGGCTGCTTCGAGTGCAAGATCACGATGGCCTTCGCTTTCCAGGCATGAGATCGGAATCTTGCTGTAAGGGTTCTCTTCAACAGGATCGAAAGCGCCAAGAAGAACTCGGCCAGTAAAGGAGCGAATGAGCGATTGATCCAGCGCCGATTCGCTGACTAGCATCTCAGTGACGGCTTTTCCCAGGTATTCCTGGTACGTGCTTCCGCAGTTGATGTCGCAACCGGCGTTCAACGCCAACGCCGCAGCCTCTTCGAGAGTGGGCACGAAGTTGTGCGTTCTGCAGATGTCCTCGATCGCGCCGCAGTCGGATACCACGTAGCCCTGAAATCCCCAAAGACCGCGCAGAACATCGGTCAACAGGAAACGGCTGCATGAGGTCGGAACCCCATTCAGCTCATTGTACGAGCTCATAACCGTGAAGACGCGTCCCTGCTTCACAGATGCCTCAAATCCGCGGGCGTAGTACTCCCAAAAGCTGCGCGGATCAACGGATGCAGACGTGACGTGACGATCAGAGTCAGTATCGTTAGCAATGAAGTGCTTGGCGCAAGCGATCGTTTTCAGGAAGCGGCGATCATCCCCCTGCATTCCGTGAATGGTCGCAGACGCCATTTCTCCCACCAAATAGGGATCCTCACTGTAGTTTTCCGCAACACGCCCCCAGCGGGGATCGCGTGCGCCCATGTTTACCGTGGGAGGAGAAAACATCGCAAGGTCCATACCGCTTTTCTTGTGCCACGCCCAGATTTCATCGGAGACTGCAGTAAACATCTGAAGGACAAGGGAACGATTCCACGTGCATCCTAGAGCCATCGGCAATGGAAAACATGTAACGGGGCCGCTATGAATCAGACCGTGAAGCGCCTCACTTGCATAGTATGCATATGCCGGCAGACCAACACGTTTGACCGTAGGCGCCAAGCATCCGAGTTGCGATATCTTTTCCTCAAGAGTGAGCTTCGACACGATTTCGG
Source organism: Acidobacteriaceae bacterium (assembly GCA_030038195.1). Taxonomy (GTDB): domain Bacteria; phylum Acidobacteriota; class Terriglobia; order Terriglobales; family Acidobacteriaceae; genus Telmatobacter. Next base: position 69,098 of record JASHPJ010000030.1, read on the forward strand.
CGGCGCGCCTCTTCGCCGCTGCAAGGCGCTCCGGAGCAATGCCCTCCGAATACTGCGAATTTGATCCGTCGGTACCAGTGAGAGGCGAGGTCTGAACTATCGCCTCACCGCAGGCTCCTTCAGTAAGAACCCATGCCGTACTGGCCGCCGTGAGAGACAGAAACTTTCGCCTACTCACACATCCAGAGAAGCCACCCTTAAAAATTGACATACAAGCGAACTGCCTCCGATCTTAGGGAATCTCTGCACAGGTTCTGGGGCTTGGTTTGACAAACAATGCGCGGCATTTTGGGGCGTGTTTTCGTGCAGGAATGCTCCGTCAACGCGGCCTACATTGCCTTGTCTTTGTCCTTGCAGGGGCTATTTCCCGGCCGCAGCGGCGCTACGCTCCCGTGATGGCCAGTCGTTTGCGCTGCTGGTAAATGTTCACCAGTGCGAAGCAGCCAACGGCCACTCGTAGTTTTTCTTCAAACTCCGGTATCGCACCTTGATGAATCCGAACATGCGCTGAGAGTACGGAACGGCCGCTCCACCTTGGCTCGCACGCGCAACTTGGTGCGGTCCTTGAGCAGCCCTCTTCATCCACATATCCTTTGAACTTTGTACTTCGGCAGGTCATATCCCGGGCCTGCGGCGCAACGGTACGAATTAATTGCCCTTTTTGTCTAAATACAGCACTTTTGACTCGCTTTTTTCA
>JASHPJ010000002.1 GCA_030038195.1 Acidobacteriaceae bacterium
CACCGGCGACAAGAGCGAGGTCTTCAACGGCGAGTGTGGCGCCGAGTCGGGCACGGTGCCGGTGAGCGCGGTGGCCCCGGCCATGCTGCTGAGCAACCTTGAGACCCAGCGCCAGCCGCAGGGCACGGCGCGGCCACCGATTCTACCGATTCCGGGCGCAGGCGAGGGATCAGGGGACAGGGATCAGGGAATAGCGGTCCCAGCCGCACAGCAGAACGGAGGCGCGCGATGAGAGGAATGCGAACAATCGCCGGTTTTGCCGGAGCGGGATTGCTTGTGGCCTGCCTCGTTGTTCCTGGCATTGCTGCGGCGCAGCCCACCCGCGCCGATGCCGAAAAAGATCCCGTGCTCAAGGCTATGCTCGCGGAGATGGACCGCAGCATGAGCCAGCTCCAGTTGAAAGGCTTCGCCAGGCCGTTCTTCATCCAGTACCGCATGGAAGACATAGACGACTACGAGACCAAGGCCGAGTTCGGTGCTACCGAAGGCTCGCAGCGCAGCCACGAGCGCGTGGCCCGCGTCACCGTGCGCGTGGGCGACTACAAGACAGACAGCTCCGGCGGCCGCGGCGACGGCTCGCTGGAACTGGCCGGGCTCGACGACGATCCCGTCGCGCTGCGCTCAGCGCTGTGGATGGCTACCGACCAGGCCTACAAAACCGCGCTCGACGCCTATGCGCAGAAACAGGCCGAGCTCAAGCAGGTGCAGACGCCGCCGCAGGCGGACGATTTCAGCCATGAGAAGCCGGCGATCTCGCTCGCCGAACCGGCGCATCTGGCCTTCGACGAGTCCGCCTGGGTCGATCGCGTGGCCCGCGCCAGCGGCCTTTACCGCACCGACGCCACCGTAAAAGCCAGCCAGCAGCAGGTGCAGTATGCAAGCGCGAGCTTTCATGCCCGCGCCGTCACCACCTGGCTCGTCAACAGCGAAGGAACCATCGTGCGCAAAGCCGCAACCGAGTACGAGGAGACCTTTGCCGCCGGCACGCAGGCTGACGATGGCATGCATCTCGACCGCTCCTACGCGTCGTCAGGACCTGCGCTCAATGACATCGCATCCGAGGCCGACTTCAACAAGCATGCCGTGGAGGAGATTGCCTCGCTCAGCGACCTGCGCAAGGCTCCGCTGGTGGAAGACGAGTATCATGGGCCGCTGCTGTTGAGCGCTGACGCCGACGCGGACATCCTGCGCTCGCTGCTGGCGAACTCCGTGGTGGCTACGCGCCCGGCTCTCGGCACGGAAGCGCGCACCAACGGACCCTTCGCTTCGAGCTACCAGACGCGCGTGATGCCCGATTTCATGGATGTGGTGGACTCGCCCAGCCTGAAGACCTGGAACGGCGAAGGCCTGCTCGGAGCGTATGCGATGGACGACGAAGGCGTGCCTGCGCAGGATGTGAAGCTCGTGGAAGCCGGCCGGCTCACCCATTACCTTATCGGCCGCCAGCCGGTAAAGGATTTTCCGCAATCGAACGGCCACGGCCGCGCCGGCATCACCGGAGGCCCGCGGCCCATCATCGGCGTGCTCAAGGTGACCGCGCAAAACGGCCTCTCCGACGGCGACCTGAACCGCAGGCTCCTGGCCATGGCCAAAGACCGCGGCCTCAAGAGCGTCTATTCCGTTTCGACCATGGGCGGTGAGATGATCCCGCGCCTGCTCTACCGCGTAGACCCTGACAGCACGCGCCAGCTTGTGCGCGGCGCGGTGCTCGAAGATATTGACCAGCGCGCGCTGCGCTCGAGCGTCGAGGCCGCGGGCAAAGACCTGTGGGTCGCTAATTACTTTGGCGAAGTGCCGCAGACGGTGCTGGCGCCCGCGCTGCTGCTGGACGATGCCACCGTGAAACGCGCCAACGAGAAGAACGACAAGCTGCCCTTCTACCCCCCACCGGAGTAAGCGACAGGGAAAATCTTTTTCAGTACGCAGTTGACGACCGTGCTTTCCCAGGTCCGAAAATCCGGACCTGGGGCACCCAGGCACCCAGGTTCGTGCTACTTTGCAGTGCGATAAATTTCTGAGCCGGCGAGCAGGTAGGCGCCTACGCCGTACACGTAGCTCGTGGTCTCGCTGAAGGCGCCCGGCGCAGCGCCCACCGGCTGGATGCATCCCAGCCGCCCGTCAGCATACACGTGGGTGAGCATGCCGGCCCAGGCTTTTTCGACTGCCGGCCAGTAGGTGGCCTTGTCCAGGATGCCTTCGTTTACCCCGTATGCCAGCGCGTAGGTAATGAACGCGCTGCCTGAGATCTCCGGCAGCGGGTAGCTGTCGGCATCGAGCAGGCCGGGACGCCAGAGGCCGTCCTTGCCCTGGATTGCGAGCATCTCCGCAGCCATCTCTTTGAGCAACTGTACATACTTCGGCCGCAGCGGCGAGTCGGCGGGCAGCATCTTGAGCACGCGCACTGTGCCGCCCATCACCCATCCGTTGCCGCGCGACCAGAAGAGCGGCTCGCCGTTCTTTTCTTTCTTGCCAAGGTAGGAGGCATCGCGGAAGTAGAGATGCTTGTCGTGGTCGTAGAGCAGGTTGGTCGTGACGCTCCACTCATGATCCATGAACTTGAGATACTTGTCGTCGCCGGTGGCTTTAGCCATGTCCGCATACACCGGCGGAGCCATGAACAGCGCATCGCACCACCACCACAACGGCCGCTTGGGATCGGTCGGGTCGGGCGTGGCCATCTCTTCATCGAGGCGCGCCTTCATCGGTTCCATCCTCTTCGCATCTTTGTGGATCATGTAAAGCTCAAGATACGTCTGCCCGATGGCCTGATCGTCGGCGTGCATCACGCGCGGACCGGGCTGCCAGTTGAGCTGGCTGCTTACCTTTAGCGCCGCCTGCTGATACTTGTCGCCTGCCACCTTCTGCGGGACACCCATGAAGCCCGCGTAGAGCGCGGCCCAGGTCCAGTCATACTGCGGCTCGGCGGGCAGCCGGCTAAGCTGCCAGTCAGCTACCAACTTCATGGCCCTGGCCAGGTCGCGGCGCGAGAGCCTGGGCGAAAGATGCGCCAGCGGGCCGGCCGTCGTCAGCGTATCGCCAGGGGACGCGACCTGCAGCTTTTCCTGCGCAGTCAGCGGCGCAGCGAGTGAGAGCACGCCGGCAACGGCGAGAGCAGGAACGCCGCAGACGCGGCCCGCGAGCAGAGCAAACTTGCTGATCTTCATTTGGGCTCCAAATTCGGATTCAGAGAAAGATTGTGCGAACGGTTCCCATGCTATCGCAGCGCGTACGGAACCGGCAGCTTTAATACGAACAACAAACTATCGGGGCAGCGCGAGGATGTCAAGGCAGGCGGCCCGTAATTTGAGCTTAGAACGTTATGCGCAAGCCAAGCTGAATCTGCCGCTCACGGTAGAAATCGGTCGCGTTGATGTTGAGCGGCTGCCCGAAGGCCGTCGTATTTGGCTTGAGGCCGGTGAGGAAGTTGAGCGTGGGCAAGGAAGTGCTGCCGCCCGGCTGGATGGAATAGCCGGTAGTCTCGATCTCGGTCACGTTCTGATGATTGAATAGATTGAAGCTCTCGGCCAGCAACTCGAGCGAGCGCGTGTGGCCCAGCTCGAGCCGCTTGCCCAGCCGCACGTCGGCTTTCCAGGTGCTCGGATAGCGGAACGTATTGCGGCCGATATTGTAGGAACGGCCGTCGTCGCCAAAGCCATAGACGCGATTGTCGCCGCCCGATCCGTTCATGCCCGGTCCCAGCGCCACAATCGCCGCGCCCGACTGATTAAACTCCTCGGCCAGCGAACCGGAGGTGCGCATCGTATAGGGCAGCCCGCTGCGGAACTGCCCGATCCCTGAAACCATCCACCCGTTTGCCAGGCGCCCGGCAAGACCGTGCAGCTTCGACGGCGTCTCAACCATCACCATCGCCGCCGCGGAGTGGCGCACGTCCAGATTGCTGGTTCCGTATTCCGCGCGAAAGTTCTCCGGATCGAGCACATCGCTCCCTGCCACCAGAGTGGTCTCATTCGGATTCCAGTCCATCGCGTGCGCGTAGGTGTAGTGTGCATGCAGCGTGAGGCCGCGCCGGCTGTAGCGCGCGATCCTCACCATTGCCGCTTCATACGTCGAGTTGGCACGGCTCATGATTTCGGTAATCTGCTGGTAGTCGGGATTGAAGCGGCCGATTGCACCGGTCGGCGAGGGCCACGAGGCATAAAACGGCACCGTGATCTGCCGCGCCTTGATCGGCCCCGCATCCGTGCTATCCACCACGCCGTAGGTAATCGTCCCCGGATTCGCGGCCGGATCGAAGTTCGTGTCCATCGACATGGGCAGAAGCCGTCCCAGGCTCGCCAGCGCCGATGCCGTCACCTCTACGCGTCCTGGAAGTGACTCCTCAACGGACGCCACGGCCTGGTGTACCTCGGGATTGCGGAAGTTGGGTGCAAACTCCACTGCGCCCGGCTTGACCGCGCTCGCCGGCCAGCCCGCGAAAACGTAAGGAAATGGCGGCGCGCCGCCCGCGCAGAATTGGCAATTGTCCGTCGGCCGCAGGAAGAAACTCAAATCGCCCTTGAGCGAGCCGGTCTGTGTCAACGCCGTTTCGAGCGTCGCGTTCTGCGTGCGTCCGTAGTAAAGCCCGTAGCCCAGCCGCACCACCGGCCAGCGGCTCTTTCTGCCGCCAATCGCCACGCTTACCCGTGGACCCCAATTGTTGCCCGGATCGGGTAGCTTCTGTGTCAGCGGCAGCTCGGAATTGGCCAGCGCAGCCAGCGGTGGAGGCAGCGCCTCGCGCTCCCAGCGCAGTCCGGTGGAAAACACCACGCGCTTGCCCGCCTGCCACTGCGCCATCGCGTAGCCGGCCCAGTCCGTCGTGCTCAACTGCCAGTTGGTCGGCCCCATCACCTGCGAGTAGTAGGAGTAGCAGGGCATCGCCCCGAACGTGGTTTCTGTCACGCCGCAGTTGTGCGGGTTGTTGTAGTCCAGAGCGTCGCTGAGTCCGAACTTCTCAAATGCCAGCGCGTCAGAGATGAAGTCCTGCACCTTCGCGTAGTAATACGTCCCGGTCTGGTTGCGCAGCAGCGCGGTTGCGTCGGAGTTGTGGGCCGCCTCGAAGCCTGCCTTCACCAACAGCCAGCCGTGCACCCAGTCCACCATCTCCTGCGCCTGATACAGCCGTTCATCCGGATAGCTGCCCTGCCCGAAACGCGAAGGATTCCCAATCGTGAAGCCATACCGCGAGTCGACAACAATCTGCGGCAACTGGCCCCACACATTGCCGTTCAACAGTGTTTTCTCGAATCCCGAGGGCTCATCTGGCCGCGCCGTCAGGATGTCGCGCCCCGCTGAGCCCTGCGTGGTGACCAGCAGGTTCGGCGTCAGGTACGCCTCCCACCGCGCCTGCAGCCACTCCTGGTTCGCCGTGCTCGACCCGAAACTGTGGCTCCCATACGTTTCGGAAACTCGCGTCATGCCGCCGCCGGGCGCATTCCAGTTTGCGCCTGTGCCCTCGAGCGTGAGGTGATGGCGCTCTGCCGGTTGCCAGTCCATGCGCGCAAAACCAACCCACTGCGTTGCCGCACGCGGAGCAGGCCCCAGCAACTCCGCCAACTGCTCCAGGCCCGCAGGCTGATAGCCGGTGCCCGCCACGCCTAGGTAGTCGTTGTACGCCTGGTTCTCACTTTCGCCCAACTGCGCGGCCAGCAGTTGAATCTGCGCATCGTTCGGCGTGGGCAAAAAGAAAAACTCACCGGGATATTTCACCATCGCGAGCCCCGGATCGTTTCTCCGATACGCATCGAGCGCCGCAAACCAGAACGCTGTGTTCCGCCGGATGGGCGCGCCCGCGCCCAGGCCCCACACCGCCTCATGATCGGGCGGCGTGAACGGCACGGGCGTAAACGCGGGAGCAACGGCCGAGCCCGTGTTCTCCACCCACTGCGTGAAAGGATTGCGCGCCCCCCAGTTGTTCTGCCGGTCGTAGAAGAATCCCTGCCCGTGAAGCTGGTTGCCGCCGCGCGCTGTTTCAATTTTCACGCGCCCACCCGCCGCGCGTGCGCCTTCGGCTTCCGTATTGCCGGCTATCGTCTGTACTTCTTGGATCGCCGCTTCGCTCACGCCCAATCCGCGGCTGCCGCTCCACGTCGCACCCAAACTGCCTCCTCCATTGGCAGGCGCGCCGGAGTCCTGCGTCCGCGGCTCGGCAAGAGCTCCCGCGCCAAAGGCCAGCCGCGTGCTCAGCCCGTCCACGTCAATGTCTGTCGGCTCCTGCCCGGCGCCGCGCAGCGAGCCTTGCAACGATCCGGCGCTGGTTGTTGCCGCAGGCGTATCCAGCAAAAACTCCTGCCATCGTCGCCCGCTTACAGGCAGCGCCTGCACCTCAGCGGCGGTAACGGTCGTGGTCACAGCCAGCGCAGCCGGATCGATCTTCTGCGCTGCTGCAACAATCGGCATCACCCGCGGCAGGGTTACGCGCAAGATCGCCTCCACGCCACGCACGGCCTCAGCACCGGCAGCCAGTTCCTGCATGCAGACAGCACCAGTCTGTTTGTCAGTGGAAGAGGATGGTTTGACGTCCGGCTCAGGCAGGGGCGCGGAGGAAACTTTTGATGGCCAAGCAGCAGACATCGGGGAAATTTGCGCCGACTCGAGCGCAATGGCCGCCTCCACCCACACGTGCCTTGCTGCATTGGATGGAGCTCGCCGCGGCGAGCCCCATGCCGCCGTGAGCCCACACAGCGCAACCACCGCAAAGGCCGCAATCCGGCTCCGCGGAGCACGTGCCATGAAAATCCCAGTCCCCAAAACGATCCGTACCCAGCCGATCCAGCCGTCGATCTAGCTATTGATTTAGCCGTTGATCTTCAGCCGTTGATCTGAGGAGAACGCAAATCCGCACACCTCCGGCCCGCTCTCGTGGCGGGTCCGGACAAGGAAAGGAGCGGCAAGCCAGTTTTGCCGTTCCTCGTTCGTTGTTGGGGAAGTTCGAAGTAATTCTACGCCAACTCCACGCCGCCGCGCATGGAATTTCTGTGGCCAGATCGACTTGTCGAAAGCACGATTCCGCGCAGATGAATGCAGCGCCGGTCTTCGGGCGCGAGAGTGGGATGCCATCTCGCTCCGATAAACTGGAAAAACGCGGGTTCGTGTCCGGACCGTATCGGTGCGCGGCCTTCCCGCATCCTTCTTTTTGTTGTTGCCGTCATGTTTATCGACGAAGTGAAAATCCGCGTGAAGGCCGGCGACGGCGGCAACGGCTGCATGGCCTTTCGCCGCGAGAAGTTCGTGCCGCGCGGCGGACCCTCCGGCGGCGACGGCGGACGCGGCGGCGATGTCGTCATGGAGTCCAGCCAGCGCCACAACACGCTCATCCACTTCCGCTACAACCCCGAGCACAAGGCCCAGCGTGGCGAGCACGGCATGGGTTCCAACTGCACCGGCCAGGATGGCCGCTCCATCACGCTCCAGGTTCCCGTAGGCACCGCTGTCTACGATCTCGAGACCGGCGAGCTGGTTCATGACTTCCAGCACCCCGACGAGCGCGTAGTCATCGCCAAGGGCGGGCGCGGCGGCCGCGGCAACCAGCACTTCGCTACGCCTACGCACCAGGCCCCGCGCGAACATGAGCTGGGCCGCCCCGGCGAGGAGCGCGCGTACCGGCTCGAGCTCAAGCTGCTGGCCGACGTGGGACTGGTGGGCTATCCGAATGCGGGCAAGTCCACGCTGATCGCGCGCCTCTCCGCCGCCCGGCCCAAGGTCGCCGACTATCCCTTTACCACACTCGAGCCGAACCTTGGCGTGGTGACTGTGGGCGAGGAGCCGGAGCAGCAGTCCTACGTGGTTGCCGACGTGCCCGGACTCATTGAAGGCGCGCACCTGGGCTACGGGCTGGGCACGCAGTTCCTGCGCCATATCGAGCGCACGCGGCTGCTGGTGCACCTGGTGGACGTGTCGGATGCTTCGGGCCGGCCCGACCCGGTGGAAGACTTCAAGGTCATCAACAAGGAGCTGGCCAGCTTTGGCAACGGCCTGGCGGAAAAGCCGATGCTCGTGGCCGCCACCAAGATCGACGCGGCGAATCCTGAGAAGCTGAAAAAACTTTCCACTTACATCAAACGCCGCAAGCTTGAGTTCCACGCCATCTCCGCTGTAACCGGGCAGGGAATCGAGGAGATCAAATGGGCGCTGGCCAGGCGGCTGCGACCGGCCGCGACGGACTGAAACGGCGGCGCGACGCCTCACAGGACTACGAGGGATTACCTTTTTACCTGCACGCGCAGTTTTTACTCCCGCCCAAGTGAGCAATTTTTACCCGTGCTCCGTGCAGGCGTCTACCGATCTCTTGTACACTCAGTCGCTTCCGGTTTGGACCGGCGCATGCTCATAAGCCCGCACCAGGGTCGAATGGAGAGACCTGACCCTGGTCCAATCCAAACCCCCGGAGGTACTCTCTATGCGATCGATCAGGCACGATCTTATGAATTTCTCTGCCCTCGGCGTGATGGTGCTGGCGTTTGCGCTGGTATGGGGAAGCCCCTTTGTCAGCGCGGGCTCGGCATACGCGCAGGACCAGGCGCAGCCGCAGACCCAGCCCGATCAAGGGCAGAGCAAATCCACAACCTTCACGGGAACGATTGTCAAGGACGGCTCGCAATACGTTCTGCGCGACTCGTCGGGCGCTACGTATAAACTCGACGACGCGCAGCGGGCCCAGCCGTTCGAGGGCAAGTCAGTCAAGGTGACCGGCCAGCTCGATGAGCAGGCCAAGACCATCCACGTGGAAAACATCGAAGGCGCAGAGGGGTGAATAGCGGCAATCGGCCCTTTGCAGAGAAAGCAACCATCGTTGCAAAACAACACCAGGGCGGAGGGAAGGACTGAAAAGGATCTTTCTCTCTGCCCCCGTGTTTTCTTCCGGTCCGCGGCGACAGGACCGGTGATTGGCGCCCTTGATTGACGCGTGAGCGCCGCCTGTCCCGCACAAGCGGCTATTCTTCTTCCTCCTCGATGGGCCGCTTGGCGTTGGCCAGGATTTTTTCCGCCACCGGCTGCGGCACGATGTCGTAGTGATCCACCTCCATGCGGTAGCTGCCTTTGCCCTGCGTCATGCTGGTGAGCTGCGTGCCATAGGTCAGCATCTCGGCCATGGGTACTTCGGCGCCGATCACCGTGCTGCGTCCGCGCGAGTCCATGCCCTGCACGCGCCCACGCCGCGAGTTCAGGTCGCCCATCAGCGTGCCGGCAAACTCTTCCGGAGCCTCGATCTCCACCTTCATGATCGGCTCAAGCAGGCAGGGCCTGGCCTGCTCCATGCATTTGCGGAAGGCGATGCGGCCGGCCATCTTGAACGAGAGCTCGTTCGAGTCGACGTCGTGATAGCTGCCGTCGTAAACGGTGACCTTGAAGTCAACCACCGGGTAGCCGGCAAGATAACCGCGCGCAGCCGACTCGACGATGCCTTTTTCCACCGCGGGCACGAACTGGCGTGGAATGGCACCGCCAAAGATCTCGTTGACGAACTCGAAGCCCGCGCCGCGCGAAAGCGGCTCCATCCTGATCTTGCAGTCGCCAAACTGCCCGTGGCCGCCGGTCTGCTTTTTGTGCCGCCCCTGCGCGTCCGCGCGCCCGCGAATGGTCTCGCGATAGGGCACCTTGGGCGCTTTCAGAGTGACTTCGGCGTGGTAGCGCTTTTTGAGTCGGCTGACGATGGCCTCGATGTGCGGCTGGCCCGCGCCGGCGATCAGGAATTCGTTGGTCTGCGGATCGCGGAAGAAGCGGATGAGCAGATCCTCTTCCATCAGCTTGTGGATCGCGGGCGCAAGCTTGTCTTCGTCGGCGCGGCTCCTGGGCTCGATGGCGTAGGTCATCGCCGGCTCGGGTAGCGCCGCCAACGATACCTGGATCTCCGCACCCTTGGCGCCCAGCGTGTCGCCGGTGAGCGTGTCGCGCAGCTTGGCCACCGCGCCGATGTCGCCGGCGTGCAGCTCGGGCACTTCTATGGCCTTGCGGCCCTGCATGATGCTGAGGTGCGAGAATTTTTCCTGCCCGCGGCGCGTGTAGTTCTCGAGCGTGCCGTCATTCTTGATGATGCCGCTGATCACCTTGAAGAAGCTGATGCGGCCGGCAAACGGATCGCTCATGGTTTTGAACACAACCGCTGCGCAGGGCTCGCGATCGTCCACCTTGCGGAACGAGGCCGCGATCTCCGCGTCTGGCTCGCCTGCCGGCACGGTCTGCGCCACGGCGTTTTTCACGGCTATCGGAGCGCACTCAGCGGCGGTGGGCGAATACACCTTCAAAAAATCCAGCAGATGATCGAGCGCCATGTTGGCCAGGCCGCTGGAAAACAGCACGGGAAAGATGCGGTCCTCGCGAATGGCCTCATGCAGCGCGGCGATGAGGTGATCTTGCGGGATGGTGCCCTTCTCGAAGAACTCTTCCATCAGCTCGTCTTTGCCCTCGGCCACCAGCTCCACCAGCGCCTCGTGCCGCTCCTTGGCTTCAGCGGCCAGCGCTGCGGGAATCTCTGCCGAAACTTTGCCGCGCCCGTCGCCGCCCGGCGTGTAGGTGTAGGCCTCCATCGTTACCAGGTCCACCACGCCGTGAAATCCCTGCGCGTCTGCAATGGGCAGTTGCACCGGAACACATGTTCGGCCCCAGCGTCCGTGAATGTCGTCAATGAGCGCGCTCAATCCGCCTTCGCCGCCGGCCTTGGGGTGATCCATCTGGTTCACCAGCACGATGCGCGGCACGCTGGCCTCTTCGGTGTACTTCCACACGCGCTCGGTCACCGGCTCCACGCCGTTCTGCGCGTTGACGACGACCACGGCGGACTCCACCGGCAGCAGCGCGGCGCGCGCTTCATGCGTGAACATGTGAAAGCCCGGCGTATCGACGAGGTTGATCTTCACTCCCTGCCACTCGGCAAAGGCCACGGCGTTCTGCATGGTGATACCGCGGGCCACTTCCTCTTCGTCATACGCGGTAACGGCCGAGCCATCTTCCACCCGGCCCTGCGTGGGCGTCATCTTGGCGGCATGCAGCATGGCGGCAATCAGTGTGCTCTTGCCGCTGTGCGCATGCCCCACTACAGCTACGTTGCGGATCTCACTTCCCTGGTACGTTTTCATTTGGTGCTCTCCTTAGAGATGAGAAACTCGACAGAATTGCTGGGATGGACGAGTGCTTTCCCAGGTCTCAAAAGCGAGATATGGGGCACCCAGGCACCCAGGTTCTTTACTTCGAAGGTCTTCGATTGGGAGTGGCGCAGGGATTGTGTAGAGACGCCTTGGGAGGCGTTCAACTGGCCGGATTGCCGGGCTCGGGCTCCGGTTCTGCCGTCTTCCTCATCCATAACGGATGGTCTCAGGCCGGCGCGCAGCGGAGGCTCGGGAGATCCCGCCACGCGCCATCGTCGAAAACCGGATGCTATCACAGGCGGAGCGGGAGCGTCCTGTGATATGGGGCACAATCTGCCGGTTTTGCTGAAGAACAGAAACCGGCGTCTGTCCGCCAGCGGACAGCAGGTCTCAATTTCGAACGCAGCCGCAGCGCAGAAGGCGTCTCTTGCGGGAGAGAAGCTGCCCGCCGATACGATTCCGCGCAGCAATACTTTGCCGCCGTGGTTCTCGCGTTTGCGGCGATTGGGCTGGCTGCGGCGCTGATTCCGGCGCGCCGGGCCGCTTCCATTCAGCCCATGCAGGCGCTGCGCGAGGAGTAAAGCTAACGCGATACTCTGGATGAGATGCCCATCGCCTATATCGGCCTCGGCGCCAATATTCCCAGTCCTGCCGGGCCGCCGGACGCTACGCTCGCCGCCGCCGCGGACCGTCTCGCGCAGCTCGGCCGCATCGTCGCCTGCTCGTCGCTCTACTCCACCGCGCCCGTGGGCTTTGTCAATCAGCCGCGCTTCCTCAACGCCGTTATCGCTCTTGAAACGGATATGGCCCCGCGCGAGCTGCTCCAGGCGCTGCTCGATCTCGAACTCGCGTTCGGCCGCGACCGCTCCGGCGGTGAGCGCAACGGTCCGCGCACGCTCGATCTCGACATTCTGCTCTTTGGCGATCTCGTGCTGAGCGAGCACAACCTCGTTGTCCCGCATCCGCGCCTGGCCGAGCGCGCCTTTGTCCTGGTACCGCTCCATGAGATTACGCCTGAACTGCGCGAGCCGCGCGGCGCATCCACCGTGGCACAATTGCTGAAGAGCCTGGCTCCTGATCCGGAAGGCGAAGCGCATGCGGTGCAAAAAGTGGAGAGCAGTCTTTGGCCTGCTGGTGCTTGCAGCAGCAGCGGCGGTTCCGCGTGGCCTGCGCGCGCAGTCCACGATTCCCATCACGGTGGAAGACGCAAGCGGCGCGGCGCTCGCCGGCGCTGAGGTTACCGACGCTTCAGGCAAACTGCTTGGCAACACAGACTCCTCCGGCAATCTTTCCATCTCTTGCGTAATCCCGTGCAGCATTCATATCGTTGCGGCGGGCTTCTCGGCTCAAACGGTCACTGTGGTCGCAGCGGCGACAATTCACCTCGAACCTGCTGCAAACTCCGAGCAGATCACGGTCACTGCGTATCGCGCGCCGCTGGGCGAGCTCGAAAGCCCGGTTACCTCGAGCGCTCTTCCTGAGCGTGTGCTGCGCACCTCGGCCTCCATCGCCCTTGACGATCAGCTCCGCCAGCTTCCCGGCGTCGAGCTCTTCCGCCGCTCGCCTTCGCTCGTCGCCAATCCCACTTCGCAGGGCGTGAGCCTGCGCGGGCTCGGTTCCACCTCGGCCAGCCGCACTCTGGTCACCGAAGACGATGTGCCGCTCAACGATCCTCTCGGCGGCTGGATTCACTGGCAGGAGCAGCCCGAGCTTGCCATCCACAGCATCGAAGTTGTGCGCGGCGGCGCCAGCGATCTCTACGGATCGAGCGCCATCGGCGGCGTCATCAACGTTGTTCCTACTCTGCCCACGGCCGATCAATTTGCGCTCAGCTCCAGCTATGGCGGCGAAGGTACGTACGACGACAGCCTGCTGACGCAGGCCAGGCACGGGTCTTGGGGCGCTCTCATCGCCGGTGGACTGATCGGCACCAACGGATACATCCAGGAGGCGCCTGCGCAGCGCGGCCCCGTGGATGTGGCCAGCAACGTGCACAGCCAGAATGCGCTTTTCATCGGCGAGCACACCTCTGGCCGGCTGCGTCTCTTCGCGCGCGTGAGCGGCTTTCAGGAGTCGCGCCACAACGGCACGCCTTATCAGTTCAACGCCACGCGCCTCGGCCGTTACGCCGCCGGGGCCGATTGGAAGACTACCAACAATGCTGCGCTGAATCTGCGCCTTTATGGATCGGATGAGCGCTACCGGCAGACATTTTCCAGTATCTCGAACGCGCCCGACCCAGGCGCGCCCACCTGTGCCTATCGCTGCGGTGAGACGCCGACAAAGTTTACCTTCGCTCCCGTGAATGAACTGGGCGCAGCTACGCACTGGAGCCAGCCGCTCGGCGCAGGATTGCTCTTGCTGGCGGGCGCCGATGTGCGCGACGTGCGCGTGTGGGACCGCGAGCAGAGCTTTACCGGCGCTGGCTCGCTCACCAACCTCCACGATCATCAGCGCGACACCGGACTTTACGTCGAAGCCATGTGGGTGCACGCCGCATGGACCGTCACCGCCGCCGGCCGCATGGACTGGTTCCAGAACTTCGACGGCCACGAGGTTACGTGGAATGGGACCACATGGATTCCCAACGCCACGCAGCCCCCGCAGCGCGACGAAGATATTTTCGATCCGCGCCTTGGCCTTTCGCGCAAACTCGGCAGTCGCTGGGCGCTTTCGGCCTCGGGCTTTCGCGCCTTTCGCGCGCCTACGCCCAGCGAGCTCTATCGCGCTACGCAGGTGGGCAATCAGCTTACGCTGGCCAACGGCAACCTGTTGAGTGAGCGCGCTACCGGATGGGAAGCGGGAGTCGCGACGCAGCGCAATTGGGGTACTGTGCGCGCGAGTTACTTTCTTACCCAGGTGAATCGTCCCATCGTCGCGCTTACTGAGAATCCCAGCTCCTCGCCTATCCTGCTCATGCGTGAAAATCTGGGCCAGATCGAGAGCCGCGGCATTTCGCTCGACTATGAGCTGATGCCGCGGCACTGGCTGGCTGTCGATGGCGGTTATCAATACGCACATGCGGTTGTCTCGCGCGGCGCGCAGGACTACGGCAAATGGATTCCCGAGGTCGCGCGTAATCTTGCCACCCTCAACGTGCGCGCTTTCAAGCCAGCTATCGGTACACTGAGCCTGCAGAGCCGTTTAAGCGGCCGTCAGTACGACGACGATGCGAATGCATATCTCCTGCACGGCTACTTCCGTCTCGATGCCTACGCGTCGCACGATTTCGGTCATCGCATCGAGTTCTTCGCAGCCGGCGAGAATCTTCTTGACCGTTCCATTGAAGTCTCCAAGACGCCGACAACAACGCTGGGCCAGCCGCGCGTGGCGCGCGCAGGATTTTTGATTCGTCTCGGCACAACCAATCGCTGATCGTACCTTGTATCGGCTGCATAAGCTCTTGCGTTCGCCTCGTATCCCTTTTCGCCGTGCAGCGGAAAAGGGGTTCTTTTTTGCCTTCTATGGAGTCAACAAAATTGTTTATGCTCGTTTTGTGAAGAGCGGTGAGTTCAAGCGATGGCTTGAGAGGCAAGGCGCAAAATTCACGCCTGGTAAAGGCTCGCATCTCAGGGGGGGAGTTGAACGGGCGCAAGTCGATTCTCCCAATGCACAGCAAAGACCTGGGGAAAGGCTTGGTAGCAGCGATTAAGAAACAGCTCGGACTGAATGAGAGGAGCGAATCATGACAGCGTACCCTGTGAACCTGCGTAAGGATGGAAAGTTCATCCTCGTAACTCTTCCAGATATTCCCGAAGCCATGACTCAGGGTGACAACCATGCTCATGCTTTGGCGATGGCAAAAGAGGCTCTCGAGTCCGCCATGGATTTTTATTTTGAAGATCGTCGTCCCATTCCCACGCCTTCAAAGCCGAAGCGAGGACAAGCTGTTATCGAGTTGTCTCCAAGTATCGCCGCAAAAGTGCTTTTGTTGAATGAAATGCTGCGGCAGAAGGTGCGGCCGGCCGATCTGGCGCGCCGTCTCGGCACTACGCCGCAGGAGGTGAGCCGGCTTACCAATCTCCGGCATACCACGCGCATTGATCGCGTAGATGCGGCACTGCGCGCTTTGGGCAAGCGGCTCATCGTGCGCGCCGCCTGACACCGTATCGTAATTCAGAGTAGCTCCCGATCGCGGTCCCGTAAAATTCTCTGGTGAGCCTGCCATTCGAAATCATTCGCGAGGCTGCGTCGGGCGGCCGCCGTGCGCAGCTTCATCTGCCGCATTGCGCCGTGCAGACGCCGGTGTTCATGCCCGTGGGCACAGCCGGCTCGGTTAAAGCCGTTCCGCAGGACACGCTCGAAGCCCTCGGCGCAGAGATGATCCTCGGCAACACCTATCATCTCTATCTGCGACCCGGCCACGAGCCCATCCGCCGCATGGGCGGACTGCATTGCTTCATCAGTTGGCCGCGCGCCATGCTGACGGATTCCGGCGGCTTCCAGGTCTTCTCATTGAATGAGTTGCGCAAGGTCACCGACGACGGCGTGCAGTTTCGCTCGCATCTCGACGGCAGCAGCCACTTCTTCACGCCCGAGCGCTCCATGGATGTGCAGATCGCGCTGGGTGCAGATATTGCGATGGCCTTCGACGAGTGCACCGAGTATCCGGCCGACCGCACGCGCGCGGAAGAGAGCCTGCGCCTTACCATGGCCTGGGCGCGGCGCTCGCTCGACCACTTTCGCGCGCACCGGAATGAGGTGCCGTGGCGCGGTGAGCTCGACGGAGGCACGCAGAATCTGTTCGGCATCGTGCAGGGCGGCATGTACGCCGACCTGCGCCGCCAGTGCGCCGAGCGGCTGGTCGAGATGGGTTTCGACGGCTACGCCATCGGCGGCTTGAGCGTAGGCGAGCCGCGTGAGTTGACACTGGGAATGATTGCCGAAGTGTTGCCGCTGCTGCCGCGCGACAAGCCGCGCTACGTGATGGGCGTTGGTTATCCGGACGAGATCGAGCAGTACGCCAGGCTCGGCGTGGACATGATGGATTGCGTGCTGCCCACGCGCGCCGCGCGCCACGGCCTGCTCTTCACCAGCGAGGGCCGCATGAACATCAAGAACAAAAGATACGCGGAAGACCAAGCCCCACCCGACCCGGCCTGCGGCTGCCCGGTCTGCCGCCGCTACTCGCGCGCCTATCTGCGCCACCTGATGCAGGCCGGCGAGCCGCTTTCCGGTACGCTGAACTCGATTCACAACCTCGCTTACTACCTCGGCATCATGCAGCGCGTGCGCGCCGAACTCGGCGCCGCGCCGCGCCGCCTTAAGCATCGATCGCCGCGCCCAGCAGTTGTTTCAGCGCCTGCACATACGCGGCCAGCGCCGCGCGGCCCTGCTCGGTAATGCGGTAGAGCGTCTGCGGCTTGCGCTGCACGAACTTCTTCTCCACCGCTACGTAGCCCGCTTCTTCGAGCTTCATCATCTGCGCGCCCAGGTTGCCGTCAGTCGAGCCGGTTTTGGCGCGCAGCCAAGTGAACTCGGCCTCTTCTACGCCGGCCAGCAGCGAGAGCAGCACCAGCCGCAGCTTGCCGTGGATCACGGGATTCAGATCCGGAAGCTTAGGTCCGGATGGATGCCCGGAGTTAGACCCGGAGTTAGACATGGATCGCTCCCGGCTGTTGCCGGCGCCGTCGCGCATCCAGCGTCATGGCGTAGATGCCGAAGATGATCTGGCAGAAGAAGATCGCCGTCAGAAACGCGATCGACGCCTGGCTCTCCGACCCGAAGCATCCGGCCACGCCCGCGCCCATCCACAGCAGCGCGCAGACAAACTGCATCTTCCACTTCAGGATCAGGCTCGACGTGCCGTTGGCTACCGCCAGCATGCCGCCAATCACCGCCATGAACACGTGAATGTTGTAGTGGCCACTCAGGCCCAGCGTAAGCAGCACCAGGAAGAGCGATATGCCCATCACCTGCCACACCGAGCCCACCGCGCGGCCCAGCGTTGTCTCCGGTTGCCCACGCGAAATCCGCGCACCGATGACGCCGGTAAGCACGCCCGCGGCCACCATGGTCACCGGCCACGCCCAGTTGCTGCGCCCCAGCGTTGCCCACGCTGTGGCCACATAGTAGGCCACACCCCACAGCAGGAACGTCCATCCCCAGCTCTCGGTCGACCGCCGTCCCTCGGCCATCATGGTTTCAATCAGTTTCAGTTGCGTTTTCACGCCCATCTCATCGTTTGCAGCCATACTCGGTTCTCTCCGTCCCTGCTCCGATATCTTCAGAGTAGTCCTCAATAAAAAGTACTCTATAAAATAAAGTAAAATTTGTCAAGAGAATATTCCGGCTGCCGTCCAAGAGATAGGGAATACGGGTTTTGGCCCGGTTTTTCAATCATTTGCCCAGCCTGATGGCGGAAAGAAAGGTGGGATTTTCCTGGCGTGCATGAATGATTGCGGGCATCAATTGCCGGCGTTCTGCCAGTTCGTCAGCGGTTTTGCGCTGAACCGTCCGCGGATCTGGCTGACGGCGACCACCCACGGCACAGCCACCGAGAAGAGGAACCGCGCCACCCAGGCCTTGGCGCCATAGCGGGGTAGGAAGCGCCCGTCGCGATGGAAAGCGTACCAGCACTCGATCGCCAGCACGGCCACGAAGGGAATCACCGACCATGGCAGGCACGCGAGCGCCGCGATCTGCAGCAGGCAGCGCGCGGCGTTGCGCAGCATCCGCGCCCGGCGCACGCCGGCTTGCCCGTCGCTGATGGCGTAGCGGGCCATCTGGTGGGTTGCGGAGCGAAACGTGTTGCGTGGAAAGTAGAGCGCCTTCGCGTTCCGGATAAACGTCGGCGTGGTCAGCCGCCGCGCTTCCAGGTCGAAGAGCGTGTCCTCGCCCACCAGCACCTGCTCGGGAAAACCGCCGATCCGCTGCCACAGGGCCTTGGTAAAAGCCATCGACCGCGCCGTGCACGACTTGGTGGGCTCGGTGGGCGCAAGCTTGATGGAAAAGAACGGCGCCGACGCAACATCCCATGCCGTGCACCCGGCCGGATTGAGGCATGACCCGCCCAGCGCGTATTCGGCCGCGCCGTTCACCAGCGGAGCCGTCAGATTCCGCAGCCAGTCCGGCGCATACGTACAGCCCGCATCCGCGCAGGCCACGATCGAGGATTTTGCCGCCGCGATGGCCACGTTGCGTCCGCGCGAGACCGGACCTTTCGAGAACTTGAGGCTGCAGGATGCGTCGCGGATGGCAACCAGCTGCGGATCATGGCGCTGCGCCTCTTCGAGCCACTCCCACGTGCCGTCCGTCGAGCCGCCGTCCACCACGATGACCTCGGCTGCAGGGGGCTCCTGCGCCAGCAGACTCGTCACCGCTCGCTCAATCTCCTCGATCTCGTTGAGCTCGGTCATCACAATGCTGACGGGCTGCATGGGTTGAGTATAGCGGCGCACACAGCTTTACCGCTCCCGCACTTTTTTATGGACAGCAACTGCGGTGTGGCCAATAATTCGGACCCATGTTTCAGCGCAATCACGTATATCGGCGGTCCTTCTGCCGCTGGTTATCGGGCTGGCCGGCCTGGTGCACCTCATGGATCAGCCACGCTTTGCCGCCTACCGCACCGTGGATGTGGTGCAGTTGACCGGCTCAGGCGCGTGCTTCGGAGTCGCCCTCTGCGCACTGCTCTCCCTTTTGTTTCCGCCGAAGCGGTGAGGCAGCCACGGGCGCTTTCGAGACGGCTGCCTCATTGACCCCGTCCTTGCTTTAACGATAGAATCGTAGAGTTTGGCGCTGTACCCCTCCATGGGGTACGCGGGATTGTGCAGGGTTCACCGCCAGAGTGGCGCGTGTGCGGCCCGCCTTCCGATGCAGTCACCGTCTGTATCCGCCCACCGCACAATCAGTCTTTTCCTGGGGGAATGCGTTTCCGTGCAGCATCCGGAGCGCTGGAGGGTTTGTTATGTACGCAGTGATTCGCACCGGCGGCAAGCAGTATCGCGTGGCGCCCGGCGATGTGCTCAGGATCGAGTCTGTTCCGTCTGAGAACCAGACCGTCGAGTTCAGCGACGTTCTTGCCGTTTCCGGCGAGCCCGGATCGGTGGCCAGGCCAGCCAGCGCCAAGGTGACCGCCGAGATAGTCGGCGAGGGTCGCGGCGACAAGATCCTGGTCTTCCACCTGAAGCGCAAGAAGCAGTACAAGAAGCTCCAGGGCCACCGTCAGAACTTTACCCAGGTGCGCATCAAGGCCATCGAGGCCGACGGCGTGACCTACACTTCCGCGAACTAGTCTCTGACCGCTTAGTGAGGATTTTCGACCATGGCACATAAAAAGGGTGGAGGCAGCTCCACAAACGGACGCGACTCGAATGCACAGCGGCTGGGCGTGAAGGCCTTTGCCGGACAGTTCGTCACCGGCGGCTCGATCATCATCCGCCAGCGCGGCACGCGCATCAAGCCCGGCGCCAACGTGGGCATCGGCTCAGACGATACGCTTTTCGCCAAGGTGACCGGCCGCGTGAAGTTCACTGACCGCGGCAACCGCGGACGCTTTGCGTCCGTTGAGCCGGCAGCCGCCGAGTAGCAGCAGGTTCTCTCCAGAACGGCGAAAGGCCGCGGTGTTTGCCGCGGCCTTTCGATTCTCTGGATGCAGAGCAGTTCTCCAATTTCTGTGCAGAGGCGATTGCTGCTACGACTCGGACCGCTGCCCTTTGAGATTGCGGTTCAGCACCTTGTCCACCACCTTTTCCACGTCGGTCAGGAAGAAACTGTTGGCTGGCTGCTGCACAGCCACCTGGGTGCCGGTGTGGCCCAGCGCCGAGGCGATTTCATTCCAGCGATACACGGTCGAGTTGGCCGGCATCACCACCGGCTGGTGCGCCGGCTCGGGAAGCGCGCAGTAGGTGATCCAGACCCCCAGCGCCAGCAGGATGACCGACTCATAAACGAACTGCAGCGGCGCGGTCAGGGCCGTGTTATGCGAGATGAGCGAGGCGGCCACAAAATCGTTGGCGGCCATCACGCCGAATCCCAGCGCCAAGCCAAAGGCCATATCGCGAATGGAAAGCCGCAGAGCATTCATACTGAGGCAGAGGAAGGCGAGCAGGCAAAGCTCAAGCAGGCTCACCGAGTGCATCAGGCCGAAGGCGATGTCGGGAATGATCATCAGGCCGTGATGCGAGAACGAGAGCGTCGAAAAGGTGACGATGGCTGAGACCAGCACCGCCCAGCGGAAGATGATGATGCCGAACTTCATCAGTCCGGGGAACGAGGTGAGCGCCGAGCGGAAGACCTCGATATTGATGAAGAACAAGATCACTGCACTGGCAATGTACACTCCCCAGGAGACGAAGAAGTACGCCTGGTACTGTACATGCGAGTGGGCTTTCTGGAGTTCGAAGAGCAACAGGGCCAGAACTGGGGCGGAAACCACGCGCAGCGCCAAGTAAGCGCTCATCGCTGGAAAACGGCGCTGCAGTTTACGTCGCCAGAAAAGAAAGGCGAGCACTGCCACGAGAAGAAACTCGATCACGCCCATGACTGACATGGCTAAATTGGAGGACATAAACACCCGTGCCCATTCTGAGGCTTCCTCAGAATAGCGCCAAACCATAGGCCCCTCAACAAGAAAAACGGGTGATACGGCCTTCTACTTTCGTGCGATTACCTGCGTGCTTACAGTAGATTACTTACCATGTACGCGTAGGCGGATTCTGCGGACAGGTAGGGATGCCAGGGCCACAGGTTGCGATGGGAAAACCGGCCGTAGCCGATTGATGGCTGGGCACAATAGGTGCGTTCTTAGGAGTAACAGCGGCGGCAGCGCCACCGGCCACCACAACGAGAAGTGCAAAGATACGGATCGCGAGTTTCATAATCAGTAACCCCTAGGTAATAGGATCGGTCGGGAGGAATCTCCACGTACACCTTTCGTATCATAGCTCGAAAATTTCCATAAAATGAGATTTTTCATGAATATACATAATTGATAACGTTTCGCATTACTAAAGTCATATCCCAAGAACGTAATCTCCATCGGTAATCAGCCTGGCTGCATTGCATAGACCGCCTTCTGAACCTGACTGATTACCCCTCGCGCATGCTAAAATCAATCCAGGCCCTTTCGCGCAAAGCCCACGTCTTTCAAGCGGTTAGTCACGAAATTCCCCGGTTGGTCCAGTTCCCTCCGGAAATCATCTCTGCGTGGCAACAACGCGATGGCCGGGTGATCGGAATCTTATGGCGACTGAACCAGTTGGCGGTATGCCACTCCCTGACGGCAGCTATACCGGCGAAAACATCAAAATCCTCGAAGGCCTCGAAGCGGTCCGCCTGCGCCCGGCCATGTACATCGGGTCTACTGGCGACATGGGGCTGCATCACCTGGTCTACGAAGTCGTGGACAACTCCGTCGATGAAGCGCTGGCTGGCTTTGCCAGGCGGGTTGACGTGACCATCCACGTAGACAACTCCATCACCGTGGTCGATGACGGCCGCGGCATTCCCGTGGACACCAAGACCCTGCCAGACGGCAAGAAGATGTCTGCCCTTGAAGTGGTCATGACCAAACTGCACGCCGGCGGCAAGTTCGACTCGTCTACGTATAAGGTTTCTGGTGGGCTGCACGGCGTAGGCGTAAGCTGCGTCAACGCGCTCTCGCAGGAGTTCAACGTCGAGGTGTGGCGCGACGGCTACACCTGGGAGATGGATTTCAGTTGCGGGCTGCCCACCAGCGAGCTGCACAAGTCGGGCATCAGCAAGAAGCGCGGCACCAAGGTCCACTTCCTGCCCGACAAGGCCATTTTTACAGCGACCGAGTACAACTACGACACGCTTGCACAGCGCCTGCGCGAGCTCGCCTTCCTGAACAAGGGCCTTGAGATTACGTTGACGGACGAGCGCATCGCGGACCCCAAGACCGGCGAGGCCAAGCATGCCGAGTTCCGCTACGCCGGCGGCATTGCCGAGTTCGTCAAGCATCTCAACCGCGGCAAGCAGGTGCTGCACGACAAGCCTATCACCATGGAAGCCTCGCGCTCTGGTATGGAAATCGAGATCGCGCTGCAGTACAACGACAGCTACTCTGAGACGGTGTTCAGCTTCGCCAACAACATCAACACGGTGGACGGCGGCACGCATCTTTCCGGCTTCCGCACCGCGCTCACCCGCACCATCAACGCCATCGGCCAGCAGTTCGGCCTCTTCAAGGACATGAAGGAGTCGCTGAGCGGCGATGACGTCCGCGAGGGGCTGGTTGCGGTGGTCAGCGTCAAGCTGCCGCAGCCACAGTTCGAGGGCCAGACCAAGGGCAAACTTAACTCCGATATCGCCGGCACGGTGCAGGCCTTTGTGAACGAACGTCTCGGCGCATTCCTCGAGCAGAACCCGCCCATCGCGCGGCGCATCATCAACAAGGCCATTGAAGCGGCGCGCGCGCGTGAAGCCGCGCGCAAGGCCCGCGACCTTACTCGCCGCAAGGGCGCGCTGGACGGCGGCGGCCTGCCCGGCAAGCTGGCCGACTGCTCCGAGCGCAATCCCGACCGCTGCGAGCTCTACCTCGTCGAGGGCGAATCCGCCGGCGGCACGGCCAAGCAGGGACGCGACCGGAAGTTCCAGGCCATCCTGCCGTTGAAGGGCAAGATTCTCAACGTGGAAAAGGCGCGCTACGACAAGATGCTGGGCCACGAAGAGATCCGCGCCATGATCACTGCGCTGGGCACGGGCATTGGCAAGGACGACTTCGACGCATCCAAGCTCCGCTACGGCAAGATCATCCTCATGACCGACGCCGACGTGGACGGCTCGCACATCCGCACGCTGCTGCTCACGTTCTTCTTCCGCCACATGACCGAGCTGATCAAGCGCGACAACGTCTACATCGCGCAGCCGCCGCTGTTCAAGATCAAGAAGGGCCGCTTCGAGCAGTACATCAAAGACGAGCGCGATCTGAACGCGGTGGCCATCAATCGCGCCTCGGAAGGCATGGTGGTGCGCCATGGCGAGGCCGCCAGCAAGATCGAAGGCGCCGAGCTTACCCGCTTCATGGGCGTTCTCAACGAGTATCTTGGCTTTGTCGAGAAGGTGGACAAGCGCATCCGCAACGAGCGGCTCACCGAGCTGCTGGCGCGCGCCGAGCTTATCCATCGCGCCGATTTCACTTCGAAGAACGGCGACGAGGTTCCCGAAAAGCTGGCCGCACTGCACGCCGAGCTCGCCGGCCTGGCCGCGGAGTTCGAGATCAAGCTCACTGCCCCGGTGCAGGACGAAGAGCATCACACCTGGTCGCTCTGCTTCACTGACGCGCAGGGCGCGACCCGCTGCATCGACTGGACGCTGGCTTCGAGCCCCGAGTTCCGCCAGATGATGTCAAAGTACTCGCAGATCAAGCAGTTCCTCGAGCCGCCCTTCCTCATCGAGTTTTCGGCGAAATCGGCCGAGACCGCGGATGCGCAGGGTGAAGAAGGCGCCGCGCCGCCGGCTGAAACCAAGCAGGCGCGCCGCACGACACGCATCCCGCGCGAGCCGGTGGAGAAGCAGACGGCGCGCGAGCTGTTCAAGTACATCGTGGAAGAAGGCAAGAAGGCTTACGAGGTATCGCGCTACAAAGGCCTGGGCGAGATGACCGCGCCGCAGCTCTGGGAGACGACCATGGACCCCGAGCGCCGCACGCTGCTGCGCGTCAAGCTCGAAGACATCGCCGAGACCGACGCCATCTTCACCACGCTGATGGGCGAAGACGTCGAGTCGCGCCGCAAGTTCATCGAAGACAACGCCCTCGACGTGAAGAACCTGGATATCTAAATAAAGTCGAAGGCCTCTCCAGCGCTCAATTTCGAGTATGGAAGCCAGGTAAAAATCAAAGAACCGGATGCCCCACCTTCGCCGCAGTTTTGTCGCGGCTAAGGTGGGGTATTGATCTATAGCTTTTTTACATTACAGTTTTTATCGTTCTTCGATCATGAGTCGAAGCGAACTTCGCCGACGGTAGCTCAGATCTCCAGTAACTCGCGCCGGCACGAAAAGGGGTGCCCCAGGTCTCGCTTTTGAGACCTGGGAGAGCACCGCACCTGAATTTGTAGCTTGCTATCTTTGTTGAACTGAGACATAGGTCACCCTCGGCAGATGCTGACCGAAGCAATCGAAGCTGTGACTGCTGGAGGGTTGTCGTAGAATGCGGCGTGGCTGGCGGAGATTCCTGCTTTCCCAGGCCTCCAAAGCGAGACCTGGGGCACCCCTTTTCGTACCAGATTGAATTCCCTTAAACCTGGGCCACCCGCCCACCCTTTAGCCTACGTTGGTTATCCTTTCTCGCGCGCGATGCAGCATCGATTCGTGAGAGACTCCCACGCACGAATGAAACTCTCCGTAAGTGATCCTAATGCGTAGAGCGAAACACGAAGCAGATGAAATGTTTCGCCACAATGCTGCCGACGACGATAGTTACAATCAGTCCATCGGGTGATTCCCATACGCCACGGGAATGTCTATGGCAGCAAACGCGCAGCCCGTGGCAACTGCGGCGACTACCGCGAGCACGGCGTCTATGAATGCCTCTTTCAGACTCCAAGACCGCCGCAATGCAAAGCTCATAAGGCCACCCGCCGGCGTATTGATCTATGTTTTTTTACAGTTTTTATCATTCTTCGATCCTCAATCGAAGAGAACTTCGCAGTCACGCGTCCGCGTACACGCCTGTCTCGAAATCCCGCCCAGCCTGCTGAAGGTTCTCCGGCCTGCCCAGGTCGCGCCAGTAGAACTCATCCGCGCGAAAGCCCACAATCATCTCTCCCTGCGCGGCCAGCCGCGCATACGCATCGATGATCGAGAATGCGCCCTCTTCCTGCAGCAAAGCGAAGATGCGCGGCGAGATTACGTGAATGCCGGAGAACGCGAGCGAATCGAATCCTGCCGCGGCTTGTGCCTGCTCGGTGCGGCCACGGAACCGGCCCTGCGCATCGAACAGCAGAGGCCGCGATGTGGACCGATCCTGCACGGCCAGCGTGGCCAGCGCGCCGTGCTCGGCATGAAATCTTGCTATCTGCGCAAGATCGATATTGCTCAGCACGTCCACGTTGTGCAGAAGAAATGGCGCATCCTGCCCTGCGCTGTCTTCCAGAAAGAACCATGCAGCTTTTTTGAGGCCGCCGCCCGTGTCCAGCAACTCCTCTTCGCGCGAAATCTCGATGCGCATGCCGAAGTTGTCATTGGCGGCGAGGAAGTCGATCACCTTATCCGCAAAGTGATATACATTCACAATCACCGCGCGCACGCCGAATCTGCGCAGCCGCGCGAGCGTGATTGCGAGCAGCGTGCGCCCGGCTACTTCTACGAGCGCCTTGGGCCGGTCGTTGGTCAACGGACGCAGGCGCGTGCCCAGGCCCGCGGCCAGAATCATGGCTTTCACGGCGCGACCTTCGCGAGCGCGCCCGTCTTTTCAAGCTGGTCAAGCTGCATGTGGCGCACCATCACCTCCACGCCGGCCATCTTGCGCAGGTGCTTCGCCAGTTGCTCGGCGAGATACACCGAGCGATGCTGCCCACCCGTGCACCCGAACGAAACCATCAGGCTCGTGAAGCCACGCCGCTGATACGCGGCCACGCTCGCATCCACCAGGGAGAACACGCTGGCCAGGAACTGGTGCACGGCGTCCTCGTGGTTCAGGTAATCGATTACCGCGGCATCGCGGCCGGTGAGCGCGCGAAACCTTTCCTCGCGCCCGGGATTGGGCAAGCTCCGCGCATCGAAGACGAACCCTCCGCCGTTGCCCGAGTCATCCAACGGCATCTCGTGGTGAAACGAGAAACTGAAGATGCGCACCGTCAGCTTGGTCTCGTCCGTTGACAGATTTTTGAGCTTCTCTGACTCGGTGATTGTGCGCAGCGCATCGAGCAGCGCGGGCAGCGCGACGGGCAGCTTCACATTTTCGGCCAGCCAACGCAGGTTCTTGAGCGCGTAGGGCACCGACTGCAGAAAATGCGTCTTGCGCTCATAGAATCCGCGAAAGCCGTAGGCGCCCAGCGCCTGCAGAATGCGCACGTACACGTAGGCGTAGTAGTGCTCCATGAACACGCCGCGATCTACCGGCGCATACTCGGCAAGGCAGTCGAGGTAGTGGTCGAGCAGCGACTGGCGCAGCGCCGGCGGCAGGTCGGCCTTGCCGTCGTAGAGCAGGGAGGCGATGTCGTACTGCAGCGCGCCTTTGCGGCCACCCTGGTAGTCGATGAAAAATGGCTGGCCCGCACGCAGCATGATGTTGCGCGACTGAAAATCGCGGTAGAGAAAGTAGTCGTGATGCGCGTTGAGCAGCAGCTTAGTGAGCCGGCCAAAATCGATTTCGAGCGCCTGCTCGTTGAAGGGAATGCCGGCCAGCCGCAGAAAGTAATACTTGAAATAATTCAGGTCCCAGGCGATGGACTGGCGGTCAAAACTGGCGCGCGGATAGCAGACCTTGTAATTCAGGTCGCGGCCCGCCTCGACCTGGAAGCGCGGCAGCACGGCAACCGCTTTGCGATAGGCTTCGACCGCCTGCGCATCGATTGCATCGCCCGCGCGATGCTGGCTCAGAAAATCGAAGAGCGTGGCGTCGCCCAGGTCTTCTTCAAGATAAGCGCCATGGCTCAGGTCTTCGGCGTAAATTTCCGGCACCGGCAGTCCGCGCCGCCGGAAGTGGTGCGAGAACTCGAGGAATGCGACATTCTCCTCGCGCACCGAATGCAGGATTCCGATCGCGTGAAACGGCCCTCCGCTGAGCCGGACAATCGCGCGCCCTGAGCCGCCAAGCTGGCCCTGGAGCGGTTGAATGCGGGCGGCAGGCAGCGCGAAGTGCTGCTCGAAAAGCCGTTCTAAAACGTCCATGAGCCTCTCTTGGCGCGAATTTCAGCCAACTTCATCAAGATACCGACCGCGGGGAACGGGGTGCAAGGCGCTCAGGAGCCGTGCCGTAGAATGCGCACAAAGGCCTTAACCTCCCGCGCTTGACCCGACCCAATCCCCAAAAAGGACGGCCCATGAAAACCGCCGCACGCGCCGTGCTTGCTCTTCTTGCCGTCCCAACTCTCCCCCGGCGACGGATCACGCATCCAAAATAGATATGCGTTCGCAGTCCAAGCCGTTCACACCAGGCCGTTCACACCAGGCCGTTCACAATTGACCCATTGCAAGGAGCTTGTTCCATGTCTTCCCATCGCAGATCGGAAGTGCTTGCAATAACGGTCCTGGCCCTGACCGTGATTGTGGCCGTGGCCGGATGCAAGAGCGGATCGCAGTCATCGCAATCGCCCGGCGCAGCAGCGCCTGGCAGCCAGGCCAGGCAGTCAGCCCAGGGCGCGTCCGCAGTGGGTGGGGCGCCGAGCGGGGCAAAGGCAAGCGCTCCACAACCATGATCGGCGGCGGAGCCGGCCTGGGCGCGCTCATCGGCGGCCTGGCTGGCGGCGGCAAGGGAGCCGTGATCGGCCTGCTGGCCGGCGGCGGCGCGGGAACCGCGGGCAGCGGGTTTACCGGCAACCGGCAGATTGTTCTGCCTGCCGAGACGCTGCTCACCTTCAAGCTCCAGCACCCGGTGCATATTACCGAGCAGCAATAAAGAGAAGGCCTGAGGGCGGGCAGCGCATTTTCCCGGAGAAGCCTCCGTTACGCGCCCCTCACCTGGCCGCGGCCGTTGCTCTTTACAGTGTACATGCGCGCGTCGGCCGCGCCAATGATCGCGTGCAGCGCCGCGCCGTCATTGGGCGCGGTGGCCAGCCCGATGCTGGCTCCAATGCGGAGCGTCAGCCCGTTCTTCATGTGGAACTGCGTCTCCATCAGCGCGCGGTGCAGGCTGCGGACCTGCTCGAGCGCCGCGTCCGCGCCGGTCTCGGGCATGAGCACAATGAACTCGTCGCCTCCGTAGCGGAAACACAGGTCCTGTTTGCGGCTCAGCTCCTGCAGCCGCTGCCCGGTGCGCGCCAGCAGCTCGCTGCCGATGAGATGGCCGTGCACGTCATTCACCTGCTTGAACTGGTCGAGGTCGAGGAAGGCAAGACTGGTAGGCAGGCCTGCGCCGTCGGCGCGCTCGAGCTCGCGGCCAAGCACGTCGTAAAGATGGCGCACGTTGTAGAGGCCGGTGGTGTCATCGGTGATGGTGAGATGCTGGATGTGCGCCACGTCGCGCGCATTCTCAATGGCGATGGCTGCATGATCGGCCAGGATGTGCAGGAAGGCGATCGTGTAGTCGGTCATCTGCTCTGCGCTGGGATTGAAGATCTCGATGGCGCCCTGCGTGCCCTTGCGGCCGCGCAGCGGCAGCGCGATCACCGAGCGCATCCTGCCGGGTTTTGTCCAGCGCGGGTCTTCCCCGGTCTCGGGAACGATGAGCGTTTCGCCGTGCTGCACCACCCAGCCGGCCACGCCTTCGCCCACTTTTACGCGCAGATCGCGCAGCGCCTCCTGCTCGCCGCCGGCGGCAATCGCGTAGTAAAGCTCCTGCGCGGACTCGTCGAGCATCAGCAGTGTCCACAGCTCGGCATGGACCGTCCGTTCCATCTGCTCCAGGATGGTGCGCAGCACCGTGTCCAGATCGAGGCTCGATGTGAGCGAACGCGTCAGTTGATGGAACACGAGCAGATCGTCGAGAGGGATGCGCGCTGCCGTCTCGGTCGTCATCGCCTTGCCTTCTGGGGAGGTAGTAAACTCATTCCGCCGATGTTTCCAATTCAGCCGCCGATGTGCACCATGGACCGCGAAGGCTTCAGGAACCCCGGCTCTCCAATATGATGACGCGCTTCCTTGCCGTGCACGGTGCGGGCAATATAGCTGCGCAGCTCCGCGTCGCTTGCGCCGGCCCGCATCCGTCCGTAAAGATCGTGCTCCACCTGCGAGAACAGGCAGGTGCGGATCTTGCCGTCTGACGTGAGCCGCACGCGGCTGCACGCTCCGCAAAAGGGCTGGCTCACCGGCGCGATGATGCCAATTTCACCCACGCCATCCGCAAAGGTATAGCGCCGCGCCGTCTCGCTGGCCTCGCGCGGCGGCAACTCCACCAGCGTCTGCGTGCGGCTGATGCGCGCCACAATCTCTTTCAGCGGGACCACGATCTCCGGCGTCCACAGGCGCCCTTCCTCAAGCGGCATGAACTCGATAAAGCGCACAACGACGTTCTCTTCTCGCGCAAAACGCGCAAAACCCTCGATCTGGTCGTCGTTGAAGCCGCGCAGCAGCACGCAGTTGATCTTGAGCGGAGTCAGCCCCGCTGCGCGCGCTGCGCGGATGCCGCCCAAGACCGTGCGAAAGCTGCCCTTCACGCGGGTGATGCGCTCGAAGACGTCTTCGTCCACGGCGTCCATGCTGACGGTGACGCGGTTCAAGCCTGCGGCCTTGAGCGGGCCGGCCAGTGAGTCGAGCAGGTGGCCGTTGGTGGTGAGCGCCAGATCGAGCGGCTCGCCGGCGACGGTGCGCATGGCGGCGAGCTTCTCCACCAGGCCGATGAGGCCGCGGCGCAGCAGCGGCTCGCCGCCCGTGAGCCGCACCTTGGTGATGCCCAGCGAGACGAACAGCCCGATCAGGCGCCAGTATTCCTCGATTTCAAGCTCGGGATACAGCGCTCCCAACTCGCCCGTCCGGCAGTAGATGCACTTATAGTTGCAGCGGTCGGTGATGGAGACACGAAGATCATGGATGACGCGCCCGTGGCTGTCCCGGAGCTGTGACCCGGAGGTCACCGCGAGAGAAGCGGAAAGGGAAGCAGCAGCCATCGGCAACCATAACGTCGCGCGCGGCGCTGAGTCGAGCAGCAGCACTGAATCCGGCGCATACCAGTGAATTTACGGGGCCGCTTAGTCGATCCGCGGCATTCCTTTGCGCAGCGCCAGGCCGGCGATGCCAAAAACCACGATCAGCAGCAGCGCTATGCAGAAGTAATAGAACATGGGATGCGCCCAGCCCGGTGAATAGCTCAGGTCCTGGCCGACCCAGAGGAGCAGAACGGTGGCGATGACCGCGAACTGGCCGGCAATGACCAGAAACGTGTGGCCCAGGTCGCGGCGTCTATCCAGAGCCTCCACTTGATCGGGCGTCAGGTTTCGCTCTTCGGGGGGAAGCAGGGAATTTGCCATGCGTATCTCCTTCTACCTCTTCGATTCAATCACATTTCCGGAAGGATGCGCTACCCGCCCCGCCGGTTCACTCAACGGCCAACTTGCTGACTCGCAGCTCGCCGTTTTTCACTCCATCAGGAACGCCAGCGACTGCAGCGTGGTGATCTCGAACGGTTTGCGGCAGCGGATATTCACGCAGGCCACCTTGTCGTCGCGCCGCACCATGTACGACTGCGCCTTGGCGAACCGCGCGCGGTCGCGCTCGTCGGCTCCGCGCGGCGGTTGCGCACGCTTGCGGCGCACCACCCAGGTCACCTTGTACTCGCCGGCCTGGCCGCACTTGGGGCAGATCAGTGTATGGGTACGCTGCTCCGTCGTCTCGTTGAAAAAATCCCGCTCTTCCATCGCTGCACGGCCCTCCGGCGCATCACGCCGCCTGTTGCCCCGGCGCACTTTCGCTCCGGCACATTCTCCTTCATACTAATCCTCTGGAATCAGCCATGGCCAAGCGCAAGCCAAGCCAGTTTTCGACAACAAAAGCGGTGAAAGCCAACGCCCGCGAGCGCGTGGGCCAGCCCCGGCCGGAACGTGTCATAGAAGAAAAAACGCGGCGCACCGGCCGCGCAGCCAAGCACAAACCCAGGCTCGAAGACCTGGTGCGGCAGGAAGAGTAGCGCCGGCCTTTCGATCAGCTGTCCCGGCGGCGCTCACGCCGCTGGTAGAAGGGCTACTGCTGGCCCTGGGTTTGCGTCGCCGGCTGCGTTGGATGCTCCGCGCTGTAAGGTCCAGGCAGAATCGGCGCGGCCGGCTTCGCAGCCTCTTCCGGCGCACCGCTCGCCGCCGTCCGCTTGGAGTAGATGCGGAACAGCACTTCCAGGTCGAGCATGACCGGCACCGGCTTCCCATCCTTGATGGCCGGCGAGAATTTGGCATTCTTGATCGCCGCCACCGCGTTTTCGTCCAGGCCAAAGCCGATCGGCCGCGCGACCGCAATCTCTTCCACCTTGCCGTCTGCTCCTACCACCGCGTGATAGAGGGCCATTCCCGCCACGCCGCTGGCCTGCGCGTATTCATTCGATTCCGGCTCGAAGGTCGTCAATAGCCTGGCCTTGGTGTCCACCGTGTTCTGCCGCAGCACCGACAGGTCCTTGGGCCGGTAATCGGTCTTGTCTGCCGCGGCCTGGTAGTAAAGCTGCCAGAAGGCGGGCATGGAATCCATCATGCGCGCGTCGAGTCCGGGCGCGAAGACCTTGTCCAGCGCATCCTTGAGCGTCTGCGCGGCGTGCGCCGGCGATGTGGTCGTCGTCACGCTGCCCGGATCGGCCGGCCGCTCTTCCGGCGGCGCAGCAGCCATCTCGGCTTTCGCCTCGTCTGCGTCCGTTGGCTCGGAAGCAGGCGTAGCGGCGTTTGGCATACTCGCTGGCGCACCTTTTTTCGTTTCTTTCTCCTTGCCCTTTTCCTTCTTCGGCTTCACCACCACCTCGCGGTCAATGGTGATGCGCAGCACCTTCTTTTTCGGCGTGATCTTCACCCGGTCGACAGCCTTGGTGGGGTCTTCATACGGCAGCGCGCCCAGAAAGTGCAGCCCGTACCGCGCGCCTTCCAGCTCCACCTTGTGACGGGTCAGCCGCACCTTGTCGATCTCAACCACGCATAGCGTATAAGAGCCCTGCGGCGAGTGGCCGATGAGCGCGCCATGCTCGTTGAAGGTGAGCGAGTCGTCCAGGTAGCGTCCGCGCAGGTAGAGGGGCTTGCCCACCAGCAACTGCTTGATCTCGTCTTCAGTAATCTCGCCTCGCTCCGGGACAGAAGCTGCGCCCGCCTGGGCAGGTGCGGCGGCCTGCGGCGCCGCGGGCTGTGCCGGAGCTTGTGTCTGTGCCGGTGTCGCAGCGGAATCCTGTGCTGCCTGCGCGCTCGGCTGAGCCGGCTGAGCAGCTTGCGGAGTGGCGTTCTGCGCGGCTGGCTGCTGCGCCGGCACGGCCATGCCCAAAGCCAGCGCGGCACAAATGGCCAGGGCGCGTCCACCGACCAGGATGGCAACAAGGGAATGCACAGGACGGCAAAGTAGAGACAGAAGCATAGGGGGAGCCCTTGTGCGCCACTCTAACAGGATTCTGTTGCAAGCGGCGAAAAGATTCGGGGAACCGCCCTAACACTTTCCGGTAGTTTTCCCGGTTCCCGCGCGGGTTCCGGCTACTTCTCCAGCCGGTGCAGCACGCGCCGGAAGAATCCCAGCGCCCGCTGCGCATCGCGCCCGCTCAGCGTCAGCCTGCGCAGGAACAGCCGCAGCTCGTGCTGGTTGGCCGGCCGCATAGGGGCTGGCGAGTAGCGCGCCGCCAGCATCACCTGGTCAATCACCCCGGCCAGCCGGTCCAGATCGCCTGAGGCAGCCGCCGGGTCATTTCCGCCTCCTTCTGACCGGCGCTGCCCGCTCGCCGCGGCGAGCCGCGCCGCCAGCTCGTACAGGCACACCGCGACCGCCTGCCCCAGGTTCATCGAGGGCTGGCGCGCATCGGTCGGTATCTCTGCCAGCAGATGGCAGTATGAAAGGTCCTCGCGCGTGAGGCCGCGCTTTTCGGGTCCGAAGACAAGCGCCACGCGCCCGCGGCCGGCCAGCTCGCTTTCCATCTGCGCAGGAAGATCGGGCAGCGTCACCACCGGTTGCTCTGCCTTGCGATGTGTCAGCGTTCCCGTCCCGACCACCAGCGTGCACTCGGCAATCGCCTCGGCCAATGTCGCGGACACTCTTGCGTTCTGGAGCAGTTCCCCGGCTCCAACCGCCGACTG
>JASHPJ010000031.1 GCA_030038195.1 Acidobacteriaceae bacterium
GCAACCACGCCGAACCCGGGCCAGGTGGCGGCGCTCAACCATATCATGGACC
This sequence comes from Acidobacteriaceae bacterium, assembly GCA_030038195.1. Taxonomy (GTDB): domain Bacteria; phylum Acidobacteriota; class Terriglobia; order Terriglobales; family Acidobacteriaceae; genus Telmatobacter. Next base: position 53 of record JASHPJ010000031.1, read on the forward strand.
TCGCAACGAGCCATCACATCGCGGTGATGTTTGTAGACACGCCCATGCCCGGTCCTGTTTCCTCGAATCCAGTGATTGCTTCTCTGCGCCAGGATTTCAAAAACATTGTTGCGGCACGCGGCTTTCCTTTTATCGACGGCAACGCAGGCTTTCCGGTCAACGACCCATCTCTCTTTACCGACAGCAATCACATGTCCTCGAAAGGGCGGGATCGGTTTACTGCCGGCATCATTACCACGCTCAATGCATGGCTCGCTTCCACGCCGGCAGATCATGCGCCCGGCTACTCGCGCGCGTCTTGACTTGTCTGACCATCGACGGAGGATTGTGATTCATGAGTCGTCATAAGAACCCTATCAATAGCCGTCTTCTGATCTGGAGCACGCGGCATGCGCCATGGCATCTCCGCCGCCTGCTTTGCCAGCTTTATGGATCGGACATTGCATGCAAGCTGCCCAAGAGCACAGTCATGGGCCATCCCTACGGCATCATCATTCACTCGCGAGCCAAGATCGGCGAGAATGTAACGATCATGCAGAATGTCACAATCGGCGGCAGACGGAATGGCGACAAGGATGCGGCAACCATCGGCGATCATGTCTTTATAGGCGCTGGCGCAATTCTTCTGGGGCCCATCAAGGTTGGTGAGAGAGCCGCCATTGGCGCAGGCTCAGTGGTGCTCAAAGATGTTCCGGCTCACGCAACGGCCGTAGGAAATCCAGCACGGATCATCCGGAAAGAAGATAGTGCCAATTAAAGAGTGGCAAACCGTGTTACGCGGCCGTTTGGCGCGTAACCAGTGGCTGTTGGCAGACCAGGCGCTGGTGAGCGCGATGAACTTCCTGACCACCGCGCTGCTGGCGCGCATGCTGGGTGTCCATCGTTTTGGCATCTTCAGCGTGTTCTACATCATCCTGCAATACCTGAACAGCATTCAACTGGCGCTCATTGCCAGCACGATGATGAGCATCGGGCCGCAATTGCGCGACGGGGCAGAGCACCGCGCATTCTTGCGCGGCATGGCAGGTTATCAGTACTTCTTCTCGCTGGCCTGCGGCGCAGCTACCGCACTTTTTGCTGTCCTGGAATACTTCCACCTTGTGCCATGGAACCTGGATACCAGCGTCTTTTTGCCATTCATCCTCACTATTATTGGTTTTCAGACGCAGGACTGGTTCCGGCGATTCTGCTATGTGCAGGAGCGCGGCTTCACGCTCTTCTCAAACGACATCATCAGTTACACCGGCCAGGTGGCAGCGCTTGTGATTCTCTGGTGGTCGCACCGCATGAGCGTGAACGCGGCCTACTATGCCATTGCGGCTACCTCCTTCGCGGCGTTTGCCGTGGGCTTTTTCAGAGAAGATATCAGCGCAACCTGGAACGAGACGAAAATTGCCTTCCGGCGCAGTTGGGTGATGGGGCGCAGCCTGCTCGTTGCCAGCCAGGCGCAGTGGCTCGGTTCGCAGGGAATCTTTCTGATTGTCGCCGCGATCGCCGGCGTGGGCGCGGCTAGCGGCATTCGCGCCGTAATTACTCTGATGGGGCCGGTGAATGTTCTCTACCAGTTGCTGGACAATGTCATTCCGGTGCGCGCGGCGGCTGCCTATTCCAAGGGCGGTGAGCACAGCCTGGTGGTGTACTTGCGGCGTGTATGTGTGATTCTTGCCGGTCCGGTGGGAGTGCTGGTGCTGATTGCTTCTATCTTTGCCCGGCCCATTATGACCCTGGCCTTCGGCCATGCTTATGCCGAGTTTGCCCCGCTGGTTGTCTGGCAGGGCGTCTATCTGTGGCTGGGGCTGATCTATCGCATACTGATTTATTACCTGCGCACGGTGGAGCACGCCGCCGCGCTCGCTCGTGTAGCCACCGCGGTTGCGGCAGTCAGCACCACCGCTTGTTTTCTGCTGACCCGTCGCTACGGCGCAACCGGCGGCATGGAGGCGTTGTTCGCGGGGCAGGTGCTGAATGTCACACTTATTCTTGTGCCTGTCCTGCGTATCCACAGAAAAGCTGTTGCCGCAGACGGCGATGTGAGCATTGCTTAACTGCCGGGAAGATAGAAACTCAATTGGGAGCCTATGTTGAAGATCCTGCTTTCTGCCTACGCCTGTACACCTGGAGAAGGCTCCGAACTGGGCATGGGCTGGCACTGGGCGGTGGAGATTGCGCGACTCGGACACGAAGTGCATATTCTTACCCGCGAAGGCAATGTGGATGCCGTCTTGCGTGGCATTGCAGAGCTGCATGGGCTGCAGCTGAAGGTGCATGGCTACGATCTGCCGCGGTGGTCGCGCTGGTGGAAGAAAGGCTCGCGCGGTATACGCCTTTATTACCTGCTATGGCAGCTTGGAGCGTACCGGTTTGCACGCCGTCTGCACGCAGAGCTTGGCTTTGACCTGGTGCATCACATCACCTTTGCCGTGTATCGGCATCCCTCGTTCATGGGCCGGCTGGGCATTCCCTTTGTCTTTGGTCCGCTGGGCGGAGGTGAAGACACGCCGTCCGCCTTGCTGCCTTCGCTCCCGCTGCGCGGCAGAGTGGTGGAGCGGCTGCGTCGCGCAGCGAATCGAGCGGCGTCGCTCGATCCGCTGCTGCGCGCTACGTTCCAGAGCGCTTCGCTTATTCTTTACAAGACCGTGGAGACGCTGCACCAGATTCCTCGTCCGTTTCGCGACAAGTGCATCTGCGTGCAGGACGTGGCTTCAGACAGCGCAGTGCTCGCGGCAGCGCCGTCATTGGGCGACGGCACGCGTTTTCTCTATGTCGGCCGCCTGCTTTACTGGAAGGGCGTTCATCTGGCTCTGCGCGCACTGGCGGAGCTGCGCCGCGAAGTTCCGGATGCGCAGCTTACCGTCGTGGGCGATGGCCATGACCGCGCGTGGCTGCAAGGCTTGGCGCGCGAGTTGCAGCTTGATGAGGCAGTGGAGTGGAAAGGCTGGCGACCGCGCGACGAAGTGCAGGGCCTCTATGCCTCGCACAGGGCTTTCGTGTTTCCCAGCCTGCACGACTCGGGTGGAACCGTCGTAATGGAAGCGCTGGCGCAGGGACTGCCGGTGATCTGCCTCGACCTGGGAGGGCCAGGCGCAATCTTGCCCGAGCATTGCGGTTTGAAGATTTGCGCGCGTGGCCGCACGGAAACGCAGGTGGTTGCCGATCTGGTGGAGGCCATGAAGAAGCTTGCAGTCGATGCCCGGTTGAGGCAGGAACTGGCGGTCAACGCGCTGGAGGCGGCGAAACGTCAGACCTGGGCCGCGCTGGTTGCCGGAGCATACCGGAAGATAGATGCCCAGCTCGCGGCGCAGTGAGCCGATGCATATCTTCGGCGCATGGATCAGAGCCGGTTCGAGATGCAATCCATGACGCGCGGCCTCGTTCTTTTCTTCAGTTGTGATTGAGATGCAGCGCCTTTGCCGTGCGCTTGGCCAACAGATCGAGCGTTCGATTGAGAGAATCGTGCATTGCCGCAGCGGGCGGAGTGGAGAGATCGGACGTCAGGATCAACTCCGGCCTGGGTGTGATTGCGGCCAGCATGCGCGCAAAGGCTCCCGGCTGTTTTGAATGGGCGCCGGCATCTTCCATGACCACCAGCGCGGAGCGTGTCAGAAGCGGCCGTATGCGGGAGAAATATGCCAGCAGCGAATCAGCCCACCCGCGCAGAAGCTGCGGCGCGGACTGTGCCGGGTTTTCCAGGTTGCTGAAGAATCGCGGTCCTGCGCGGAAATGCTGTGCCCCACAGAAGAGTGCTTGCAAGCAGTCTGCGTACCGTTTGGTGTCGGGCGATGCGGTGCTCGGGCTGCCGGCAAATGCCACCCATAGGCCCGTCGGCCTGAGCCATAGCCGGGCGAGCCGCAGCGGATTGCCCACGAGCCGCCATGCCAGCGAGTCAGAAGAGGCGCTTTTCAGAAATTCCTGGAAGAGTGTGCGGTCTCCGGCTCTCACAGCTTGCCAATCTCCTGAACGCGCGGCGGCGGCGATCGGCCCGGCAGACGCCGGTGAAAGCCGTTCGGCCAGCGCGTCTGCGCATCCCTGCGGGTCTTCGGCGAACAGGCGGCTCAGCTCGTTTGTGTGCACTGTCTCGAGAGACTGCTTCTCCAGCCGCTTGACCAGGTAGTAAAGAAACTGATCGGCGGCTCTGGGAATCCAGAAACCATTGAGATGCCTGCGCCGGTGGGCCAGCACATGCTCGGCGCGCAGCCAGCAGCGGCCATGGCGTCGATAATCCGAACAGGCATCGGGGCTGAGATAGGAGATCCTGCCCGGTTCCGCCTGCGCCAGATCGTATCGATGGCCTGTCTTTTCATGACGGCGCTCACGAACGATGCGGAATCCGGTGCGCCGGGCGAGCATCTGCAAAATCTGCGGAAGACGCGGATAGTCTTCATTGCTCACCATGAAATCGATGTCCGAATGAACTTGTGCAGGCAGATCGTCGCAGCGGCTCAGGATGCAATACGCTGTGCATTGTTCTTCCAGCACATCGAGAAACGCGCGGATTGTTGCCTCGCTTGCAAACGCAGCCAACGGCTCGACCAATGGAACGTCTCCTTGCAGAACTCTCCTCGAAATGGAAGAAATGACCGAAGCTGCCACCCCAATTATGACAGATGGCCCACAGCGCCCGGCAGTTGAAAGGCAGCTCGCTGCATTGCTGAAGCCTGCCGAAATCGTTTACCATAAGCCTTTGCTGATTGAGCGATGTAGAGCGTTTTTTCCCCGTTCACGTGGCATGGCCGGTGGCGTATCTGCCGCGGAGGGTGCCTTTTTCTCAAGGAAAAAGGGAGTGGAGAGTAGTAGCTTTGCCTTCCAGCAACTGGAAGATTGCTGCAGGCTCATAAAATCGTAAGGTTCTCACGCTCTTGCCGCGGTTTCGCAGCGCTTGGCTATTCGGTTCGTGACGGCTCACTTTGGATGCCCCGTCAAACTCTGGGAGAGGTCCTCTGCATGTCCGAGTCGGTTTCTATCTGCGTCATCGGGTCGGGTTACGTCGGCCTGGTGGCAGCGGCCTGCTTTGCTGAGATCGGCCACAAGGTTCTGTGCGTCGACAACGATGAGGCCAAAGTCAGGATGCTGTTCGAGGGGGGCGTGCCGATCTTTGAGCACAATCTGCCTGAGCTGCTGGCCAGACATCGACACCACAACATTGAATTCACTGCAGACCTGCCTGCAGCTGTCGAGCGCTGCGAGGCAGTCTTCATCGCCGTGGGCACACCACAGGGTGACAGCGGCGCTGCCGATCTTTCCTATGTCGAGGCCGTTGTCTCTGAGATTGCGCGCTCCATTCGCGATTACAAGGTGATCGTGGAAAAAAGCACTGTGCCGGTTTACACCAACGAGTGGATCAGCCGTGTTTTGCAGCGCCACGGCGTTCCGCCGGCCAGCTTCGATGTGGTCTCCAATCCCGAGTTTCTGCGCGAGGGCACGGCTGTCACCGACTTCCTGCATCCCGACCGGATTGTGGTGGGAGCCAACTCCACGCGCGCGGCCGAAGTGCTGCGGCGCATCTACGCGCCGCTTACCGGCGGCGCATACTACGCACAGTCAGGCGCGCTTGCCGGAGCGTGCAGCGCACAGCGGCCGGCCCCGCTACTGGTTACGTCGGCGCAGAGCGCTGAGATTATGAAGCACGCCTCCAACGCGTTTCTCGCGCTGAAGATATCCTTCATCAACGCGGTTGCGAACCTGGCCGAGGCCGTCGACGCCGATATTGAAGACATCGCCGCGGGCATGGGTCTCGACAGCCGCATCGGCCCCCGGTTTCTGCGCGCCGGCCTCGGCTACGGCGGCTCCTGCTTTCCCAAAGATGTAGCGGCGTTCCACTGGGTGGCGCAGCAGCGCGGCATCGACTTCCAGTTGCTCGATGAAGTACGCAAGATCAACGAGACGCAGAAGGATATCTTCTTCAACAAAGTGCTCTCCTCGCTGTGGACGCTGCGCGGCAAGCGGCTGGCAACACTCGGCCTGGCTTTCAAAGGCGGCACCGACGACATCCGCGAGTCGCCCGCTATCGATGTCATCCAGAAGCTGCTCGCCGCCGGCGCCATCATCACCGTCTACGATCCGGCAGCGATGGAGCGCGCCAAGAGCGAGCTGCCGCCGAGCGATAAGATGCGCTACGCCGGCAGTGTCTATGAAGCTGCCAAAGATGCTGATGCGCTGCTCATCCTCACCGACTGGAGGGAGTTTGCCAGCATCGACCTCGTCCGCCTCAACCGCGAGCTGCGTTTCCCCATCGTCATCGACGGCCGCAACCTGTACAAGCCTGAGCAGATGCGCGAGCATGGATTTACCTACGTAAGCGTTGGCCGTCCGGCGAGCTACCAGGCGCAGCAGGGCAAGCCACGTACCATGGTTCTCTAGCGGGTATAAGCCCGCGCAACTCACCACTGCAACTAGGCACGCACGGTCTTCTCTACTAGACAGCGAGTGCAATCTTTGACTATGCACATTCTTGTTACCGGAGCTGCCGGATTTCTGGGCTCTCACCTGACGGATTGGCTATTGCGCGAGGGCCACACCGTCATCGGCGTCGACAATCTTTGCACCGGGACATGTGAAAACCTGGCGCATCTCGCTGCCGAGCCACGCTTCCGCTTCTTCGAGTGGGACATCTGCCGGCGATTCCCGCCGGATTTCGATCCAGGCCGGCTCGACTACGTCTTCAACTTCGCCTCGCCTGCCAGCCCGCCCGAATATCTCCGCCTGGCCATCGCAACCCTCTCCGTCGGATCGGCCGGCACGCAGAACATGGTCGAGCTTGCCGAAAGCCATGGCGCTAAATTCCTCCACGCATCCACGTCGGAGTGCTACGGCGATCCCCTCCAGCATCCGCAGTCTGAGGACTACTGGGGCAACGTGAATCCCATCGGCCCGCGCTCGGTCTACGACGAATCCAAGCGATTCTCCGAGGCGCTGGTGATGGCCTATCACCGCACGCGCGGCGTCGATACGCGCATGGTGCGCATCTTCAATACCTATGGTCCGCGCTTGAACCCCAGCGACGGGCGCGCGGTGTCGAACTTCATCATGCAGGCCCTGCGCGGCGAGCCGCTCACCGTCTACGGTGACGGCCGTCAGACGCGCAGCTTCTGTTACGTAGACGACCTCATCGAGGGAATCATCCGCCTGGCGCGCTCTGACGAGCATCTGCCGGTCAACATCGGCAACCCGCGCGAGTGCACGATTCTCGAGTGTGCCAGGGCGGTGCTGGAAGTGACCGGATCGAAGAGTGAGCTGCGCTTTGAGGCATTGCCGCAGGACGATCCGATTCGCCGCCAGCCGGATATTTCCAAGGCCCGTCGTCTGCTCGGCTGGGAACCCAGGGTCGAGCTCCGCGAGGGCCTCGCGCGCTCACTTGATTTCTTCAGAAGCAAGCTATCCGCGGCAAAGTAGCGCGCATGGAGCCTGCCACGCGCTGCTCCGTCGTAATGCGGCGATGCCGACTAGCGGTCGTGGACCGCGCCATACGCAGGCCCGTCGATCCATCCTGATCCGCCGGTACAGGTTTTTGTCGTACAGCTCCACCAGATGGGCCTGCCCGGCGCGGGAGCAGAGTTGTAGATAACTTCACCCTGGTAGTAGACCGTATCCGGCGAGGTGGGATAACTGGAGGCTGTTGTCCGCGAATCCCGCCATTGCGGAGCCGTGTAGTCCACGGTGGAAGGCGCTGTCCCCGCTGCTGCGGTGGTGATGACTCCCGTGCTCCAATCGACAGCCGTGACATAGGTATCGAGCTTGCCTGCCGCGGCGCCGGATGGGAAGGTGAGCGCTGCGTTCACGCTTACCTGTGCGGTGCGCAACTGCTCGGGTGTGCATCCGCTCCATTGGTTTCCTGACGGCGTCAGATTGCCACCGCAGAGATTCTTGTGCGCGCGCAGCATGGTGTAGCCGTGCGTGGGATACGTAACAATCTGATACGCGCCGATCTGCCCGAAGGGCTTTTGCTGAAAGTCGGAGGCGTCGTGGAAGAGAATATCGCCGGCGCGGACGGACTGATTTTCCCGCGGGATGTCGCCCTGCGGCACGGAGAGAAAGCTGTGTCCCTGCAATGACCATCCGGTCTGCGACTGTCCGTAAGACAGGCGATCGCTCGACGTCAGATTGCCGGCGATCGACAGGGCGCCGGTGCGCCCGTTCATGAAGTCGCCCATCATGCCCGCGATCTGCACGTTGTCCAGCTTGAAGCTGTCCTGCCCGGTTGCGCTGTAGATGAGCGGCACGGCAAATTTCGGGTTGATGAAACCAATGATATTTTCCGCAGTGAATAGGTTGCCACCGGCAGGACGAAAGGTCACGCTCGCATCGGCGGAACACACGCCGCCATCGGTTACCGTTGCGCCCACCAGCATTCCGCTCGAGACGAGGTATTGGATGGTTGGATTCGTCTTGCACCCGTGATAGACGGCGGACAAACGGTCTTTCATCCACCCATAGCCGCCATTGCTGATCTCTACCGAGGAAACGGAGCTGCCGGAGACGTGCAGCCGGATGGTGGGCTGCTCCGGCATTTCGGTCACAAACAAGTTGCCCTCGCGGCCGGGCCCCACAGGAATCTGCGGCTGGGTTCCTTCCAGACGGCCGTCGTAGATGGCGGCCATATAGCCGGCGCCGCCGGTGAATCCGATGAGTCCTTCGCTCCACGGGGTTGTCTCGACCTCGTAGGGACCGGGGGTGTAGCCGTGCGCTGCAAGCCACTGGGCCACGTGGCCGTCCAAAGGATTGGCCCAGGTGAAACCGTAGAGCGCAAAGGGCTCGCCGTCGCTGGGCACCATGCCGTCCATGTGGATGCAGTAGCGGCCGATGCCATCCCATCGAATCTGGCGCATGAACCAGTTCACATAGAACGAGTGCACCCCCAATAGAAAGGTTGCGTCGCGGCTCGATCCGGGCTGGTCGACGGTGATTTTGTCGCCGATCTGGTAGCCGTCGCCCTGCGAGAGAATCTTGATGGCCGACACGCGGCCGTTGGCAGCGGTGATACGCAGTGTCATTCCTGTGCCGCTGCCGCCGGATGCCGGCACTCCGTTGGCGGTGGTGTATCCACGCGAGCCTCCCATTGTGTCCGGATCGAACGCCGGCGAGGGCATGATGAAGTGGATGCCATCGTGAATTGCGCGCGAAAACTGAAGATTCTGGAAGACTGCTTGCGAATCGATCTCACCCTCGATGACGAGCAGATCGGTTGCGACTCCGGTGATTGTCTGCTGGTTTGGATAGCCGAGCAGCGTCATATCGCGCATGCCGCCACCTGCCATTCCGTCCACCCAGGCGACGATGTATGCGGAGGCCAGGGGCGTAACCGGGTAGGCGCCGGAGTTTTGCGGCCCGTCATATTGCAGCTCAGTGGCTCCGGGGCCTGCTCCTTCCAGCAGCAGGTGGTTGCAGGCAACCTGCAATCCATGCACCGGGTAAAGCCCGGCGGGAAAGTAGAGCGTGATGCTGCCATAGGGATGCTCCGTGGACTTTTTGCAGGCGGTGTTGATGGCGGCCTGTACGGCAGCGGTCTCATCGTCTGTGCCGATACCCATTGCTCCGAACGAGCGGACATTGTAGTAGCCGCTTACCGTGAGCTGCGACTGCGCCGCGGCCATCACCGTTGCATTGGCCTGGATGGCCAGGGGCGACACGCGGCTGCATGGAGCAGCGCTGTCCGTGCCGCAATTGGTTTGCGCCGCGGCAGGAGCGGCATCCTGGCCTGATGGATATGCGGCTGCTTCAAGACCCGGATACGCAAAAAAGATGGATGCAAGCAGGATCAGGAGCGAGGGAGGGAGTCGTTTCATGATCACTGATGATACGCGTTCTGGATCAAGAAGGAACAAGGGCGGTTTGAGCGAATCAAACCTTGCAGATGTCGCCGCGACGGCGTCACTTTACCGCCTCACCGGCCGCACAGGGATTATCGACGCTCCAGTTGATGTAGACCGGATTGCCGAGGAGCCACATCCTGCCGTCCGCGCCTATGACCTCCGCGCGAAACCAGTGGCGGCGTCCGTCGCTGTTCCAGGTGAGTGTCAGTGTCTGATCGGCTGCGGCGATCTCCGTGCCGTCGTTCCGCATCTCCTGCCCGTCTTCGATCCAGCGCATCCTGCCGCCTTCGGATGCCGTGGTATGCGCTTCGAAACGCACCGCTGTGCCCGGCGCTGCATTCAGCAGGTCGCCTGCGCGCGCATCCTGCTTGCCGGCGTGCGCAGCTACATCGAGGATGCGGTCGCGCGTTCCGCCCAGATCAATGAACACGTGGCCGGCGCGAATGCCATCGAGAATCGCCGGCGTGGAGAGCTCTGTTGCGTACACAACCGTCGTCGGGCTGCCGATGGAGCCCACCTGGTCGAGTGGTGTCATGGGCCGGTGGTTGTCGCTGCCGCCAACGCCGGTCAGCCGGCAGCCATTGTTCAGTTGCTGGTCCCAGAAGGGAATGTCGGAGAGTCCGTGCTGCTCGCTGCCGCCGTTCACGGCTTCCACCGCGGTGAACAGGCGCATATCAACCTGTGTGGACGGCGTCCAGCCACAGCCCAGGCAGATTTCGCCGCTGGGCGAGAGCGGATGATTGATCGACGTCAACGCGCCCAGCCGATCGGCTTTGCGCAGCAGCGTGTTCACGTCGGGCACGTTGCCGCGCGCAAGGCGGAAATCAACGAAATCGGTTGTTCCGAGAAAGTTGATGTGGCCCTGAAACGTGGTGATCTCACGCCCAGGGATCAACAGCAGCTTGTCGAAGTAGGGCTGCAGCTCGCGCATCACGTCGTAGTGCGAGGTGGCGTTGTGATCGGTGATGGCGATGAAGTCCAGGCCGCGGCGTGCCGCCACATCGACAGTAAAGAAGAGCGGGCAGGGAACCATCTTGCCCGACTGGCTGGGGCATTGGCCGTCACTGTGCGCGGTGTGCATGTGCAGGTCGCCGCGATACCAGGCCGGCCCGGCGCGCAGCGGCTCGCGCAGGACCTCGGGCAGCCTGGCGACGGCCCCACTTGTCGACAGGTACACATGCGCGGTGTAATGCGACACCACGTTGGCGCGAATGTTGGGAACGCCGATGAGAATATTCCACACGCCGGACGGAATCGCGCCAGGAAGACAGGAAGGCGTCGCGTCTGAAAGCCCCACGGTCAGCAGAGATTTGTTGCCGCCGCTCCAGCAGCGCAGTCCGGCTGGATCGAGCAGTCCGAGATCGAGGGTTGTGTGCTGCTCCTTGCCGGTATACGCGAAGGTGAAGGTGACACGCTCGGTGCCTGGCGGAACGGTAAACGGCACTTTCACATAACTCTGGTTCTGCGAGCCGCGCACTGTGCCTTCGAGCACGAAGTCTTTATTCGAAGCACTCGGCTGCGCCATGGCAGCGAAGCTGGTAAGGCAAAGCCCAAGGAGACAAATCAATCGGCGAAGAATGCGGAGAACGGGCTGCGTTTGCATCATGATTGTTTGAAATGGTCCTCAACAAGAACCGGCTATTATATCCATCTCTGGCCCTGGCGCATTGGAGCGTATGCTTCCCCGATCAAAAAAGAGCCCCGCATCGGGCGCATTTCTCGGTGCGGATGCGGGGCTTTGGCTGAAAACGAGTCGAGCTATGGCGGCTCTCCAATGGGTGTAGAGCGGAGTCATGATCCTTCAGTAGCTTTTTTTGCGGAAAAAAACCACGCAGCGGCCTCGACCCTGGAAAGACTTGGACCGAAAACGCTGTAGAGCCGGTTGCACAAATGCTGCTTTGAAAGAGCACGGCTCCAGCTTCAGCCGCGCCCTGACACTTTTGTGCTTTTCAGCAGCTTTTGAGGCGCAGCATTCCAAGCTGAGCCACTGCTGCCTGCGCTCACACCCGCCCCGATCGGCTATATTGGCCAGTGAAGCCGAACCGGTCTATCCGGCCATCCGTGCGGTGAGCCGGCGGGAGAGAATACGTGAAGCGAGCGGCTGTATTCGCAATGGCAATGGCGCTCATCGCCGTTGCGCAAGGAGAGATGAAGATGTCGATATGGGGTCATACCGCAGACGGAACACCAGTGCCGATCTACACGCTCAAGAGCGGCCAGATCGAGGTGCGGGTGATGGCGTATGGAGCAAAACTGGTGAGCGTCAGAACTCCTGACCGCTCCGGAAAAATGGCCGACATCGTGCTCGGCTACGACACGCTGCAGGGCTTTCTTGACGACACCAAGACCCACTTCGGCTCCATCGTGGGCCGTTACGGCAACCGCATCGCGCTGGGCAGGTTCACGCTCGACGGCAAGACCTACCAGGTTCCCATCAACAACGGTCCCAACGCGCTCCACGGCGGCCCTGTCGGCTTCGATCAGCATGTGTGGAAGGCGCGCGAAACGTCCAACGGCGTGGAGTTCACGCTGGTCAGCCCCGACGGCGACATGGGCTTTTCGGGCACGCTCACTGCGCACGTGCAATACACGGTCGAAGGCAACACGCTGCGCATCGACTACTCCGCTACGACGGACAAAGACACCGTCCTGAACCTGACCAACCACGCCTACTTCAACCTGAACGGCGACGACCGGGGCAACATCCTCGGCCAGCGGATCGAGATCAAGGCGGAGAAGTACACGCCTGTTGACTCGGGCCTGATTCCAACCGGTGTGCTGGCGCCGGTAGCCGGCACACCGCTCGACTTCCGCAAGCCCGAGGTCATCGGCGCGCGCATCAACGACAGCTTCGAGCAACTCAAGCTCGCCGGCGGCTACGACTTTAACTTCGTCGTCGACGGACGGCCGGGAACGCTGCGCCCGGCAGCCATCGTTACCGATCCCGCCAGCGGCCGCCGCATGACCGTGGAAACCACCGAGCCCGGCATCCAGTTTTATTCAGGCAATTTTCTTGACGGCTCCTTCACCGGCCGCTACGGCGTGCGGTATGAAAAGCATACCGGCTTCTGCCTCGAGACGCAGCACTTCCCCGACTCGCCGAATCACCCGGGCTTCCCGAGCACGGAACTGAAACCGGGCCAGACCTTCCACTCCACCACGACGTTCACCTTCGGCGTGGAGAAGTAATCGCGCGAAAAAGGGTGTCCCAGCTTCCGCCGCGGCGGAAGACCTGGGAAGGCACAAACCTGGACGAGCCGCGCCGAAGATTTCCGTCGCTTACTTCACCGGCACAAACCGCATCGTAATCTTCCCCGATCCGGCCAGCGGCGCGTGCACCTCCACGCGCGTGAAGGGGTTTGCGTACTCATCTACTTTGGCTTCGGTAAAGCTTACCGGCACAGGCGCATCGATGGTTGCGCGCACGGTTTCACCACCCAGGCTGAATTCGACCGTGTGCGCGTCCACCTGCTTCCACGCGCCATGCGTGGGCAGCGACTCGATGATCTCCGTCGGCTGCGTCAGCTCGAAGTCATCCGTGATCTCAACCGATCCGCTACCGGCGCGCGAGTGCACCAGCGTGCGCGTCACATGCTTGAGCGCGGCCACGTCGTAGGCATTGGTCATGTCGATGGTGATCCGGTCCTCGGCATCCGTGAACTCGTGCGATGTCACGCTCACCTTCACCTTGGTCGCATCGAGCTGCAGATTGCCGCCGATCTCCGGCACGGGATGGCCGAAGGAGTTGAGCAGCTTTGAGTCCAGCCGATGCGGCCCAAAGGTTGCGCCGGTGTAGAAATGCGGACCACCAGGCTCACCCACCGGCTGCACCGCACCCATGCCGATGACAAACGAGCCGATGTCGTTGTGGCTGTGCGTGGTGTTGCCGCCGGCCTTGATGGTCACGGCAAAATCCTGTCCGGGCGCACCGCGCGAAACCAGAATGCCGGTATCGCCGTAGTAAGTGCGCAGCGAAGGCTTGCTGAGCGCCTGCGCCGCCTGGGAAGCGAGCTGATCGCCGGAGATGGGGAACAGGTCGAGCGCGGCCGAGGTCAGCGTTCCGCGTTCGTGGATCGTCTGCGGCTGCGTCTCCTGCGGCGGCAGCTCGAAGATGTGATCGATCATCGCCACCAGGTGCGCATCGGCGCGCGGCATGGTGCCCGCGTCGCCATACGCGGCGGAGTTATTCGGCAGCATGGGAAACTGCAGCCCGAACAGCGCCACGCGCTGCATCTTCTCGCCTGCCAGCAGATCGATCTTTCCACCCGTAGCGCGCAGCAGGTTCTCGCGCAGCTCAATGAAGTGCGAGAAGCCGTAGTTCCAGTAGCCAAGCCCCTCGGTGTCGTAGCCGTCTTCCGCAAATCCGTTGTCGTAGTGCTGGATGAAGTGCTCTGCGCCGGCGACGAAGAGCGCGCGGTCGCTTACCCTGGGCAGCATGGCCAGCGCCGCGCCGGTCACACCCTTCAAGCACACCGCATTCCAGTTCATGTCGGCAACCAGCCACCAGTGGCCGTTGTGATTGTCAGCCGAGACGTTGCCGCCCAGGTACGAATCGCGCATGGGGCCGAAGACGTGCTTCTCCATCTCCGCGGTGACGTGCTTGCGCGTCGCAGCAGGAATCTTGTCGCCGAGCAGATACATCGCCTCGGCCATCGAGTCGCTCATGTCGGCCGCGTTCAGGTCCACGTAGTAACGCACGCCGTGAAAGTTGAGCAGTTGCGGATCGTGCGCCGAGAGGGTCCACGAAGGCATTGCGGCCAGGCTGTCGAGCACCTCCGCAATACGTGGCAAAAAGCGGCCCTGGTACTCGGCGCACTCCGCCAGCACCAGCGGCGCAAGCTGCCCTTCACGGCTGTGCAGGTTGCGCTCCATCGGCTGCCGGTCACCCGTCTTTGTGAACTGCAGATAGGCGTCGGGATCGAAGGCCGGCAACGGCGTGGCGATGGCCTGCTCGGCCTGCGCTACCGCATCTTTCAGCTCGGCGGCCTTGCCGGCCCACGCTGCGCGATCCGAGCAGGGAACGCCGAAACCCGAGGGCTGCGGCGCAAGCATTGCTTCAATCTCTTGAATCCGCTGCGGACTCAGCTCCTGTGCACGCCCAGCCTGAACAAGGCTGAGCAAAACAACAAAAACAGCAGCCAGGCGGCACGTGCAGGCTGCTGCGCTTGCCACGCCACGGCGTTGCATCGTTCTGGTTTTCATTTTTAGTGACCCTCCGGAGCAAGACTCTTGCCGGTGGCCATATTCGCAGACAGACGGCGCGGAAGGCAAGCGAGCCTGAAGCGGATGGATGCAAGATTAACCGGATAACAACCGGATTTAGCGCGATGGGCTCGATCAGCACATCGACGCCCTGTGCGCGCCCGGAAAGCCCGCGCCGCCGACAATCAGCATCTTCACCGCACTTCGCATCTATTTTGCCCGTGCTTGCAGCTCCTCGAGCACGCGCTTCAAATCGTCGAGCTTCTGCCCGGCCTCGGCCAGCCTGCCTTCCGAGGTAAGCCGCTGATAGTCGGCAAAGTCGCCACTGGCCTGCGCGATGAGCGCGTTCATGCCTGTGGCTGCGGATTGCGGCCCGGCCGTGTTTGCCTGCGCGGCTGTGGGCTGCGCAGTTTCGCTTGGCGTCAACGAAGAAGCCGCGCCGCCAAAGAGCGAAGCCATGGCCGACTCGAAGTTGGGACCGTAGGCGAGGCGGTCCTGCAGCGCGAGCACGACGATGCGCAGCTCCGGCATGGGACTGCGCTGCGCCTGCAGGTAAATAGGCTCGGCGTAGAGCAGCGCCTTGCCGCAGGGAATCACCAGCAGGCTGCCGCGCAGCACGTGCGAGCCCTGCTGGTTCCACAGCGTCAACTGGCCGGAGAGCTGCGCGTTCTGGTCGATGCGTGCCTCGATCTGCTGCGGCCCGTCGACGAGCCGCGTTTTGGGAAAGTCGTAGACCACCGCGGTGCCGTAGTGCGCGCCATCGCTGCGCGCCGCAATCCAGCCGATCATGTTGTTGCGGTTGGCGGGCGTGAAGGGCAGTATCTCCACAAATTCGAGGCTCGGCTCGCCAGGCAGCTTCATGAGCACGAAGTTCGGCTCCATGGGCTGCGCGGTCTGCTCGCCTTCATCGCCCAGGCCGGTCTGCGTAGCCACGGTCCACAGGTCTTCGCGGTTGTAAAAGACCTCGGGGTCGGTCATGTGGTAGAGGCCGTAGATCTGCGCCTGCAGGCTGAGCAGCAACTCCGGATAACGCACGTGCTTGTGCAGCCACGCGGGCATTTGCGATGTGTCTTTGAAGAGATCGGGGAAGATGTTGCGCCAGGCTTTGAGAATCGGATCGGCATTATCGAAAACGTAGAACGTAGTGGTTCCGTTGTAAGCGTCAATCACCACCTTCACACTGTTGCACATGTAGTTGAGCGGCTCGTCGTTGAGCGTAGTCTGCGCGGAGTAGGGATAGGTGTCTGACGACGTAAACGCGTCGATGATCCAGTAGAGATGTCCGTCTTCGCCCACAACGATGTACGGGTCCTGCTCGAAAGCGAGAAAGGGAGCGATGACCGCCACGCGCGTGAGGATGTTGCGGCGCATCAGCAGCCGGCTCCTGGCCGTGATGTCGTCGCTGAATGGAACCTTGGTCAGGTCGCCGCGGTCGAAGGCGATGAACACGCGGCGCAGAAAACCGCCCAGCACAATGCCACCCGCGCCGTTGTACGTGGTGAGATCGTTCGACTCTCCCTTGGGGTAGTTGAACTCCTCCTGATGGGTTTCCACGTATACATCGGTGTTGGTCATCTCGCCGAAGTAGATCTCCGGCTGGGTTACAGTGAGACCGGGCACAGTGCTCTGTACGGGCATGTTGGCGAGCTGCAGCGTGGGCAGGCCCTCGGGTGTGAACCCGTTCACCGGATTCATGGTGATGCCATAGCCATGCGTGTAGATCAGCTTATCGTTGATCCAGTTGCGGCTGCTTTCGGGCAGCTTGTCCACGTTGAGCTCGCGCACCGCCAGCATCTCTTCGCGCAGGCTGCCGCCAATCTCGTAGCGGTCGATGTCGATGTCAGGGAAATCGTAGTAGGTGCGAATCTCCTGCACCTGGCGCAGCGTGTCCTGCAGCGCCTGCACGTCCCACAGGCGGATGTTGTCGAGGGTCTGCTGATTGTTGGACGGATCGGCGGCGCCGGGTGCGGTCTCCGCAGGGAACTCCTGCTGCGCGAAGCGATCAAGGCCATAAGCCCGCTGCGTCATCGCAATATTGTCGGCAATGTACGGCCGCTCGCGATCGAGCTGGTTGGGTTTGACGAGGAAGTTGCTCACGTACCAGCCGGCAACGCCAGCCACAAGGTAGCATGCGATTGCAGGAGCGACGGCTGCGGCGAGCCAGCGTCCTGCGGGCCGCAGCAGGCCGCCGGCGATGGCGATGACTCCTCCCAGCGCGAGCGCCGCGGCGATGAACGACATGCCAAGTATGTTCACGTGCGCATCGGTGTAGGTGACACCGTCAAAGATGGTGTGGTGTTCGAAGAGCAGCTCGAAGCGGGCGATGTACTCGCGCAGCGCGAGCGTAAGCAGCAGGAATCCGCCGGCTGCAGAGACACCGCGCCAGGGCAGCCGCGCAGGAGCGCTATGATCGCGGTCCAGCGCACGCGCTCCTCCCGCAGCCAGAAGAAACAGCGCAGCGGCAATCAGGATCAGGACGGCCAGCGTCAGCAGCCATCCGGCAATCAGTTGCCACGCAGGCAGCGTGAAGAGATAAAAGTTCAGCGGCCTCGCAAAGATCGGGTCGATGCTGCCGGCGGCCGATGCCGGCGCATACCAGAAGAGCGCCAGCGACGGCCACTGCGACTGCATGGCCGCGCCGGTAGCCAGCGCAATCAGCAACGCTAGCGCGATCGCGGCTCCGTGCAGCGCGCGCCCCACCGGCAGTTCGATGGGACGGCCGGCAAAGAAGATGGTGTGGTGATCGGGCAGGTCCGCGGCATGCGCGCGGCGCAGCAACAGCAGCGCCGCGTACAGAATGAAAAACGTGAGCGCCGCAAAGGCCGCGAACGTGCCCCACTGCAAAGTCCAGGTCTTCCAGAAAACACTCTCGTAGCCCAGCGAGTGGAACCAGAGCAGGTTAACCCACCACGAGATGGCCGCGCGGCCGGCGAAGATAACGATGGCAACGAAAACCAGGAAGAAAAGAAGAACACGCCGCGGCCCGCGCGGCCTTGAGCGCAGCGGCCAGTCAATCGTTTCGGGCATTTCCCACCCCGCTCAGGCGAAAACCTCGCGCTGAGCTACGCAAGAATTGTACAGCGCGCCGGTATGGTTATTCTTGTTGCCGTATTCTGCCGATGGTACGGTCTTTTCTAAGAGAAAGGCCACACCGATGAGCACGATCATCTTTGAGGTGCGCGAAGACGAGGTAGACGGCGGATATACGGCCCATGCTCTGGGATACGGCATTCACACCCAGGCGGACACCTTGGAGGAGTTGCGCGCCATGGTTAAGGAGGCTATTCATTGCTACTTCGACGAATCGATGGAGCCGCCGAAGATTATCCGCCTGCATTTCGTTCGTGATGAAGTGCTGACCCGATGAGGCTGCCGCGCGACATTGACGGAGCAAGCCTGGTCAAGCTCTGAGTGTTCCGGGGTATGAAGCCACAAGACAAAGGGGTTCGCATATTCGCGTGACCACGCAGCGCGATGGCGAGAATCACGAAGTCATTCCTTATCATCGTCCAATCAAAGCAGGCACACTCTCCGCTATTCTCAAGCGAATTGCTATGCATCACGGGATAAGCCCAGATGAGCTGATGGAGAAGCTCGGTTTATAGTCCGTGCAAATTCTGCCGGCGTTTTACAACAAATCATTGCGTCCCGTCAGGCCAAGCTCTTTTACGATCTTGCCCACGTCCTGCGAGTGGTCGCGGTGGGCGATGAGCAGCGCATCTTCGGTGTCGACCACCACGAGATTCTCTACGCCCACCAGCGCCACGAACTTCTTGGGGCTAAAGATGTAGTTGTCGGTAGCCTCGATGGCCAGGTGGCCGCCGGAATCGGCCACGTTGCCTTCCGCGTCGCCGCGCAGCCGGGTTTCGAGCTGGTACTCGTAGAGCGAGGCCCAGGAGCCGAGATCGTTCCAACTGAACTCGGCGGGCAGGCAATAGAGGTGCGAGAGATGCTCGCCCTTGGCCGAGCGCGGCTCCAGCACTGCGTAGTCCACCGAGATGTTCTCGCACTTGGGATAAAGCGAGCGAAAGGTCTCGTCGAACTGCGGCGTGCCCCACGCGGCGGCAATGCCTTCAAGCAAGGGCGCCGTCTCCGGCAGGTGCTCGCGCACGGCGTTGGCCAGCGTGCGCGCCGACCACAGGAACATGCCCGAGTTCCAGTAGTAGTTGCCTGCCGAAATGAACTCTTCGGCCTTGTTCTGGTTCGGCTTCTCGGTAAAGCGCCGCACATGCAGCGCGGAGCCGTCGGCGGTGAGGTCGCCGGTTTCAATGTAACCGTAGCCGGTTTCTACGCGCACCGGCTCAATGCCCAGCACCACGATGTTATCGTCCGTCGCGGCCAGTGCGATGCCTTTCTGCAGCGCCCTCAGGAATCTTGGTTCATCCGCGATCACATGGTCCGACGGAAAAACGCCCAGCACGGCGTCCGGGTTGTCGCGCTCGATGAGAAACGCGGCCAGTCCGCAGGCTGGCGCGGTGTTGCGCGCCACCGGTTCCCGGATGAGCTGTTCCGCCGGCAATTCGGGTAGCTGGTCGGCGATCTCGCCAGCCAGAAACTCGTTGGTGATAATCCAGGTCTTGTCCAGCGAGGCCAGCGGCTTAAGCCGTTCCACCGTCTGCTGAATCATGGAGCGCTCGCCGTCCAGCGCGAGCACCTGCTTGGCGCGGGCGCGGCGGGAACGCGGCCAGAAGCGGGTTCCGCTGCCTCCGGCCAAAATGACTGGGCGAAAATCGGTAGCGTTCGACATTGAAGAAATATCGTACTCGACCGGCGCGTAGTTTGCCCAGACGCGGAAGGACAATTTCGCCCAAAAGCGAAGCGGGATCCGTCCTCCGCACCCCGCCTGTCCATTTGGGGCAAAGGCAGGGTGAGTGTGGCCGGTGGGGAGACGCGTCAGAGAACCCCTCCCTGCTGGTTGCGTCAACTGCTGCAGGGCAGTGGCTTCGGGATACAGCGACCCCGGTTTCGCTGTACTGAAGACTTTCTGGTTGATTTATTGCAGGCCGGTCAGAAACTCGCCCATCCGTCGTGTGCCCTCGTCGATGTTCTGCTTGGTCACCGGGTACGACAGGCGGATATGCTCGGCCGTGCCGAAGGCCTCGCCGGGCACTGCAACCACGTGCGCCTTGTGAAGAAGCTGCGTGGCCAGCTCCGTTGCCGTGCGGATGCCACCCTTGCCCAGAAAAGCGCCGATATTGGGGTAAACGTAGAACGCGCCCTCGGGCCGGGTGCAGGTGACGCCGGAAATCTCAGCCAGCCGGGACAGCATGTAGTCGCGCAGGTCGATGAACTCGGCGCGAAACTCGGCCACGCACTGCTGCGAGCCGGCCAGCGCGGCAATCGCCGCCTTCTGCACCAAGCTCGTGGCATTCGAGGTCTGCTGCGACTGCAGCTTGCTCAGGTTGGCCACCACCGGCTTCGCGGCCAGCGCGTAGCCGGCGCGCCATCCGGTCATCGCATAGGTTTTCGACAGCGAGCCGAGGACGACCAGGTGCTCCTTAGCCCAGGTGAACGAGCCGCCGGACACCGGCTTGCCTTCGTAGTTGAGATAGACGTAGCACTCGTCCAGGAGCAGGTAGATGCCGCGTTCATGGGCCAGGTGGACGATCCGCTCCAGGTCCTCGGCAGAGACCACCGAGCCCGCCGGGTTCGAGGGCGAGTTGAGAATAATGGCCTTGGTGCGCGGCGTAATGGCGCGCTCGATGGCGTCGGCCGTAATGCGGAAGTTCTCCGCCTCGCTGGTTTCGAGGAAGACCACCTTGCCGCCGGCATACTGGACGATGTCCTTGAAGCTCACCCAGTAAGGCACGGGCAGGATCACCTCGTCGCCGTGGTCGACGAGAATCTGGATGGTGTTGAAGAGCGCGTGCTTGCCGCCGGTGGTAAAGATCGCCTCGTCCACCGAGTAGTCGGAGCCAAAGTCGGCCGCGTGCCGCTCCACAATGGCCTTGCGCACATCAGGGATGCCGGGCACGACGGTATAGCGGGTGAAGTTGGCGTCAATGGCCGCGATGGCCGCGTCCTTGATGTGGCGCGGAGTAGGAAAGTGCGGCTCGCCGGCGCCAAAGTCTACCAGGTCAACGCCCTGTGCACGCAGCTTGGCGGCCTCGGCGGCCACCGCCATGGTTGCAGAAACCTCAATGCGGCCTATACGCTCGGCAAACACTTGCGAAGGAGCAGAAACGGTCATAACACTTCTATCTTGACAGATTTCGAGGCTGCGGGAAAGTTGCGCGTCTCTCAGCTCCTGCCCATTCGTCCGCGCAGGCGCTTGTGCACGTTGGGCGGCACCAGGCCGGAGACGTCGCCGCCAAAGCTGACCACCTCTTTGACCATCCGCGAGCTTACAAACGAATAGCGCCCGGCCGGCTGCAGAAACACCGTCTCGATCTCCGGGGCCAGCCGCCGGTTCATCAGCGCCATCTGGAACTCGTGCTCGTAGTCGGAGATGGCGCGGATGCCGCGCAGCACCGCCGAAGCGCCGATATGCCGCGCGAACTCGACCGCCAGCCCGTCAAACGTGGCAATTGAAACGTTGTCCAGTGAGCGGGTTGCCTCCTTCAGCATCTCCACGCGCTCTTCCACGGTAAAGAGCGGATTCTTCACCGGATTGAGGAGGATAGCGACGGTGAGATGGTCGAAGATCTTCGCACCGCGCTGGATCAGGTCCACGTGACCGTTGGTGGGCGGATCGAAGGTGCCGGGATAGAGTGCCTTCACGGGCATAGAGTCGGCTCTCGTCGCATTCTAGCAGCGGGCCGTGTATTCGATGATCGCGCGGCTCGCGCACCGCTCCAGCATTTTCGATTCTGCTCTGGACGGAATACTGGATGCCGGGTGGCAATTTCCTCAAGAAATTGCCACCCGGCGCAGTCCCGAGATGGCAGCAAGTGAATCGGAAACGCTTTGACTAGGGCTTCGCTGCGCGGCGCTGGCGTCCGCTCAGCAGGTAAACGGCGGCGCGCAGCTCAAGCAGCGGATCGGCGGAGGGCTCTATGCCGTCCACGCGCGGAATGGGGTCGAAGATGATGTGCTTTTGCTGCACCAGTGAATCGGGCATAACGGCGTTCAGTTCCAGGGAGCCAAAGTCTACCAGCTCGCGGCTTTCGGGCCAATGCACGGTTGCGTCGTCGGTGACGTCGCCGGGCGCAGCTACCTGCACCTTGATCTGGAAGCGCACCAACCCCTTGCCTGCGCGCTCGGCGATCTCGTCGAAGTGGTAGTCGGGCGGGAGCTTGGCCGCCTGGTCGTCGCTGAGAAAGTCGTTGCCCGCTTCGGGAGTGATCCGGTAGCGGCCGAACTTTTTCTGGCCGGCGGCATTAGTAAAGGCGAAGGCCGTTACCGCGTAGTAGGTCTGCCGCGCCAGGCTCGATGGAAAGGGCTTGGGTGTCTGCACAAAGGCCAGAGCTCCGGGATGCGATCCGAGAAAGCTCTCGACCGGCTTGGGTGAGGGAACGTCCGGTCCGCTGGCCGACGCAGCGCGCAGAAGCTCGAGAAACTGGTAGCCGTCGCACGTAGGAAATCCATCGGTGGAGTGGCTCACGATATCCGTGTGTACATGCTCGGCGAGGTTAAAGCGAATAGCCAGCCCGCGCGGATTGGCGTCGGCCACGTTGTCCGGGAGCGCAGGCAGGCCGGTGGAGTTCGAAAACCGCGCCGTCACCGGCGTGGACGCGCGCGTTGCGTGCGGTGCCTTGGTGAGCGACTGCGCGCCGGGCGCAGGTTTGAAGATACCGGTGAGCATCAGGCCCTTGGCGTGAGCCGGCCGGAACCCTGGGTGTGGGCCGAACATGATCTCAAACTGCTTGAGCAGATCCTCGGCCAGCGCAACGATGCGTTGATCCTGTGGCAACGGCATTTCAATAAACCTCCCTTGTGGGAAGTCTATTGTAGAGTCTGCCCAGAAACGATTCGCCCCCGGAAAGAATCAATTTTCCGCAAACGAAGAACGCAGACCGCCATTGCTAAGGCGCGCTCAAGCTCAGCCGCGGCGGCTTCGGACCGCTTCCTTGGCTTCGGCTGCGCCGCCGGCAGGAACTTCGGGGACGTCGGCCTTGGGCGCGCCGATGTTCAGCCGCTTGCGCAGCTCGGCATCGATCTTGCCGAAGACCTCGCGGTTTTCCTTGAGGAAGGAACGAGTGTTTTCACGGCCCTGCCCGATGCGCTCGCCGCCGTAGCTGTACCACGCGCCGGACTTCTCCACGATGCTGTTGTTTACGGCCAGGTCGAGCACATCGCCCTCGCGGCTGATGCCCTCGCCGTAGAGGATGTCGAACTCGGCTTCGCGGAAGGGAGCGGCTACCTTGTTCTTGACGATCTTGACCTTGGTGCGCGAACCGACGACAGTGTCGCCTTCCTTGACCGCTGCAATGCGCCGGATATCGATGCGCACCGAGGAGTAGAACTTGAGTGCGCGGCCACCGGTGGTGGTTTCAGGGTTGCCAAACATGACGCCGATCTTTTCGCGGATTTGGTTGATGAAGATGAGCGCCGTGCGCGACTTGGACACCGTGCCGGTAAGCTTGCGCAGCGCCTGCGACATGAGACGCGCCTGCAGGCCGACGTGGGAGTCTCCCATCTCGCCGTCCAACTCGGCCTTGGGCACCAGCGCGGCTACGGAATCGACGACCAGCACGTCGATGGCGCCGGAGCGCACCAGCGCCTCGGTGATTTCGAGGGCCTGCTCACCCGAGTCCGGCTGCGAAACCAGCAGGTTATCCACGTCTACGCCCAGTTTTTTGGCGTAGCCGGGGTCCAGCGCGTGCTCAGCGTCCACAAAAGCCGCCAGGCCGCCGTTGCGCTGCGCCTCGGCGATAACCTGGAGAGTAATGGTGGTTTTACCCGAGGACTCCGGCCCGAAGACCTCGACCACCCGGCCTCGGGGAATGCCGCCCACCCCCAGCGCCGCGTCAAAGCTGATGGACCCGGTGGAGATCACCGAAATGGGCATCAGCGCCTCCCGTGACCCGAGCCGGACGATCGACCCCTTTCCAAACTGTTTTTCGATCTGTGCAAGGGCAAGTTCTACGGCTTTGGTCCGTTCGTCGGCGATGGCCATCGTGGCTCCTTTGAGAGGTTTGCGCTACCGGCTTTCCTGGGCCTTTCCGGCATGAAACAGCGGCAGCTTACATTGGATTTCGTTGGGATTGTAGCAGGGCCAGACTGACAATAACAGTGGAAAAGAGCGAAGAAATAGAGAAAATAATATGTGGATAAACTGGGTTACATCATTTCAAGGATTGATACAAATATTATAAGAATGCATCTTAATTAAAGATGGTGCATAATAGGTTCATGAGAACCAGTGTGACACTTGATGATGATATTTATGAGTTTGCCTCGATGTACGCCAATGCGCGTGACATCACCCTTGGCGCAGCCATCGGCGAGCTCATCCGCAGCAGGCGCGAAGTTGCGGCTACGCAGACCGGATCTCCGGAGATCCGGATCGCCGAAGATGGTTTTCCTGTCTTTCGATCTCGCGGTAGAGCGCTGACCCCGGAGATGGTCAGAGAAGCGCAGGAGGATGATCGCTATTGAGCAACGCAGGTTTTCTCCTTGACGTGAATGTGCTGATCGCATTCACCGATGAAAACCACATCCACCACAGACTTGTGAGGGACTGGTTTTTTCATCGAGGAGAAGTGTCGTGGGGCATGTGCGCCTTTACTGAGGCTGGTTTTCTACGTGTCACAACCCGGGAAAGAACAGGCGGTCTAACCCTCCCGCAGGCGTCCGAGCTACTGGCGCAGCTCAGTAATCGTCCCGGATATCGCTATTGGCCAATAACGGAAAACTGGGCCTCACTTGCGGCTCCATTCGCCACGCGCATCTTTGGCCATCAGCAGGTTACGGATGCCTACCTGCTCGGCCTTGCCGTGAAAGAGAACGGCGTTCTGGTTACGATGGATAAAGCTGTGAGCTACCTTGCCGGGCCGCAGTATCGCCACAATGTGCTTGTACTCGAATAGCCCAGCACTCCATCACACCGTATACGCCCCCACACGGGTTTCTTTTCCGGTCAGATCGTCGCAGGCGCGGTCCAGCGTCTCGTACTCCTGGTCGTTGTCCTTGCGGAAGGCGCGGAAGGCATCTTCGCTGGCCCAGCGGTCGATGGTGAGGTAGCGGCCGGGCACGTAGGCGTCGCGCAGCAGCTCCGTGCCTTGATATTGAGGCGATTTGCGGAAGAGCTGCGCCCAGGTGCCCTCTGGGCCATAGGCGGCCTCAAAGCCGGCAATCTTGTCTTCGGCGATCTCGAACTGCCATACCACCACAAACATGCGTCGCTCCGGTCCTCGTGTCCATGGTAGCGCACGGCGGCCGCTGCGGCGAGCCGACGGGCCAGAGCTGCGCACCTGGAAAAATATTACACACAAAAATATATCGTTCTACGATTCTATCGCATCGAGATATAATGAGTAGAGCGCCGCTCGCGCAGATACTCCGTTATGACCAAGCGAGAAAAAATCTCCCGGCAGATGTTCCAGGAGCTGGCATTCTTCCGCCACCGGCTGCGCACGTTTCTGCGTTTCAGCGAGCGGGCCGCGCGCGAGCGCGGCATTACCCCGCAGCAGCACCAGTTGATGCTGGGCGTGGCTGGATTCACCGGCACCGGCACGGCCACCATCTCGGAGATCGCCGAGTTCCTGCAGGAAAAACACAATTCCGTGGTGGGGCTGGTGGATCGCGCGGTGCACAGCAGGCTGGTGGAGAGAGCGGAGGACCCCACCGACCGCCGCGTCGTGGTGGTGTCGCTCACCGGGCACGGCGAAGCAATTCTAAGCCAGCTTTCGCTGCTGCATCGCGCGGAGATCAAGCGCATGCGCCACGAGTTTCTGCACGTAGAGATCGGCGCGAGCGAGCCGCGGCCAGCCAGCCGCAAACGGGATACAGGCCGCAACGCGCGTGAAACGCGCTCCTGACGAACTGGATAGATATATGAAGAAGAAGAGAAGCAACGGAACAGCGAACGGAGGGGGCGGATTTCTGAATCATCCACTGCTCAGGAAATACGCGCCGCTGGTACACGAAGACCTGACGGCGGTCTATGCGCGCGATCTGCGCAAATGGCTGATGATTGCGCCGCTGATCGGGGTGATTACAGGGCTGGCAATTACGGCGATTGCCATCATCATTCTCAATCTCATGTGGCCGGCGGTGCTGAAGTACTATCTGCATCATCACTGGGCCATGGTTCCGGGGCTGCTGCTCGGCTGCGCGGCCACGGGGCTGATCATGCAGTTCTTCACGCCTGATCCGGACGAGCACTCGACCGAAGAGATCATCCGCTCTTATCACGAGCATCAGGGCGACGTGAATATGCGGCCGTTTCTGCCCAAGCTGCTGGCGGCCATCACGACCGTCGGCCTGGGCGGCAGCGCGGCGCTCGAAGGGCCGAGCATCTACGGAGGCGGTGCCATCGGCTCATGGCTGTGGCAGCGGCTGCGCCGGGTGCGCAACTTTCGGCTTGACGCACGCGACCGGCGCATCATGCTCATCTGCGGAGCCGCGGCAGGCATGTCCGCGGTCTTTCGCGCGCCGTTTACCGGCATCGTCTTTTCGCTCGAAATGCCATACAAGGACGACCTGGCGCACGAGGCTCTGCTGCCTTCGCTGATTGCGTCGGTAGTCTCGTTCATGACGCTGAGCGCGTTTCTGGGCCACGCATCGCTCTTTGATTTCGCCGGCGACACTTCGTTCACGCGCCACGACCTGCTGTGGTGTGCGCTGCTGGGACTGCTGATCGGCTTGATCGGAATGGCGTTCGTCACCACCTTTCGGCGCGCGCGCAGCTTTTGCGTGGACTGGCGCGTGCCGCACTGGCTCAAGCTCTCGATCGGAGGCCTGCTCACGGCGGTGTGCGGGCTGGTGTTTCTCCACTGTTACAATGGCGCGCTGGTTCCCCTTGGTCCCAACTACGAGGCGGTGGGACTGATCCTCAACCAGCCGCACAGCAGCCTGGAGCTGGTTCTTTTCGCCGTGCTCAAGCTCGGCGCGACTATCTTCACGCTGGGCGCCGGCGGCGTGAGCGCCATGTTCGTGCCGCTGTTCCTCAGCGGCGGAGCGCTGGGTGTGGCCTTTGCACAATCGGTCGTACACAGCGGCTCGCTGACTCTTTACGCTGCGGTAGGCATGGCCTGCTTCATCTCCGCCGGATATAAGACGCCGCTGGCCGCCGTGGTGTTTGTCGCGGAAGCTACCGGCGGACACGCGTTTATCATTCCCAGCCTTATCGGCGCGGCCATCGCTTACGCCGTCTCCGGCGACGCCTCGGCTTCAGGCGACCAGCGGCTGCACGAAGCGGTGAAGGTGCACGCGCTGCACGGCATGCCGGTAAGGGAAGTCATGCAGAGCCAGGTGATCGTGGCGCGATCGTCGCTGCGGCTGCGGGAGTTTGCGGCTACGCTTTCGCCGCATACCCGGCACGAGGTGTTTCCGGTCTTCGCGGGCGAAAAGCTGGTTGGCACGTGCAGTCTCTGGTCGCTGAGCCATGTGCCGCCTGAAAAGTGGAACAGCATGACGGTTGCAGACATTACGCAGCCGCTCGTCAGCCACGTGTCTCCTGAGACCGATCTGGCTGAAGCGTTGCGTTTGTTGTTGAGCGAGGATGGCCAGCCCACGCTCCTGGTGGTGGAAGAAGAACACAAAGTGGTGGGCATTCTCACCAAGACAGACGTATTGCAGGCTCTTGTGCCGCCGTATGGCGATGAAGACAGCGAAGGGGAAGCGGCGACAAGCACGGCGTGAGAGGCAAAGCCAGCCGGCGGCAATGCGGGAGTGGATGCGTTTCCTTTGAGGAGGCCTGGTTTGTGGAATCGGCGTTTTTTGCTGCGAGTGTTTCGTAGAGATCTCTGAGACCTGGACATAAAGGAGGCCGTCATGGCTGATCTTTCCGTTCCTGAGGTTGATGGCCCGAGCTCTTCGAGGTCTGAAGACAAGGGCCAGTTTGGTGTCGCGCTTGAGCCGGAGGTTGTGAAGATATGCGGCTTCGCCATCCTTGTGGGGCTGGTTGGAGGCTTTGTAGCGCAGGGACTGCTGGAGCTGATTTATCTCTTCACCAATATCTTCTTCTACGGCCGGTTTTCTTTCGCGCTCACTTATCCCGCGCACAATCATCTGCACCTGTGGGTGGTGCTGATTCCGCCTATCGGCGGCCTGGTCGTCGGGCTTCTGATCTACTTCTTTGAGCCCACGCTCAAAGGCCACGGCATTCCTGAGGCGATGGAGGCGGTTCTCTTTGGCCACAGCCGCATGCGGTCGCGGGTAGCTGTCCTCAAGCCGCTCGCTACGGCACTCGCCATTGGCACCGGCGGCCCATTCGGCGCCGAAGGGCCGATCATTCAGACGGGCGGGGCGCTCGGGTCGCTGCTGGGCCAGGCGCTTGGACTCAGTCCCTACTATCGCCGCGTATTGCTTGCGTCCGGCGCGGCAGCCGGAATGGCCGCTACCTTCAGCGCGCCGCTGGCTGGCGTTTTGGTCGCAGTCGAGCTTCTGTTGTTCGAGCTGCGCGCGCGCTCTTTCATCCCGGTCGCCCTCGCCTCGGTTGTTGCTACCGGCGTGCGCGTGCATTTTGTCGGGTGGAAGCCGTTGTTTCCCATGCCGGAATTCAAGATCACCGGCACAAACGAGCTGTGGCTGTTCGCCGTGCTTGGCCTCCTGATGGGCATCGTAGGTCTGATCATGATCCGCGTGCTCTCCTGGCTTGAAGACTTCTTCGACAACCTACCCATTCCCTATGCGGCCATCTGGTCGCCGTTCATCGGCGCCGTGATTCTGGGCATCATCGGCTACTTCTGCCCGCAGGTCTTCGGTACCAGCTACGACACCATCCGCGACATGCTCAATGACCGCCTCACCGCCGGTAATCTTGCCGGTATCGGATTCGCCAAGTTCTGGGCGCTGGTGATCTCACTTGGCTCGGGGACGACGGGCGGCGTCTTTGCGCCGTCGCTGGTGGTGGGCGGCGGACTGGGCGCCGTCTTTGGTATGGGCTGCCAGCATATCTTTCCGCAGTTGGTGAGCGATCCCGCCTTTTACTCGCTGGCAGCCATGGCCGGCGTCTTCGGCGGTATTGCGCGCGCGCCCTTCACCAGCATTGTTTTTCTGGCCGAGCTGAGCCACAACCCGAACTCGCTGCTGCCGCTGATCCTCTGTGTCATGGTCTCCGATGGCGTGGTGCGCCTGCTCAGCCGCGACTCGATCATGACCGTCAAGCTGGTGAAGCGCGGGCTGATCATCCTGCAGGACTACTCCGTGCCGGTGCTGATGCGCGCGCGCGTCGATCAAGTGATGCGCAAGGAATTTCAGGTGCTCGATGGCGACCAGGAACTGCGCGCGGTGATTCAGAAGCTCCCTGACGGCCATCTCGACTTCATCCCGGTTCTGGATGAGGATGGCGAGCTCAAAGGCATTGTCGAAGCGCACGATCTGCTACGCATCGATCCACCCGATCATCACTTCACCATCAAAGAACTGGCCCACCAGGACTACGTCGTGGCCTATCCAGGTGACTCGGTCGACCGCGTCCATCGCAACATGATGCTCAAGAACGTGGAGAACGTTGTTGTGCTGGAGTCAAAAAAGTCGCAAAAACCGGTAGGCATCGTGCGCGCCAGGGACATTCTTGAGCTTCGCCGCTGGCTGCTGGAAGAGGAAAAGGGAGAACAACGGTCGGCGCACGAGAGCTAGGGCGTATCCACATATAGCTTGAGGCGGAGCCAAGCGCATGCCAGAGCGGTGAAGGAACAGAAAGCGGCGATGGTTTTGCAGTAGCGGGTGGCGAAGCGGCGGAAGTGCTTGAGCTTGTTGAAGCATCGTTCGATGCGATTGCGCTGCTTGTACAGTTCGCGGTCATACTCGCGCGATTGTTTGCGATTACG
>JASHPJ010000032.1 GCA_030038195.1 Acidobacteriaceae bacterium
GTGAGCGCGAGGCGTGTATCATCCCAACGCACCATCCCGGCTACTTCAATTGCGTTGCCGGTGCCTGAGAACAGTTCAGCGAGTGACGCAGCAAGCTCCACTTGCACCTGCACCGCGGAGTAGACCGGCCGACCCTGCGAATCTGTAGGATTCATGTTAAGCGCGGTCTGCACGTTGTTCAGATTGACACTGTCGCCGAAATAAATCGGGATGCTCAAAAAAATGTCGTACACGCCAGCGGCGCCATTGCCGAGATTCGAGCCACTCTGCTCCATCACGAATTTGCCTTGATGCTCGATAGTC
The DNA here is from genome assembly GCA_030038195.1 of Acidobacteriaceae bacterium. GTDB lineage: Bacteria > Acidobacteriota > Terriglobia > Terriglobales > Acidobacteriaceae > Telmatobacter. Next base: position 304 of record JASHPJ010000032.1, read on the forward strand.
GCGTAACGCAACAGAGTCTGCGGCGAGCAGTTGACCAACGCGCCATCGGGATAGCGTGATGTGCCGTTTGCATTCGGAGCGGCTTTGTTTGCTAGAACCCTAATGCGCCGCACAAGATTGCAGATTCCATCGCCAATCTGCGTACCATCTGGACCCGGGCCGGTGATCGTGACTGTTGCTTCGATTTGAACCTTGCCTTCCAGAATGCATGCGCCTGGGTTGAGGTTGAACACCACGGGCACGCCGGGACTGAAAGGGAACTCCGCCCGCTGCATCGTATCTTCGTATGCCATATTGACCTTCCGCCGATTTCTACTTCGGCTGCGCAGCTCGCGCCGCGCGGTTAAAAGTTAAGGCAGGCAACGGAGAAAAAAGCTGCTAGGAAGAAACGTATTTGCCAACGACCGGCAGACCGCCCAGCGTGCCGGCGTTGTAAATAGCGATGCAGACGAACACGACCACAACGATCGCAACCCAATGCCAAAACTTGTTCATAAACCCTCCCGCGCCAAGCGTGCGCTCTGAACGCAGGAGACCATGAAATTTCATTGATTCGGTACGGAGAAGAAAAAAAGATTGAAGTTGCGCAATAAGTAGTAAACATAATCACGCTATAGCGTGATGCTGGCATTGCCACGCTCTATCGGCTCTTCATCCTCGATGCAATGCAGGTACACATATTTGGGAAGATTACGGATCCGTTCTACGTTCTCTTCACCCACATCCTTGGCCACAGCATCCAGTGCAGCCTGATCCTTTAGCCGATATACCCTATACTCACTCTCTGCCTTAAACCCGGCAGCCACACCTTGAGGCCGTCGCGCCGTCGCGATGATCGATACCCGGCAGTGACGCCCATAGTTGACAAGGTCATAAAACGCGACGGACATCCAGCTTGATCCGTGGCGCGACCCGCACAGCTTGTCCAATTCATCGACCGCGAAAATCATCCATCCGCAGGCACGCACGATCTTACATACCGCTTGAAAATGATCATCGAGATTGCCTTGTCGCGGCTGATAGAGCACGCGAAAACGCCGACCGCGATTCACACGCAAATATTTCAATAAAGGACCTGGCTCAAAGAAAATGATGTAGCCAGGCAGCATCGGCGCATGCTTCGATAGCACGTCGAAAAAAAGAACACCGCCCGTGCATAAGGATAAGAGCCGTGCCATCTCCGTCGTTTTGCCGTAGCCGCGACGGCCGACGAGGAAGTTGAGCCCGCGCAGCTCTCCATCTTGATACTCGCCGTCGATGAATCCGCGCGCCATGTTTACTCGAAAGTGTGATCCGTCTGCATGGCTTCGGCCGGCGCTGTGTTAATTGGCCCCACTGGACTGCCTTGCGGACGCGATGGCATGGCAATAGGACCGGTTCCATTGCCCTTCGATGCTCTGGGAAGGGAATGGCGCTGTCGGAAGACGCTCCATTGAGTCGCAATCTTTGGACCAAGCACAATGCAGCTTGTCAATACGAATCCAGCCAGGCCCGGTGTCGAAGCACAACACTTTGCGAGTTGCTCGGGAAGCAGAAACGCAAGCTTCGTCCACAAGGTGGAAAGAAGCTGCGCAGTCGGTCGCCCGAGCATGCGCGACTGCCGTTCAGTGAGCTTCCAGTGATCCGAATCAAAGCGCTGAGCGAGGAAATCGAATCCCTCTTCCAAAACCGCACGCACGTCGCTTTCCTCAAAACTAATCAGCGACTGCAAAAAAGCCGGATCCATACCAGCCAGCGCGCTCACAGCGGCAGCGGATTCTTCTTCATCCAGCTCGACCGCACCGCCCGTATCGCCGATAGCGGCCGGCACGTCGCGCAGAATGCGCTCGGCTTCCTCATTCAACGGTTCACCTGGGTGTGGTTCAGAAACCGAAGAAGTCAGCGAGTGCGCTTCGTACACCGGTGCGTTTCCCTGATTGTTGAGAATCGCTTCCAGATGGTACGGATCGCTTTCCGCTGAATGAGTCGTTGCGCTGTGCACCGGCACTGGAGGCGGAAGCGGCCTTTCCGCGACCACTGACTTTCTTCTTGCGTTGTGTTTTTTCTTTGCTCTGCGTACCGGTTTTGCCGTCGTTGTTGCCAAGAGACACCTGCCTTTTGCATTCGGGGCAACGGCCCATGAATTGATCTTTGCAGATTGGATTCTGCCAATAGCGCTCGATCTTCGCCGAGCAGTGAGGACATGCGAGAGCTTTCATTGCACCATCTCTCCATCAGATCGTCTTTGTTTATTCGCGATTTCAAATATGAAGTCGGGCCGTTCTTTTAACGATGCCACCAGCAACGAAATCGCGATGGAGACCAGATTACACAGCGGAATCTGAAAATCTCGCACCAGACCCTTCAAATATTCAGCCTCTTCAACCGATACGTGAAAATGAGATTTAATCTCCATCGCGACTCCTTCCTTCCCCTAGTCGTATGCACCCATCGGCGGCAAATCGGCGTCGGTGATCTCCGAACCATCGTTCGCAAAACCGGGCGCCGTTGCTTTGCTCACACTCACATCGAATAGCTTCATCGGATTCCCGTTGCGCCCGGCCTCTTTGTCTTCGCCTTTGCAGATGATCCTAACGAAATGACCGATGTCGCCTGGGCGGAGCTTTGAATCGAGCACGTAGGTCCCGTAGAAAAATACCGGTTCCATCGTGTAGATCAAATTGGCCGCATCCGTGAGCTCGCGCACCGTGTAGCGCACGGCGGGCTTTTGTTGACCCGTCTTCGCATCTTTCACTGTGCGGCGCTCCACATCGAGCAATATTCCGATGAGCTCGACACCCGCCCCGAACTCAAATTTTTTCGGATCGGGCCTATCTTCCCAGTTGATCGCGTATGCGGGGCGCGCCGGCTCAGCGCGCTTGCCAACATCCGCCATACGATTCGGATACCTCCCTTGCTCCATAGCTCTCGTCCTCTCTCCGCGGTTCCAGGGCGCGGATGGTTGGCCGCGGAACGGTGCCGCGGCAGTGGATGTCAATAGTCCGCTTGAGATACCAGCGGCCATCCTCGCGCATTTCCACGTCACGGGACCGGAAAATACCCATCCGCTCCCAATGATTCAATCCGCACGCGCATTCCAGCTTGCCCCAGTCCTCCATGTGCCGCGTGTCGAAATCGGTCTCAAAATTTACTCCGTACCAGCTCCCGAAGGTCTGCACCAGCCGCGCGCCACGCGTAGCGTCGTAAAACAGCTTCACAGCTTCGGCGTGATCGCAAAAATCAGCGCACTTTGTGATGTATTTCAGGACCTCTTTTGCAGCTCGCTCGCGATCATCAACAGGCTTAATCCACATAACGCGGCGATTTGCGGCGTTCCACTTGGTCCGGAGCTCTCTCTCTTCGGCTGTCAGCCAGGGAATATCGATCCACTGGCCACCGCGGTACATTTTGAGTTGATTTCCGAAGCAACTCCGAACCCAGTTTTCAAAATCAAAATGAGCCCCGAGAACCGCATCAACATTGGCATTTTTCCGGATGCGTTGGCCGTAGTCCCATTTGACCGTTCTCTTCTTTCCATTAGGACCTTTAACTCCTCTGCGCGCGCACCAGAGCTGCGACCAGTCATATTCCAGTGCGAGTTTGATCAACGTGAATGCCGGCATATTGCGGCCAGCAAAATCGACGCGCTGCTCCTTTGCCGGCAAAGTAAACGTCGCATCCACAAGGATGTGCGCATGCAAATGCCACGTTTTCTCTGCACGGTTGTAAGTCGTCTCAATGGCATACACGCCGCCCGTAAACATCTGGCAGTGATCCTTGATGAACTGGGTCACTCGCGCCCGATAAAAATGAAACGATCGTTTAGTGATACTTCCGAGATTCGGCGCCGTAAGCGTCAGAAACTGCGGATGAATCAGCCGGTCAAAAAGCTTTTTCGTTTTGCGTTGCGCGCCTTCCGAGCGACGCCAGGCACAAAGTGGGCAAAGACGATGATTGCAACCGATCGGAATGGCAATCGGTTGTGTTTTCTCTCCGCAGCAAGCCGCCCGCTTGCCTACCCATTCGCCCTCACAGTTAAGAAGCTGGAAATATTGTTTTTCCCATTTCAGCATCTCTGCGATGTGGCCTATGGGCTTGTTTTTTTTCTTCCAGTCTTCGAGATAGAGAGCTCGAACATAAGTTTCCGATTCGTTCGAGATTTTCTCGCGTCGCTTTTGCCAGAAACGGTCGAAGGCGATATTTCGGCATTCGCGTATGCTTAAACGCTGTTCTTCATAAGCCGCCCACCATTTTTTTTCGCCATCGTCGCGCGGCGCGTCAGCGGCATCCTGCCAAAGTTGATGAACTGTGGAGCAAAGCTGTCTCCATAACCTCACTCGATTCTGATACTTGTCGAAATCTGTCTCCTGAGCCTGAAGCCAGTTTCGACAAGATGTTGCTAGATGATTGTCAGTATCAAGTGAAGGGGCTCGCCGTACCGGCGAGCGCGCGGCCCCCGCCTCCGGCAGTGCAGCGGCCTCGCCGAGTCTCGGCCGCCTGCGGCGGGTCCCCAAGCGATAAGGGCGAGAGGGCGCGGTCCTTTCCTGAAAGATGATGTTCATATCAATTCGCCCTTTGCCATCACGCTATAGCGTGATACAGCCGCCCCGACCAATGCTCTACCAAGCGCTTCCATCTCTTTTCCGGATTGACTGGCCAGCACAAGGCATCGCTCACAGACGTGCACTGCGCTGGAGGTGGCCATCTGTTGACGATCATCGGTGCGGCGTCGCCAGATAGTCACATTGATTGCGGCTACGAAAGCTTCTCTCGTTGGCTTATGCCAACGATTACGTACCGCTTCCGATGCGCCGCAGATCAAACACGTGCGCCGGGTAGGGAAGAGAAGTGGGGTCATATCGCTTCACCTTCTTCTCCCATGGCGACGAGGAACCGTTCCAGCGATTCAGGCAAAGCGCCAGCTCTCACTGACGCTGCCCGCGCTCTGGATTCTGCAACCTCCTTCAAAATGGATTCGGGAACACCCGCGATACGGCGCATGAACGCTTCGCAGTTCTCACGTTCCCGCCAACAACGTGTACAAAAATGGAAGACCAGCTTGCGAAGAACACGACTGGTTCCATGTCCCCGCACCATGCGCGTGCATTTGTTGCAGAAAACAATCCTCATCGCCGTTCCAGTAATTGCACGTGAGATTGCAACATGAGTGTGGCCAGTGGATGAATCAGCGTGGCCATCGGACAATCGCATGCGCCAGGGAAAGTAGTGTCGAGAGCGAAGCAGTGGTAGACGCGATGAGCCAACACAATGGCATTCACGAATTTGTCCTGGAAATCGATCTCCAGGACCTGCAGACCACGTGTGCCATATAAATGAGCGATCGAGCGGATGAGCTTCCAAGCCTCAAAAGTCTCTTCGTCTAGTTCGATAGCCATCTTCCCATTGATCAAGTTTTCAAACATGCACGCAGCGATTTGCGTCAGCAGAGCTGATACCTGGGCCGGAAAAGGAACTTCAATTCGATCGAGATGCGTCATGCTCATCGGTAATCCTCACAGCATAGTGGTTATTCAAAAGAATGCGTGCTGAATCATCGTTGCCGACCATCAGGTGCCCAGTGATCTGCGCCCTGATTCGACTTGGCAGCCTGCGCCAATGCATCGCGCACAATAGGCGCGGATACTTCACTTGCTCCAAGCACGCGGGCGCAAGGCAGGGCTTCATTCAGTCACCTGCATCTTTCGTTGGAGCCATCTCACCCAGGTGCGTTCTTTTTGCCAGTCGTCCCACGAGAGAGGGATGGCGCGTGTCATCTCGCACCATCCCTCGTACCTCTCGTAGTGGCGCCGGTCGCTCAGGAGAGCAATTAGTTGCTCTCGGATGATGCTTCGATACGGCAGCACATTCAATGCTGCTCGTATCATCCTGCGGCCGGCGCGTTCCTTCATTTCATCTGTTAGCTCGGTTAGCTCGCGGAACTTCGATCGAAGCCAAATCAACAATGCAATCGGCAACCACACAACAAACTGAAGCAGCTCGAATGCTTCCGCGTCGATTTCCTCGAAATATGCATTAAGAATTTGCTTCATGTCGTTCCTCTCGGAGAGGGCGGCGGGCCTGCCACGAACCACCGCCCCTCTCGCCCCTAGCGCGGTTGCTTAAGCCGCCGCTAGCTCTCGGAATCGATCGATTGCTCTAAAAAAGCCATCGCGGCATGCAAGGCGCTTCGCCAAGTACAAAAGGAATTGGCGGCAGTCCTTCGGGGTCGCAGCCGACGATATAGAGCCATGTCCGTTTTTCGGCGCGGTGCCCCCACCAAAATTGGTGGACTGGCAATGTCCAGCCGCCAACGCGCAAGCCAATGGGCCTAAAGCTCGTTCTTCGGGAATGATGTGTGCTAATCCGCGCAATCTGCCCCAACTTCGGCATGGCGGATGAGCGATAATAGAAGTTCCACCTGACCATTTGCGCGCGTCCCGCTCTGCGTCCCACACATCGCAGTCAGGAAAGCTTTTGTAAACGGAATCGTGTCGAGCAAAAAGAACGGTAATCATGCTCGCCTCCGTTGCGGCTGCACCCCTGCGGCGCGGAGTTCGAGGATCACAGCTGCTAGCCGGCCGCGGTTATAAAAACCTAGGCGATAGGGAGGAAAGCCAGGACGTAACGCTAAGAATTGGTCTTCGAGCGCGGACCGTGAGAGCGCGGCAAGCCGGCACTCTTCAGCCGAATAAGTTCGTAGGGGAAAAGGGACGCAATCGGTCAAATGCAGGGCAGAAACGACGGGCTTGCGATTTAGCGCGGGTTCTGCATAGAAAGCGTGCCAGACGAGCCAGCGTGCCCGGAGATAATTACGGCGCTCGGAATGGTGATTCTGGCTAGGATCCGCGCGATTGACCCAGGCGTTACCGGCACGCCAGTCGAGATAGGCGAGTATCGCCTGGATGATCTGCTTAGCTGTTCGCTTCTCCCGCACTGGCCGGCCCACTGGGGAGGGAGGCTCATTATGCGCTCGGGCGTCTGGGAAGAGCAAGAGCTGATACGGTACTAAGGTGAGCATCTGGCAGGCCTCTTGGGTCTGGTTCTTCCTGCCTCTCTTCACCGCTTACGTCTGATAACAGATATTCTGTATAGTCGAAGCATCGCACGGCGGGAGTATTCTATTCCCATGTCTGCGCGTGAGTTACGGGCGATGGTTTTGAGCCACGTCCCTTTTGAAGACCTCGGTTCCCTGCGACCCAGGCTGGAGGAGCGCGGCCTTTCTATCGAGATAGCCGACGCAGCCACTGCTGAATTTCCGCTCGCTCAGGCCGCTGCCTGCGATCTGCTCGTGGTCCTTGGCGGGCCGATCGGCGTCTATGAGACCGGCGCTTATCCGTTTCTTACCGGAGAGGTCGATTGTATCCGGCAGCGGTTAAAAGCTGGCCGGCCGACACTTGGCATCTGCCTGGGCGCGCAACTGATGGCCGCAGCACTTGGCGCCAGAGTTTACGCCGGCGCCAACGGAGCCGAGATTGGCTGGATGCCCATCGAGTTCCCAGGCCCTGGCGAGACGCCGGGGTGGTTCAGGCCGTTGGTCGAAGATAGCCTGCCGGTTTTCCACTGGCATGGAGACACTTTCGACCTTCCCGCCGAGGTCGAGCCACTAGCTCGATCAAAACTCTATGAAAATCAAGGATTTATTGTTGGAGAATCCGGTTTGGCGCTGCAGTTTCACCCCGAGGTGACGGCGAGAGGACTGGAACGGTGGTATGTGGGTCACGCCGTTGAACTGAGCCACAGAAGAATTTCGGTTCCCGAACTGCGCGCAGCCGGCTACCGGCACGCACTCCGCCTGGAAGAAGCCGCCAAAGTCTTCTGGAACGGGTGGCTTGACTACATCTTGTAGCGGCCCAGGTCCTCGTCGTTCAGCCCTTCGAGCCAACCGCGAAGCTGCTCGGCCGTTGGGCCTTCGGCAGGCCCGGAAGTACTGAGCTTGGCGCTCTGCATCACGTGCTCAGCCACAAAGATCGGGCAGTCGGCGCGCAGGGCCAGCGCAATGGCGTCCGACGGCCGGGCATCAATAGCAATGGGCTCGTTTCCCTGCTTCAGCCACAGGACAGCGTAAAACGTATCATCTTTAATCTCAGTAATAACAACCCTTTCCAGCGAACTATCCAAGTGGCGCATGATATTTCTGGCCAGGTCATGCGTCATTGGCCGCGGCGCTGAAACCTTCTCAATCTCGATAGCGATGGCGTTGGCCTCGAAGATTCCCACCCAGATCGGCATCACGGTTTCGGAGGCCACGTCTTTGAGCACCACGATCGGCATATTCGTGGCCGGGTCCATCATCAGTCCACGTATCCGCACCTCGATATCCATGGCCACCTCCTTTGCCTGCTATATGGATTCTCCGACAAGGCTGTTTGGATGCGCCGCGGTGATCTTCACTTGCATATAGCTGCCGGGCGCCGGAGCGATGGGCTGCGCACAGGTAAAGTTCACCGCCTTATTCTGGCTGCTGCGGCCGGCAATCTGGCCGCGAGCCGGGTTCTGCCCCTCAACCATCACTTCCATTTGCTCGCCTATATGCATGGCGTAATTGACCCTTTGTATCTCGCGCTGACGATCAAGCAATACTTGAAGCCGGGTTGCCTTTTCCTTTTCCGGGATGGAGTCGATCATCACCAGGGCCGGAGTATTGGGCCGCGCCGAGTATTTGAAGGCGAAGACGCAATCGTACTGCACCTTGGCCAGCAGGTCCATGGTTTGAATAAAGTCGTCCTCGGTCTCGCCCGGAAACCCGACGATGATGTCGGTTGAAAGCGAGATGGTCCGGCGCGCGGACTTGATCCACTCGATCCGCTCCAGGTACCAATCGGGGGTGTACTCGCGGGCCATCCTCTTGAGCACCCGGGCCGAGCCGGACTGCACCGGCAGGTGGACGTGGTCACAGAGCGCCGGGTTGGTGTCGATGGCTTGGACGATGTCGCAGGTAAAGTCGCGCGGGTGGCTGGTGGTGAACCGTACCCGGCGGATGCCCGGCACCCGGCCGACACTGTCGAGCAGGTCAGCGAAGCTCATCTTCCCTTCCGGGTCGCGGTAGCTGTTCACGTTCTGGCCCAGAAGCTGAATCTCGGTGTAACCCAGGTCGGCGATACGGCGAGCCTCTGCAAGCACGGAAGAAGATGTGCGACTGCGCTCCTTGCCGCGGGTGTATGGCACCACGCAGTAGGAACAGAACTTGTCGCAGCCCTCGATGATGGTGATGTAGCCGCGGTAGGGGTTCTGGCGGGCGGTGAACTCGGTTTCGAAGGTCTCTTCGATCTGGCGGTCGTCCAGACCGGTGATGCGGTTTTCGCCGGCTTCCAGGCGCGCGATCATCTCCGGCAGCTTGCGATAAGAAGCGGAGCCGGAGACCAGCGAGACGAACGGAGCCTTCTCGAAGATCTTTTCGCCTTCCTGCTGGGCCACGCAGCCGAGCACGCCGAACCGCTTGCCGGCCTTGTGCAGCGCCTTGTAGTCGTTGAGCCGGTGAAAGACCTTCTGCTCGGCCTTGTCGCGGATGGAACAGGTGTTATAGAGGATCAGGCCGGCTTCCTCTTCAGTTTCCACCTGGCGGTAGCCCTGCTGCTGGAGGGTTCCGATCACCTTTTCGGAGTCGTGCGCGTTCATCTGGCAGCCGAAGGTCTCCAGATAAAATGTCTTCTCGGTCGCCATAGACAGCTTTCAGTATACCGTGAAGCCGATCCGCCGCGCCGATGGATTGCCTGCCGCTACTCCGACCGGATGCCGGCGTGCAGGTAAGCGAGCAGAGCGGCCATCTGCTCCTGGGTGAACCGGCCGGCGAAGGAAGGCATCATTCCCTTGCCGCCGAGCACGGTGCGCTCCACGTTGATGTCGGTGGCCGGAGCGCCACTGGGCAGCGTGGCACTTGCAAAGACGTGATGCAGGTTGGGCGGAGCTTTCTTGAGCGCCAGGTCGTTAAACTCGTGGCAGTGCGCGCAGCGCTCGTCGTAGAGACGCTTCCCTTCTGCCTGCTGCGGTGTAAGCGGTGGCGTGGAGTGGCAGCCGGCACACAGAACAGCAAGACCGGCGCCGGCGACGAGCCAAAGGATTAGGGCAACTCCGAAGTTTGCGTGCCTTTTTGCAATCGGGCAAGATGGCTTTTTCTTGAGGAAAAAGCCACTCCGTTGCAACGGCTTCGAGGTAAAGCAACCCTGGAACTGCTTGAGCCGGCAGGCAGTTCTGCATCGATGAGCGATTGAGATGAGAGGACCCTCCACAGTTCCAGTTTCAAGGGGCCGGTTGGCGATGGTCAAGCGCCGGTCGGCTATGCTGAGTTCATGGAACTTCCCACACTGGAACAGATGCGCGCGGCGCAGACACTGATCTACCGATACATGCCACCCACGCCACAATCGATGTGGCCACTGCTCAATCAGCGGCTGGGGTGCGAGGCCTGGGTCAAGCATGAGAATCACACGCCGGTAGGAGCCTTCAAACTGCGGGGCGCGCTCGTCTATCTCCATTGGCTCAAAGAAACGCAGCCGCGGCTCGAAGGCGTGGCAGCCGCCACCCGCGGCAACTTTGGCCAGGGAGTTGGCTTCGCCGCGCGCCCTTTCGGCCTGAAAGCGGCAATCGTTGTTCCGCAAGGCAACAGCGTGGAGAAGAATCGCGCCATGCTGGCACAGGGCGTGGAGCTGATCGAGCGTGGACATGACTTTCAAGCCTCGCTCGAGTATGCCCGCACGCTGGCTGCGCAGCGCGGCTTCGCTTTTGTCGAGTCCTTTCACGAGCGGTTGGTGATGGGCACGGCAACCTACGCGCTGGAGCTGTTCGAAGGCGCGCCTGGGCTGGATGCGGTCTACGTTCCTGTCGGCCTCGGTTCGTCCATCTGTGGCATCGCGGCGGCGCGCAAGGCGCTCGGGCGCCACGCGGAGATCGTCGGCGTGGTTGCCGCGCAGTCCCCTGCGTATGCACGCAGCTTCAGGCAGCGCCAGGTCATCGAGGCACCGGCAAACACGGCGATTGCAGACGGCCTTGCCTGTCGCCGTCCGAACGCCGACGCGCTCGAGACGATTCTCAATCATGTCGCCCGCGTGATTGAAGTGACCGATGCGGAAATCATGGAGGCCATGCGCGCGTTCTTTCAGGACACGCATAACCTGGCCGAAGGCGCCGGAGCCACCGGGCTGGCCGGCGCCCTGCGGGAGCGGCGCTCGCTGCGCGGCAAACGCGTCGGCATCGTATTGAGCGGCTCCAATATTGATTTGAAGACCTATGCGGCTGTGCTCAATGCCGCTCACCAGCCTGCGGAGGCACATTGAAGCAAGCCCACGAAAATCTCACCCCGATGGCGCACGGGGCCCAGAATCGCTGCTTCGGCTGCGGGCAGGCCAATCCCGTCGGACTGCATCTCGAATTTTTCCTCGCTGAAGATAGCGCAGTCGTCTCTTTCGCCACGATTGCCGACACCTACGAGGGTCCTCCGGGCTACCTGCACGGCGGCATCATCGCCACGCTGCTCGACGAAGCCATGAGCAAGGCGGTGCGCGCATGCGGACTGGTGGCCATGACCCGCCGGCTGGAGGTTGACTACCTGCGCCCGGTTCCTTCCGGCTCGCCGATCCGCATCGAGGGCCGCGTCGTGCGTGGCGATGGCCGCAAGCACTGGACAGAGGCCCGCATTCTCGACGCAAACGGCGTCGTAATCGCCGAGGGGAAGGGATTGTTCATCGAGATTCACCGCTAGTACCGTGACCATGTGGATTTATGCTTTCCCAGGTCTCATCCGCCACGGTCCGCTACGGCGGAAGACCTGGGGCACCCAAGTCTTGTGGGTTGGATTACGAAACCACAAATTTTGATTTAGTGCACCATGTTGATCGTGTCCTGGGTGACGGTGTCAAAGGTGGTCACGGATTTGGCGTTGGCCTCAAAGGCGCGCTGCGCTACAACCAGATTGGAGAACTCCGAGGAGATATTGACGTTCGAATCCTCGAGGGCCGAATCCTGGATCGTGCCCAGCCCGCCGTTGCCCGGCGCGCCCACGGTGGCGACGCCGCTGGCCAGCGTCGTAACATAGTTGCCGTCGCCTTGCAGTTGCAGACCCTGCAGGTTGGTCATATTCGCCAAGGCCACCTGGCCCACGATCTCGTTTCCGCTGGTGTACTCTGCTGTCACAGTTCCATCGGAGCCGATCTCGAATCCCGTGCAGGTGCCGGCGGCGTTGCCGTCTGCCGTGGTATCCGAGACTCCGGACGCTTCATCGACCTGACTGATGTTTGGCTTGCCTGCGGAGCCCAGCAGGTTCCAGTTCATATTCAGATCCGCGGCGCCGTCTGACAGTCCCGTAAAGCCGATCGGAATCGAGGAGACGTCTCCGGCGCCGGTTCCTACATTCTCGGCGGCCGGCGCACCGGCCGGCTGGATGGTCAGCAGGTTTCCATTCGCATCGAAGGTCATGGTCCCGGTCACCGGCGTCGAAACGCCGCTTGTGAAATCGGAAGCGGGCAGCGCAGCCGAATAGGTCCAGGTATTCGTGCCCGTCTGGGTAAACGTAATGGTTACGTTATGGCTTGCGCCAAGCGAGTCGTACACCGGCACGGTTGCCGGAAACGGGCCGGCGGTTGCTGACTCCGAATCCAGGTTGGCCGTCACGCTGAAGGTGGTTGTGGCCGCCGGCTGCTGCACCTGGCCGATCAACGGGATGTTGATCGACGTCAGCGGGGCATTCGTATTCACAACCCCGTTCGTCGCCGGATAGCCCATCACGGCAAGACCGCTGGAAGATACCAGCTTGCCGCTGGTGTCCTGCGAGAATGAGCCGTCGCGGGTATACAGTGGCGCGCCACCGTTGCCGCTCAGGATAAAGAAGCCATTGCCGTCGATCGCCATATCTGAAGCGCTCATGCCGCTGGTGTCATACGAGCCTTGCGTAAAGTCCGTCGTATTGGAGGCCACCTGGGCGCCGGCACCTACCTGGATGGGATCGCCCGAGCCGGTTGAGCCGATCTGCTGATAGAACAGGTCGGAGAAATTGGTGGTCTGTGCCTTGAAGGCGGTGGTGTTCATGTTGGAGAGATCGTTGGCGATGGTATTCAGAGCCGTCGAGTCGGCCTCGAGTCCGGTGAGTGGAATGGAAAAGCTTGCCATGGTCGTGAGCCTCCTTCTGGTGTGGTTGGCGCGGGCCTCGGCGGCCGGCTGCTGGTTGCTAAATGGCCTGCGGGAACCGGCCGGCTGCAGGCCCGGGCCGGGTGTGTCCGCCGAGCGCGTGCGCCACGCGCTCGGCCGCGGGAGTAGCGGTGGGAACGCTGAGATTACCGGGCGCACGCTGAGCAGCCACAGGTGGACTTGCGGAAGATACGCCCGGCTTGTGCGCGGCTGCAGCCGGCTCGCCTGTCGCAGCGCCCTGCCCGGTCGGCGCGGCTGAACCTTTGCCCGTCGCCGCATCGCTGCTAGTGGCCGATGAAGACGAGGGGAAGTCTGTGGCCAGCGTCTGGTTGATGTTAATAAGCTGCTCCAGGCTGTTCACCTGCACAAGCTGGTCAACATATTCGTTGGGATCGGTGTCGGCGGTGGGGTCCTGGTTCTGCATCTCGGTTACCAGCAGCGTGAGGAAGTCGTTGGCCGAGATCGTGGCTGAATCGCCGCCGGAGCTGTTCGAGCCGCCGGCGCCATTCGAGGAGCCGTCCATCGGCGCTACCGCGTTGCCTGCAAGTGCCTGTCCGGCCGTTATCGGATGTGCAAAGATTGCTGCTGCGGTCATCGATTTCACTCCTTGAATGCGCGGACAATTTCCATCTGCCTTCCATCTGCCAGTTCCCTGCTTTCCAGCCGCAGATCATTGCATGTCGGCGGATCGACGCGCTGCTTCAAATCTCAGGCTCATGCAATCAGCGAGATTGACGCGCCCGCTCGCATGGCAGCCGGTGCGGCGTCGTGGATTGCGCCGCCGGATCGTGCAGCCGTCTGCGCGCGTGACGCGCCCGGCGGCGCTGCCGTTTGCGGACTGGCCTGCCGGCCCGCGCCGTCATTCTGCCCGCTGCCCTGCCCGGCCGCCGGATTGAATCCTGCGCCGCCGGGTGTGGCGAGCGTGAGCGTCTGCACCGGCGTGCGATGCTCGCTCAGATAGCTGTTCAGTCCGGCCATGTGCGCGCTCAGCGCCTGCGCCGCGTCTGCCGTACCCGGTACCACCGCAGCATGCACGCCGCCTGCAGCCAGGTCCGCGCGCACGCTCACCCAGCCCAGCGTGGGATCTTCAAATCCCGCCTCGGCGCTGTGCGTGCCCGCATGGAGCCAGTTTGCGCCGTGCGCAGCAGCCGCATCGAGCGCAGCAAAAGTCTCGTGTGCGCCTGTCGAAGCACTGCCGATGCTGCCCGAACCGGCTGCCGCCGCGTCCATTGCATTCATGGCGCTGCGTCCGCCGCCGGCGTCGCGCGCCAGTGGCGCCGTCGTCTCCACGCCTGTGCCGATCGGCTGCACCGAAGGCGCATGGCTGGGCGCCGATGCCAGCGCCGCGGTCTCAGCCGATCCATGCAGGGCGCGCGGCGCCTCGGTCTCATGGACGCGCCTGTCGCCTGCAAGGGCCGGGCGTGCCGCGCTCGCACTTTCTGCCGATACGGAAACCGCGCCGGCGATGCCTGCACCTGCGCTCGGAAGCGCATTCGTTCCGCCCGCTGCCGGCGCGGCGGCCTGCGGCCCCGGCTGGGCGACCTGGATAATCTGGGCAATCGAAGCCGTCGCTGCATCTGCCGCGGCGAGAGGCGCACGCCCGGCATTCGTCCATGCCTGCGCTTCGCCGTCTGTATTCTCCTGCTTTGCGCCGCTCGCAAGCGAGCTGTTGCCTGCGGCGGTAGAGACAACGCCCGCCGGCACAGCTTTCTGCATTCCAATCTCCACATCCACGGCCGCAGCCCGTCCGCTGGCAAGGAATGCCGGTGTAAGCAAGCTCCGCGCTCGATGCACCGTGTCAATGCCCGCGCTCGGTTTGATTGGCAGCGCGTGGTCCGCCGTCACCGGCATGGCCGCCACAGCAACTGCTGCTGTCGCCTGCTCCGCAGAAACACGCGCAGCCGCAGGGTTTTTCTCCACGCTGCTGTCGCGCTTCACGCTCTTGCCAGCGCTCCCAGAGTTTTCCCAACCCGCGCCGTGCGCGCTCCCGGAAGGCGCGGCATCCTCCTGCACCGCGATCGCGGCAACCGTTTCGCGGCGGACCACCGCGCCAGGGTCAGGCTGCACGCGGACGGCTTGGTTCGGCAAAGCCTCGGTTGCAGGATCGGAAACGGCCGATGGCCGCGCAGTTTTGGCTGCAACGGCCAGCGGCGTATTCTGTTCCGCGTCGGGGGCGGGTTTCTGCGCGCCGCCGGTCTTGCTCTCCGCGCCCAGCGCGGCCATCATCGACTGCCAGCTTGACTGGAAGCTCTTTTTGCCTGCAGACGACGCGACCGCCAAGCGTGCAGCCGCTGTTGGCAAGCCAATTCTCAACTGGCCCACCTCTGGCCCGATCTCGATTCCCGCGGCAACCGTCATGCCCGAAAACGGTGCAGATGCCAGGCCAAATCCAAGCAGAATGGGTTAGAAGGTTGTCAGGAAGGGAAACGCAGGGTCCATCTCAGAACCTGTTTAAAAACTTGATGTTTTGAAAGGGCATGGCTTTAGCCGTGCCCTTTCAAGGCGCTTGCCTTGCTTTGAAGAGTTTTTAAACAGCTTCTCAGAAGATGCGCGCCGCCAGGCAGGGTGGCTTCACTTCTCCCTTTCGCCAGTTAAACGCAGGCGGTTCAGATACCAGTCGTCGAGCGATTGCTGGCTGCGCCGGTTCGCTGCGACGGCGTCGGCGGCCTCGGCTTGGCGCACGAGCGCCTCGGCCTGACGCCGCTCAATGCGCCTGGCGAGGAACTCCTCGCGGCACAGCGCGACCTGGTTCTCCGCCGCGGCCGCCCGCACAGCCAGGATAGCGGCTGTGCGGGCGGCCGCAAGGGACTCCTCGACTCCCGCGAGCCGGTCAATGATCTGAGAGTTGATGATCTGACGATCGGTGATCTGACGGTCAGCGGTCTGCCAGTCGGCGCGCTGATCGATGAGATCACTGCTCAGCGCGCTCGCGGCGATCAGCCGCCGGCCGCCGCGTTCGCGCTCCTGGGCCGAAGCCTGTGCATGCTCCAGGCGGTGCAGCCCGGCGAGTGCGGCTGCCAGCGCAGTCCGGCTCTGCTCTTCCTGCACATGCAGCACGTGCAGAAGCCGGCGCAGTAGGCGCGAGACGGCCATGGGTTCAAATCTCCGCCACTAAAGCCGCCAGCCGCTCCAGGCAGCCAGCACCCGCCGCAGTGGGCGCGCGCTCGGCCGCGTCCTGGGTCATAAACGTGCGCAGTGCGGGACGCGCGGCCAGAGCACGGTCCAGATCGGGATCGGCGCCGGCCTTGTAAGCGCCGATGCGCACCAGGTCCTCAGAGCGCGCGTAGACGGCCAGCAGCTTGCGCACCAGCGCGGCCTGCTGGCGATGTTCCGGCTGCACCACCTGCGGCATGAGCCGGCTGATCGAGTCCAGCACCTCGACGGGCGGGTACCATCCCTCGGCAGCCAGCGCGCGCGACAGCACAACGTGCCCATCGAGCAACGAGCGCACCGCGTCCACGAGCGGGTCCTGCTGGTCGTCACCTTCCATCAGCACGGTATAAAAAGCGGTGATCGATCCGGTATGGAACTGGCCGGTGCGCTCGACGAGCCTGGCCAGCCGGTTGAAGACCGAAGGCGTATAGCCCTTGGCGGTGGGTGGCTCACCGGCGGCCAGCCCGATCTCGCGCGCAGCCATGGCGAAGCGGGTGAGCGAGTCCAGCACCAGCAGCACATGCTTTCCCTGCGCGGCAAAGAACTCGGCTACCGTGGTGGCGGCCAGCGCGGCGCGCATGCGCTTGAGCGGCGACTCGTCCGACGTGGAGACAACCACCACCGACCGCGCGCGTCCTTCTTCGCCCAGGGATTCTTCCAGAAACTCGCCCACCTCGCGTCCGCGCTCGCCCACCAGACCGACCACGGTCACGTCGGCCTGGGTATTGCGGGTCATCATGCCGATGAGCGTGCTCTTGCCCACGCCCGATCCGCCAAAGATGCCCACGCGCTGGCCGCGGCCCACGGTGAGCAGCGCGTCGATGACCCGAATGCCGCAGCCCAGCGGCGCACGGATGGGCACGCGGTCGAGCGGCGATCGCGCCGTGCCTTCGAGCGGCAGCGAAACCGGCAGGATGGGCAACTTTCCTTCGATGGGCGATTTTCCTTCATCGATGGGCTGCCCGAGCGCGTTGAGCACGCGGCCCATCAGCGCCGGATTGGCTTCGATCTCCGGCCTTGCGCCCAGCGCGGCTACCGTATCGCCGTAACGGATGCCGTCGGTGGTTTCCACCGGCATGGACAGAACATGGGAGCCGCGAAAGCCGATCACCTCGGCCAGATGGCGGCGGCCATGCTGGTCCACGATCTCGCAGCACTCGCCTATGGTAGCCAGGGGTCCCACCGATTCGATGGTCTGGCCCACCGATTCGACCACCGTGCCGGTCCAGCGCCAGGGCCGGCCACGCTCCAGTTGGGCGAAGTAGCGGCTCAGCAGTCCGGTCACGCGCGGCCCTCCGGGCGCAGCGCGGCCTGCCCGGCTGCGTCCTGCGTGCGCGGCAGCCGCGCTGCTCCGGCGCGGTCAAAGAACCCGTGCTCGATCTCGGCAAGCTGCGCGCGGATGCCTAGATCGACCGTGCCCAGGCTGGTTTCTACCATGCACTCGCCCGTCCGCAGCCCGTCACCGGCCACCACCATGGGCTTGAGCGGCAGATGCGGCGCCAGCGCCTCTTTCCACAGGTCGAGATCGCCCGCCGGCACGCGCAGCCGCACTTCGGTTGTGGAAGAAAGCTGGCCCAGCGCAACGCGCGCAGCACCGGTGAGCAGCAGCGGGTCCATCTGCGCCTCGCGCCGCAGGATGCGCGCCGCGATAGCCAGCGCCAGCCGGACGACCTCGTGCTCCACGTCGCGCAGATAGCGGTCGCGCGCGGCGGCAAAGTTCTCGGTCAGCGCGGCCATCTGCCGCGTCTGGCTCTCCTGCGCCGTCTTGAGCGTGGCCGCCAGCGATTCCCGCTCGGCCTGGCGACCCTCCTGCCGACCGCGTTCGCGTCCCTGCTCAAAGGCCTGCCGCGTCTCTTCGGCCAGCCGCTGCTCGAAAGCCGCATCGGGGATCGGCTCCGGCGCTGCCGCGGTATCCACGCCCTGGGTAAAGCCACTCCAGTCGGGAGCGGCGGGCGCGTTGGGATCGGCCGGATACTCGAAGCGCTCGATCCGCTCCGCTGGAGTCCTGCGTGCGCCGGCTTTCTCGGCGATGGCTGCCTGCTGTTGCATACGCGCTCGCGGCTCCCTCTCAGGCCAGCATCTCGTCGCCGGTCTCGAGCTTCAACACAACTTTGCCCTCGGCTTCGAGACGGCGTGCCAGGCCCAATATCTCCTGCTGCGCGTGCGTCACCTCGCGCGAGCGCACCGGCCCCAGCACCTCTATGTCTTCCTTGAGCATCTCCACGGCGCGCGAGCTCATCGCCTTGAAGATCTGCGCGCGCAGTTCCTCGTTGGCGCCGCGCAGGGCCAGGGCCAGTTGCCGCTTGTCCACGCCGGCGACAATCTCGCGAATGGTGGCTGGCGGCACGGTTACCAGGTCCTCGAAGGTGAACATCCGGTTCCTGATGTTCAGGGCCAGCTCGGGCTGCTGCTCTTCAATGGTCTCGAGAATCTTTTTCGACTCCTCAGCGTTGAGACGGTTGAGCAGGTCGGCCACGGCCTTGCATCCCGAGTAACTCTCGCGCGCCGTGTCGCCCACGTTCTCCAAGCGCCGGTGCAGAATATGCGCCACCTTCTGCGCCATCTCCGGCGAAAACTGCCGCATCTCGGCCAGCCGCTGGATGGAAACCACCTTGTGGTCCTCGCTCAGGTTGTCGAGCACCATCGAGGCCTTGCGCGGGTCAAGATGCGCAAGAACCAGCGCAATCGTCTGCGGATGCTCGGCATCAAGCAGCTTGCCCAACTGCTGCGGATCGGTGCGCTGCAGCTTGGCCAGGTTGCCCTGCGCGGCCTCCTGCGAGCGGCGCACCAGCAGCAGCAGATCCTCGGCGCGCTCGCGGCCAAAGGTTTCCACCAGCAGCCGGCTGGCGTAGTCCAGCCCGCCGTGCACCATGAAGTTCTGCGTCTCCAGCAGCTCCCAGAACTCTTCGAGAACGTCGGAGGAGAGCTGGGGCGTAACCCCGCGCAGGTCGGCCAGCTCCTCGGTGAGCCGCTGCACATCGGCCTCGGGCAGCGCGCGCAGAATCTCCTTGGCCAGATCCTCGCCCACCGCCATCAGCAGGATGGCCGCCTTGCGCACCCCGGAGACATTTTGTGAGGCACGCTTGCGCGCCGGCACATTTTCCGCAGCCTGCTCGGCCATTGCGTAGTTCCCTTCTTACTTTCACTAGTCGGAGTGAATCCAACTCTGCAGCAGGCGCGAGCTCTGCGTGGGCTCGCGCTTCAAATGGCTGGCCACCTGGTCAAAGATGGCCTGCGCACGCATGCGTTCCGCCTCGGTCTCGGGCGTGCCCGGCGGCGCCAGCGCCGCTGCGGATGCGGGTGCGCCAGCCGGCAGCTCGTGCGCGCCGGCCTGGCCGATCTGTTTGACCAGTGTGCCGGCGCTGCGCAGCGCCGGGCGTACGCCTAAAAGCAGCACCGCCAGCACGCCCAGCAGCAGCGCCGTGTACCGCACCAGCTCCGGCGCACTCCGCACCGCGCTCATCGCCTGCTGGGTCAAGGGAACCGGAGGCTCGGGACGGTTGGAGGCAAAGCCGAGGTCCTCGACCGTGACCGTGTCTCCGCGGGCCGCATCGAAACCCACTGCAGCCTGCGCCAGCGCGGTCAGATGGCGCAGCTCGTCGGCCGGGCGCGGCTGCCACACCGCCGGCTGGCCCTTGGCTGCCGGGGTCACCAGGCGGTCGTTGACCACGACGGCCGCCGTCAAGCGCCGCATTTGCCCAGGACTCTGCACCGTGTGCTTCACCGTCTTCGAAGACGCATAGGTGCCGGACTCGGTCTTGGCTGACTCCGGCCCGGTAGTCTCCCTGGGATACACCGGCAGCGCCTGTGCATTGGGCGCGTTGGAAGCCGCGCCGGGCACGCCGACCGGAACCGGCTGCGCACCGGCTGTCTGCTCGGAGCGCTGCATGGTCAGCGTTACGGTCTGGCTGGGGTCGTAGGTCTCCTGGGTCAGGTCGGTTGCGGCCGGATCGTAGCTGAGCGTCACCGAGGCGCGCACGTTGCCGGGACCGGTTACCGGCTCAAGCTCGGCAACGATCTTGTCTTCCAGTGCCTGCTCGGCGTCGGCTTCGAGTGCTTCGGCCGTCCTGGGGCCGAGAGGCAGATGCCCGTCCGCGTCGACCAGCACGACATGGCCGGGCGTGAGCCCGTCCACGGCCGAGGCCACCAGGTTGCGGATCGCGTCCGGTTCGCCGTCAGAGAGCGAGCCGTGGCGCAGCTTCAGCACCACCGAGGCCTTGGCCGGGCGCTGGTTCTCTCGAAAAAGCGAATCGTGGACCAGCACCAGGTGCACCCGCGCCGACTCCACATCGGCGAGGGTGGCGATGGTGTGCTCCAGCTCGCCTTCGAGCGCGCGCTGGTAGTTCACCTGCTCGTCGAACTCCGATCCGACCCAGTTGGGCTCGTCAAAGATCTCAAAGCCCAGCCGGCCGCTCTTGACGCCGCCCTTGGCTGCCGTCGCCAGCCGCGCCTTGTCCAGTTGCGCCGCGGGCACGCGCATGATGGCGCCGTCCGGGGAGAGATCAAAGGGAATCTGCGCCTGGGTAAGCGCCTCGCCGGCCTGGCGCGCGTCGTCCGGATCGAGGCCGGTATAGAGCGTGCGCCAGTCGGTGCGCAGCCCATACCAGGCCAGCCCGGCCGCAAGCGCCGCCAGCAGCACGGCGGAGACCGCTGCACCGCGGCGCTGCGCCGTCGCCAGCCGCGCCCACAGCAGCCGCGCACGGCCCCAGAGTCCCTGCAGCCGTCCTGCCCACTGTGGCGCGCCCATCAGCACCGGCGGGCTTTTCTCCAGTTGTGTCGCGGTGGCCATATCTCCCGAATGCGTCCCCTCAGAACCTGTCTAAAAACTTGATGCTTTGAAAGGACACGGCTGAAGCCGTGTCCTTTCAAAGCTCCTGCCTGGCTCGGATGAGTTCTTAGACAAGTTCTTAAAACTGCATGCCGATCACCGACTGGCAGGCCTGCACGGCCTTGTTGCGCACGGCCAGCACAAGCTCGAAGGCCATGTCCGCCTTTTCCGTGGCGATCATCGCCTGGTGCACGTCCACGCCCTTGCCGGTCATCAGTCCGTCCACCGCGGCGCGCGCCTGGTCGTCGAGCCGGTTCACTTGGCCCACGGCGTCGGTGAACAGATCGGCGAAGGGCGCAGACTGTGCGGGCGCGGAAGACAGGCTCATGGCGCCCGTGTCCGCGCCTGATACGGCCAAGCGCGAAAGATCGAGTGGATTCACCGCAGTTGCCATCATTCCTCCATAATCCTCTTGAAGCCAGGCGCAGGAGCGCCGTTTTGAAGCGCGGCTCTCCACGCCACGCGCTGCCTACGTCCTGGCTATATCGAGGGCCGAGGTGATCATGCTCTTCTCGGCCTGCACGGCGGAGCCGTTCAGTTCATAAGCACGCGTTGCGCCCATCAGGTCCACCATCTCTGTAAGCGGGTTAATGTCGGGATACTCGACATAGCCGTCCGACCCCGCATCGGGATGTCCGGGATCGTAGCGCTTGAGCGGCGGCGAAGGATCCTGAATCACCTGCGCCACCTCGACGCTGGGTGCGACATCGTCCGAGCCCGGCATCGGCGGCATGTCCATGGCCGGGAGCAGCGAAGGCTGCGCAATGCCGCTCGAGGCCGCATCCATCGAGTCGAGAAAGCTGGGATCGCCGCGTCCCGCGGCAAAGACCACCATCTGCCGGTGATACGGGCCGCCCTGCGCGGTATGCGTGGTTTCTGCATTGGCCATGTTGGCCGCCACCACCTCGGCGCGCATCCGCTCAGCCTGCATCGCCTCGCCGGAGGCGTCCATCATTCCCAACAGGTTCATTGCCTCCACACTCCCAGGAACAGCTTCCAGCCTCTAGCCTCTAGCTCCTAGTACCGTGGCCATGTGGATTTGTGCTTTCCCAGGTCTCATCCGCCGCAGTCCGCCACGGCGGAAGACCTGAGCACCCAAGTCTTGT